>SVSV01000024.1 GCA_015064125.1 Oscillospiraceae bacterium
CGCTGACAGCTCCCTTTGCACAAGGGAGCCTTTCACATAAATCCTTCGTTCACCCTTTGTTTGCTTCCACTCATCGGCAATAGCCTCTTTTCAACCACGCGACTATCGCGTGGTTTTCGTTTTACAAGAAAACCACCTATGCTGTGCATAGGTGGTTTTTGCATTATTTATTTAGATTGCAGTGCGGGGAGCTCCTCGCGAAGGATGCGCTCCATTACGGAGATCTTCCAGATAAGATGCTCGCGGTCGGCAGCATATTCCATACTGGGCTCATAGCCAAGGCGGGAGTCGAAATCTACTAACGGCAGGGCTGCCTTTGTGTTTTCGATCTCGGCCTCGCCGATCTCGCGCAGCGCCTGAATATGAGAAGCAAGATTGCCGTCATGCTCGGCGATCGCTACCTTTTCCACGTACCAGCGCTTGACGTGATAGGCGGTGCGCAGCGAACGCCCCATAAATTCAACGGTGCCTGCAATGCGCTGTGCCTCGTCACGCATGTTTTGTGGTAGGGTGGGTAACAGACCCTTGAGGATCGTGGCGGCTTCAAGCATGCGGTCAGCAACGCTTTGATACACGCGGATCTCACCCTCAAAAACCGTACGCTGAGTGGGGTCGGACAAGGGCTTTGAGGTTTTGTAGTGGGGACGGCAGATCCAGTTGATGTTAAAGTGCGCTGTGGGGCTTGATGGGATTGCAATATTTTCGTCCTCAAAGAGCACCAACGGATAGGCGGGGCCGATACGCAAGGGGCCGTACTGGTCCTTATTGCTTGTGATAATGTCGTGGTTGGCATCGCTGAAGAGGCGATAGGCTTTTGTCACAGCCTCGATGTTTTGGGCACCCCAATCTCTTATAATCAAATTTTTGATGATTGCCTCGCCGTCGGGATTGTGGGCGGTAAAATATTCCTTGGCAAGGTCAGAGATAAAGGAGGGATAGAAGCCGTAATGGTGGCATTCCATCGAGCCGCAAAGCCCGTATGCCTCATGACATTCGCGCATGGCCTGATAACGCTTTAACCACTGATATGGGGCAGGCTGATAGGGAACAACGCCCATGTCCCAGGTAAGGCCACCTGCATTGGTCATAGAATAAAGCGGAATACCGCGTTTGTGGGCGGCCTTTGCCTCACTGATAAAATATTTACCTGCATAGGGGGCTGAGAGCGTGTAGTCGGTTGAGCGCGTAGGCACACCCTGTCTTTCGTCGTCCTCAAACATCTCAAAGGTTGCTTGCAGGCTGATGTCGGTGGGGAGCGCATCAATAAGCGCTATGCGGTCCGCCTCGGCGCAGTAGCCCCAGTTATAGGTCCAAAAGACGATGTCGGCATCGGGCGAAGCGCGCCTAATCGAGCGCTTGACCATATCCAGCCATAGGGGATAGTCGCAGCAAGGGAACCAGCCGGGGAGAGGGCGTGGGTCGATTTTTTTGCCTTCAGGGCCGATATTGTCAAGGCGCAAACGCCCGCAGGTGCGGGGATCCTTGCTGGGAAATTCTACACTTTCGCCCACAAATACGATGCCCTTAAAGCCGGGGCACTGACGAAACAGCTCGCCGTAGAGGCTGTCATAAAACTCCTCAGCCTTCGGGTCATCGGGGTGCAGGCGGCTTTTCATATAGCTGTAAGCGTAGACGTCAAGCCCATATTTTGCAGCTCTTTTGATGAGATCATTAAAATCCAAGGGGTGAGAGGGTGCTTGATTCACGCCTGCTACAAATACCAGAATGGTATTGACACCGCTGTGGGCGATGGCACTAAGATGCTCGTCCGGATATTCATCAATGCAGTAGCCTGAGTGGACCATGCGACAGCGGAATATAGGCGTACGGTCGGTATTTCCAATAGCAAGGTAGGGGGCCTGTGCCAAGTTGCAGATATCCTCAAGCAGGTAGCTTGCCTGAGCAGCGGCGCGAGCGTCCTTGCCGACAAGGCAGATCTCCTTTTCGGTAACGGCTACGCGGTAGCTTCCGTCACCCTCAAGCGAGGGGTCAATTTTGTAAGTAATGGCGTATTCTGATACTGCATCCTCGCAAACGGCAAGGGAAAGTCCCATTGAAACGGCAAAATAATCCTGCAGATCCTTGGCGATCGTCGCTAAAAAGTCATCTTGGGGAAGGGATATCTGCCAGCGATCTGTAATTTCAATTTGTCCCTGCAGAAGGGGCTTTTCTATGCGGCGGTTCGGTCGATGTACCTGGCGCATGCGATCTCTGAATGCATAATTTTTTTCCATAATAATAATAATATATCCTTCAAAACAGAAAATTTATCTTAGCGATAGCAAACGGCCGCTTGAATATCGCCCTCGTTAATTTCCTCAAAGGGGTAAAGCGGCACGGGGCGCTGCTGATAGTGCAGCTTTTGCAATACAGCACCTGCGGCACCGGGCGTGTCGGTGTTGCAGATCTCAGCGGCGATCGGCGTATATCCCGCACGCAGCGAGGTGCAGGCCTTGACGCTGACGAGCTGACAAAATTCGGGGTCAATGCCAAAGCTGCGGTAAAAGCCGATATCCTTTGCGTTATCGCATATCTCGGACACCTGAACCAAAATTTTACCTACCTCAAGGACCGCCACGCGACCGCAATTTGAGCGAGCGCCGCGTCCGATCGGGCCGACCGCTGTGAAGTCACCGAGATGCAGGCTCCTTACGCGTGCGTTTTTCACGAGGACCGGGCTTGATAAAGACGGTGCGATCGTGGCACCGAGCGTAAAGTCGGCAACGGCACCGACACCAAGTGAAAAGGCTTTCTCAACTGCAGGGACATCGCTGACACCTACAGCCGCACGAATTTCATCACGGTAGGGGAGCAACACCTCAAGGACAGCAGCGCTGTCGGTATTGGCTCCTGCGCCTCTTGAGTCGGAGGAGTCTACAAGCACCACGGGCTTGCCCGTTTTGTTGGCAAGGCCTTTCTTGATGACCTCCTCAACGGTAAGAAGGGGTGCACCCTGTAGCTCCTTGCGCAGGGCAAAATGACGCTTGGCAAGGTCGTTTGCTACGCGTGTGGCTGTTTCTTCGTCCTTGGCGGTCACAAGCACGGCGCTGGCAAATTCGGGCACGTCCAGCCAGGGCTGTGCCTCAAACAGGCTGAAATCAGAGATCTCGCCGCGCTCCACCATCGACTTTGCGTCGTTGACAAGTGCCGGTAACGAGCCCTCCTTGGTGGTGTAGGCGTGCGCAGGGGCGATCATGGGAATGGCGGCGTAAGCCGTTTTTTGCGGCTCGCCCGCCAAATGCTTTAACAGAAGCTTTGCGGCGCGTAAACCCGTTTCATAGATGTCAATATGCGGATATTCGTGATAACCGCAGATATAGTCGGCGCTTTTGGCGCTTTTTTTGGTCACGTTTGCGTGCAGGTCATGCGATACGGCGATCGGCACCGATTCACCCACAGCCGTGCGCACCGCAGCGAGGATCTCGCCGCATACGTCGGGCGTTGAGGGAGAGCTGGTGGCACCGTGCATCGCAAGCGCGATGCCGTCAAAGGGCCCCTTGGTGGCAAGGTCGTCAAGCACACCCTTTAAGAAATTCTGCCATACGGCATCGCTCACAGGGCCGTAGCTGGGTGCCCCCAGGGATTGACCGTAGGTGACACATACGTTCTCGGCGGCCGACAGGGCATCCACTAAGCCACCCACCATTCCACGCGTGCCCTTCAGCTGCTCGCAGTTGTAATCGCCGAAAATGCTTTTTTCAGAAACAAGGGGATTAAATGCGTTTGTTTCCTGCTGTATACCTGCAACATAAACACGTTTTTTCATGAGTAACCTCCAAGGCGGTGCTTATCTGTAGCAAACGGCCTTTACGATATCGTTTTCGGTGATCTCTTCCATGGGGTAGAGGGGTACGGGGCGCTGCTGATAGTCAAGCTTTGTCAAAACGGCGCCTGCGGCACCGGGCGTGTCAGCGTTGCAGATCTCGGCGGAAATGGGAGTGTATCCCGCACGAAGCGAGGTGCAGGCCTTGACGCTCACCAGCTGGCAAAACTCGGGGTCGATGCCAAAGCTACGGTAGAAGCCGATATCCTTTTCGTTGTCGCTCTGCTTAGATACCTGGATCATGATCTTTCCGACCTCAAGGACTGCCACAAGGCCGCAGTTCGAGCGTATGCCGCGTGCAAGCGGGCCAACAGCCGTGAAGTCACCGAGGTGCAGGCTTCTTACGCGTGCGTTTTTCACCAGAACGGGATTTGAGATCTTGGGGGCGACCGTCGCACCGAGCGTGAAGTCGGCAACGGCACCCACGCCAAGAGAGAAGGCCTTTTCAACGGCGGGGGCATCGGTGACGCCGACCGCCGCACGGATCTCGTCGCGATAGGGCAGCAGTGCTTCGATCACGGCGGCGCTGTCGGCAGTAGATCCCGCGCCTCTTGAGTCGGAGGAGTCAACGAGCACCACGGGCTTGCCCGTTTTGTTGGCAAGAGCCTTCTTAATGACCTCGTCAACGCTAAGAAGGGGGGGACCCTGCAGCTCCTTACGCAGGGCAAAGTGGCGCTTGGCGAGGTCGTTTGCCACGCGTGTGGCGGTTTCCTCGTCCTTGGCGGTCACAAGCACGGCACTGGCAAATTCAGGCACGTCCAGCCAGGGCTGTGCCTCAAACAGGCTGAAATCAGAGATCTCGCCGCGCTCTACCATTGCCTTGGCGTCGTTTACCAGAGCAAGCAAGGAGCCTTTATCGGTGGTGTAGGCGTGTGCGGGGGCGATCATGGGAATGGCGGCGTAAGCCGTTTTTTGCGGCTGGCCTGCCATATGCTTTAACAAAAGCTTTGCGGCACGAACACCCGTTTCATAGGTGTCAAGATGGGGATATTCGTGATAGCCGCAGATATAGTCGGCATTTTTTGCGCTTTTCGTGGTGACGTTTGCGTGCAGGTCTTTCGATACGGCAATCGGCACCGATTCACCCACAGCCGCGCGAATCGCCGCAACGACCTCGCCGCAAATATCAGGGGTGGTAAGTGAGCTGGTGGCACCGTGCATCGCAAGTGCGATACCGTCAAAGGGACCCTTGGTGGCAATATCGTCAAGCACACCCTTTAAGAAATTTTGCCATACGGTATCGTCAAGGGGACCGCCACTATCCGCTTCCAGGGATTGGCCGTAGGTGACAGATACGTCCTCGGCCGCCGACAGGGTATCGACCAAGCCGCCTGTCATGCCCTCCGTGCCCTTCAGATCTTCACAGTTGAAGTCAAAAAACATGGTTTTGGGGGAAATCACAGGATTAAATGCGCTGTTTTCCTGCTGTAAACTGGCAACAAAAACGTGTTTTTTCATAAAAAACCTCCATATCAGCCCGTTTGGCTGTTCTTGTTGAAAAAATTATATCATGCTTTGTTTTAAAATTCAATATAAAACAAACAAAAAGTCGCTCTTTTTTAGAGAGCGACTTTTTGCTTGTCTGCACTTAGGATCAGTGTCCAAGGCTGTTATGCAACGTAATACGTAACGGCAGGCACAAGCTGCGCTGTTTCTGTCTTTTCCTTTTTCTCGGCTTCCTTTTTTGCCTTGATGCTGTCTACGATCATAAAGACGGTGTAGAACGCAATGCTCAGGACCATCAGAACAGATAAAACGATGGCGAGGATCTGTACGGAGAGTTTTTTCTTTTTGTTCATGATTTTTTACCTTCCTATTTTATAATGTGTCGTCCATGCTGATCTGCATGGCGTCTATATTTTTTTCGTTTAATAATACACCCGCAGCGGGGATCTTATATTTGCGATAGCCCTTACCGTCACCAAAGCGATCCGCAAAGCTTTGCAGCGCCTCGGTGATGCGCTTTTCCTTTTTGCCAAGGCTCATCAGCGTAACACCGCCTGAGGAGCGTGTTGTCATAATGGGAATAAGAGAGGTCTTAATGACAATGGCGCGGTCAGCGTCAGACAGAAGCAGCAGCTCAAACGGCTCCTTTTCTACCTCGTAAAAGGCGGCTACGATGGGGGAGTTTTTGGAAAACGCGCCCGTCAGCTTGCGGCGGTTGCCCTTTGCCACGTAAGCGGTGATCGGCACGCGTACACCCTTACCGTTTTCAAAGACAAACACCATATTTTCACCCTCGGGATAGGTGTTCTGTATGCGCATGAAGATCGGGCGCTCGTCCTTGTCCATGGCGAGCTTTGCGTTTAAGAAATCCCCCATGGCGGAGGCCTTGGTGGTTTCAAAATCATCTACTGCCACGCGGTAGACCTGCGCCTGGTCGGTGAAGATCAGCAAATTATCCTTGTTCTCAGCATCAAAGATCTGCGTAATGCTATCGCCCTCCTTGAGCTTTTGCTCATCGTTACCGCGCAGCGACTGGAAGGTGATCTTTTTGAAGTAGCCCTCCTTGGTAAGCACAAGCCTTACAGGATAGTTTTCAACAGGCTCTTCATCGGGCTCCTCGGGAATATCGGCGGCATAGATCAGCTGTGAGCGACGCGGCTGACCGTATTTTTTCTTGATTTCCGTGAGCTGTGCGGCGATCTTGGCGCGAAGCTTCAGCTCGTCCCCCAGGATCTCCTCGATCTCAGCGATCGCGGCCTTCAGGCTTTCTATTTCCTGAATACAGTTGATAATGTATTTTTTGTTGAGATTGCGCAGCTTGATATTGGCAATATATTCGGCCTGCATCTCGTCAATGGTGAAGCCGCGCATCAGCTCGGGTACTACCAGATCGTCACTTTCGGTCTGGCGGATGATGCGTACCGCCTTATCGATATCAAGAAGGATCTTGCCAAGGCCCGTGACCAGATGCAAGCGGTCTTGCTTTTTCTTTAGATCGAAGCAAAGCTCGCGGCGTACGCACGCGGTGCGGAATCTGATCCACTCCTTCAGAATATCCACCACACCCAGCTGGCGGGGCGAGGAATCGATCAGCACGTTAAAGTTGCACTTGAAGCTATCCTCAAGGGGCGTGATCTTAAACAGGCGTGCCATCAGCTTATCGGGGTCGGTGCCTTTCTTGAGATCAAGCGTCAGCTTGAAGCCGTTGAGATCGATCTCATCTCTGAAATCGGTGATCTCCTTCAGCTTGCCGTCCTTGACCAATGTGGCGATGCTGTCAAGAATAGCCTCGATCGAGGTGGAGTAGGGAATTTGCAAAATATCAATGCACCCCGCCTCTTTATCGTAGCTGTAACGCGAGCGGATACGAAAGGACCCTTGTCCTGTTTCGTAAATGCGGCGCATTTGCTCGCGGTCGTACACGATAAGGCCGCCGCCCGAAAAATCGGGTGCCTTGATGAGATCGAGGATCTTATCCGTGCTTGTTTTCGGATTTTTAAGAAGCGCAATGGCGCCGTCACAAACCTCTGCCAGATTAAACGAGCAGATGTTAGAGGCCATGCCGACCGCGATGCCGACGTTGGGGGTGACCAGAACGTTCGGGAAGGTGGTGGGCAGGAGCACGGGCTCCTTCATCGTGTTGTCATAGTTGTCGACGAAATCAACGGCGTCCTTGTCGATGCCCGCAAAAAGCTCCTGGCAGAAGCTGTCAAGCTTGGCCTCGGTATAACGGGAGGCCGCATATTTCATATCACTGGAATAATGCTTGCCAAAGCTGCCCTTTGAATCGACCAGCGGGTGCAGGAGCGCTGCGTTGCCGCGTGTGAGGCGCACCATCGTTTCGTAAATGGCCGCATCACCGTGCGGATTCAATTTCATCGTCTGTCCTACGATATTGGCACTTTTCGTGCGGTTGCCCGTGAGAAGCCCCATTTTATACATAGTATAAAGCAGCTTGCGGTGCGAGGGCTTTAAGCCGTCGATCTCGGGAATGGCACGCGACACGATCACGCTCATAACGTAGGGCATGTAGTTTTTCTCAATGGTTTCGGTAATGGGTTGTGGTGTGGCAGGAGCGGGAATGATTTGTGAGAGCTCGGTAACGGGGGAGGACTTTTTCTTGGCCATCTCCTATACTACCTTTCTTTATATTTCTTATATTTTTTTCACGGTATGTGCCGCGGCACGGATGGAGCGATTGTAAAGGGCAAGCCCCAATCCCTCGCGCGGCGGTAAATGGGCGTACACGGCGGTAATTTCGGGGTGATCGTCTACCTCGCGCAGCACGGCAAACAGGCGGTGTGCCTGTGTTTGCAGGTCGTGCGCGCTACCGATCGCGAACAGACGTGCCCCTCCTTGCAGATGGGGGATCTCCTCATCATAGCAAAGAATACCGATGCTTTTGTCGGTACACAGTGATTTAAGATACGCAAGCACGGCATTTTCCTCGCCCTCAAGGAGTGTAAGCGGTGCGCGCGGCGCATAATGACGGTATTTCATACCGGGGGATAACGGTCGCTCGTTTTCGGCAAGGCGTTCCACCACGGCGGGGGCCACCTTGACCTCACGGCATACACAGCAAAGGGCATCATAGGTGATGGCACCCGGGCGCAGGAGCGTACCGACCTCGCCGTCAAGTGCGACGATGGTGGATTCAAGCCCCACCTCGGCCTCGCCCCCATCAAGGATCATCGAAACACGTCCGTTAAGATCCTTTTTTGCGTGTGCGGCGGTGGTGGGAGAGGGACGGCCCGATAGATTGGCGGAGGGGGCAGCGATGCCAACGCCCGCCTTTTCGATCAGCGCTCTTGCTACGGGATGCGAGGGGCAGCGCACGGCTACGGTGTCAAGCCCGCCCGTCACAGTCGCGCAAACGCTTGCGCGCTTCGGCAGGATCACCGTCAGCGGTCCCGGCATAAACTTTTCAGCAAGCTTGTAATAGGTTTTATTCGTCAGTGCATAGCGCTCGGCATCCTCGGGGGTGGCGATATGTATGATAAGGGGGTTGTCCGACGGACGCCCCTTTGCCACGTAGATGCTGCGAACAGCCGCCTCGTTTGTGGCATCGGCACCAAGGCCATATACAGTTTCAGTGGGGAATACCACCAGCTCGCCCGCCCTGATCCTGGCGGCCGCGCGGGCGATATCCTCGTCCTGCTGTGCTAAATCAGTTATCAGAATCTGCTCGGTTTTCAAATGAAAACTCCTTTTTACGGCTCTTGCCCCAGCTTCAGGGCTGTGTCGGCGGTGATGAGTGCATCAATGACGTCACCGATATTGCCGTTCAGTATTTTATCAAGAGAGTAGAGCGTGAGGCCAATGCGATGGTCAGTCAGGCGCCCTTGGGGATAATTGTAGGTACGGATGCGCTCACTGCGATCTCCCGTGCCAACCTGTGCACGGCGCTCGCCTGCGATCTCCTTTTCCTTGGCGGTGCGCTTTATATCAAGGAGCTTGGCGCGCAGCATTTTCATTGCCTTATCGCGGTTTTTAAACTGACTGCGCTCCTCCTGACATTCTACTACGATGCCTGTTGGCTTATGGGTCAGGCGCACGGCGGACTCGGTTTTATTGATATGCTGACCGCCCGCACCGCTGCTTTTGCAGGATTCCATCACGATATCGGCGGGATTGATCTCAACGTCGATCTCCTCCGCCTCGGGCAGGACAGCCACGGTCACGGTCGACGTCTGAATGCGCCCTTGCGATTCGGTCACGGGCACACGCTGTACGCGATGCACGCCCGATTCAAATTTGAAGCGTGAGTAGGCGCCGTCGCCCTCTACCATGAATACGATCTCGCGAAAGCCGCCGAGCTCTGTTTCGTTTTCACTCACGCGTGAGGTTTTAAAGCCGGCCGACTCGGCATACATGGTGTACATACGGTAAAGAACAGCTGCAAAGAGCGCCGCCTCCTCGCCGCCCGCACCTGCACGGATCTCAACGATCACGTTGCGGTCATCGTGAGGATCGCGGGGCAGCAAAAACACCTTTAGCTTTTCCTCAAGCAGGGTCATTTTCCGCCGTGCGTCGGCCAGCTCAGCCTCTGCGAGCTCCTTTAATTCGCTGTCGTCGCTTTCTTCAAGCAGGAGCGCTGCCTCGTCGGCTGCTTGCTTCGCGTCGGCATACTGTGCCGCGGCGGTGGCCAGGGGCTCCAGCCGCCGATATTCCTTGGCCAGTGACGTATAGGTCGCGGCATCTGCGGTGACGGCGGGATCCTCTAAGCGGCTTGCCAGCTCACGAAAGCGCGCTATGGCCGTTTCAAGCTTATCTAACATCAGGCGCGAGAGAAGGCGCGGAATGCGAGGTAAGCCTCGTATACGTCAACCTTGGAAACCACCTCGTAGGGTGCGTGCATGGAGATGACGGGGACACCGAGGTCAACTGTTTCAATATTGTGATTGGCAATATATTTGGCAACGGTGCCGCCGCCACCCCCATCAACCTTGCCAAGCTCACCTGTTTGCCAAACAACGCCTGCACGGTCCATCACGCCACGCAGCCAACCCACGTATTCCGCACGTGCATCGTTGGTAGAGGATTTGCCTCGTGCGCCCGTGTATTTCGTCAGCACGACGCCGCAGGAGAGCAGGGGGGTATTGCGCTTTTCAAACGCATCGGCAAAATTGGGATCATAGGCGCAGGAAACGTCAGCCGACAGGCATTTTGAATTGGCGCGTACGGTGGCGGGATTGCCGCCAAGTGCCAAAGATATTTCACCGATCAGGTCAAGCAGGAGCATCGATTTCATGCCCGTGTTGCCATCGCTACCCGTTTCCTCCTTATCCGCCAGCACGCACATCAGCGTTGCCTTGGGTGCATCCTCCTCAAGAATAGCGGTAAGAGCGGGATATGCGCATACGCGGTCATCATGGCCGTATGCACCGATGAGCGCACGGTCAAAGCCGATATCACGTGCCTTGAAGGCGGGCACTAATTCAAGCTCGGCTGTGAGAAAGTCCTCCTCGGTGATGCCGTACTTGTCATAAAGCAGGGAAAGGGTGTTGAGCTTGATGCTGTTGCTGTCGGACTCACTGTCAAAGGGACGGGAGCCGATGAGAATATTCAGCTTTTCGCCGTTGAATGCCTCACCAAGCGGCTTTTTATCGGATTCGCGTCCGAGGTGGGGCAGAAGGTCGCTGATATAAAACAAGGGGTCGTTCTCGTCCTCACCCACGCTTACGGTAACGCTCGTGCCGTCGTTTTTAATGATGACACCGTGCAGGGAAAGAGGGGTCGTTACCCATTGGTATTTACGGATACCGCCGTAATAATGGGTCTTAAAAAAGCTCATGCCGCCCTCCTCATATAAGGGGCAGGGCTTCAGGTCAAGGCGCGGCGAATCAATGTGCGCGGCATTGATGCGGATACCGTTTTCGATCGGCTCCCGGCCGACGATAAACAGATAAAGATTTTTGCCGCGATTATCGTAATAGTATTTATCGCCTGCCTTCAGAGGCATGCCGAGGGTATAGGGCTTGAAGCCCTTGGCCTTTGCCATTTCGATCGACACGGTAACGGCCTCACGCTCGGTCTTGGCGGCATCAAGATAGGCAGCATAGCCCTTTGCATAGGCAAAAGCGGCATCGATTCTTGCATCATCGGTTTTTTCATAAACGCTTTTTTTGGTGTAAAGCAGTTTTTCGGAAAGCTCTTTTTTACTCATACGTGCTCCTTCAGGTGAAATTTTTTTATATAATGACGGTAATATTTTTGCGTTTGTAAAACATATTTTTCAGTTTCGGGATAAGGGATCCTTACAAGTGTTTGCCCGTCTGACGAGAGGGTGCTGTCCGCAAGCCACAGCAAAACGCGACCCTCGCCCGCATTATAGGCGGCGAGCGCTACGTCAAGGGTTTTGAATTTTTCTAACAGATAAGAAAGGTAAAACGAGCCGTAACGGATATTTACGCCCGGCTGCCAGATGGCGTCGTCAGGCAGCGATTCCTCAAAATAGGTGTCGCGCAGATACGAAAAGGTATCGGGCATCAGCTGCATCAGTCCCACAGCCCCCGCTACTGAATGGGCGCTTGAATGAAAGTCGCTCTCAGCGCGGATCACAGCCAGGATCAGCGCAGGGGAAAGCGCAAAGGCGTCAGCGGCAGCGAGAACACTGTCGTAATAGAGGCGCTCACGTCTTGCGCGCTCGGTTTTGTCAAGACAAATCACCGAGATAAGCAGAAAAGCGATGAGAAAAAGACACAGCGTGGCAAGGAGCCACCTTTTCGGTAACGTCAGCTTCAAATAATACCCACTCCCGTTTCGATCAACAGCTGTTTAATCCTATCGGTCAGCGCTGCTACGTTTCCGTCATTTTCAAGAATATATTGACATCTTGTGCGGTAAAACATATCGTCCTTACCTGCGGCTAAGCGCTTGGCAGCAGCGGCTTCATCAATGCCGTCGCGCTCTATGATGCGCGCAAGGCGCTTTTGATAAGGTGCCAGAAGACCTATGACGACGTCGCAGAGCGTATGAGCGTTGGCCTCAAATAAAAGCGGGGCGTCAAGCAGCACGGCCGGAATGTCCTTTTCTGCCATTGCCGATAGCATTTTTTTGATATCGCTCATAACATATTTATGGGTGATTGTGTTTAAAGTATGCAAAAGTGTCGGGGTGTCCTTCTTACCAAATACCGTATTGGCAAGTGCCGCGCGCGAAACAAGGCCGTTTTCGTTTAAGATTTGCCCGCCGAAGGCGGTGGCCAGCTCCTTGGTACAACCGTCACCGCGTGTCAGAATGTCATGATACACGGCATCAGCATCAATCGTTGGTATGCTGAATTTTGCAAAGATCTCTGCGGCAAGGCTTTTGCCCGATCCGCTGGGTCCCGTCAGACCGATCACCTTCATGGCTGCACCTCCAGCCGGCGTCCCTCTTCGTCTGAGCGCAGCGCAACGTCCATCAGATATTGCACGTAAGCAGCGCTTTCAAAATCGGGGGCGGCAGCCGTGCCGTGATAAACGGCCTCTAAAAAGCGCTCCATACTCATCAGGTGGCCTGTCAGCCAACCGACAGGGGCTTTGGGCGCAGGGAAAACGCCGCCGGGGGCAGGGGCACGCCCCACACATTCGATCTGTGTGTAGCCACGTGTGCCGCCCTGGGGCTTGTCGGTCACGGTCGCATCGTAAAATTCAAGATAATTCGGCTGCATCAGTGAAAAGCGCAGGGAGCCGCGCTCACCGTAAATAGCAAAGCGCAGGTCGTCACAAGCGCCCGAGGTCAGCTTGCTGGCGGTGATCATGCCGGCGGCCCCCTCTTTCGTGGTGAGCATCATATAAAAGGCCTCGGGGGCGTTGGTCTGCCAATCGTCACCGGTGCTTGTTTTGTGCGTTTGATAAGCAATTTGTGACCCGGCGCTGATGCTTTTTACCTCGCCGCAAAGAAAAACGGCGAGATCAAGCACGTGAGAGCCGAGGTCAAACAGCACGCCACCCTTACCGCACACGTCGCTGTTTTGCTTCCAGCCGACTGTACGGTCGGGGTCGATGCAGGAGTTGTGAAGGTATTGCATATCGAAGTGCAGAATGCGTCCAAGACGCCCCTCGTCTATCAGCTGTCTTGCGCGTATCACGGCCGTCAGATGCCGATTGTTAAATACTGTCATATTGACAAGGCCGCGGCTTTTGGCGAGCTCTGCCAGCTCCTTTGCCTTTTCGTAGGTGTCACACAGCGGCTTTTCACAGTAAACGTGCTTGCCTGCCAGCAACGCCTTTTTGGCCGTTTCATAATGCAAAATATTGGGTGTGCAGATATCGATGACGTCAATATTGGGGTCGTTGATCAGATCGTCCTCATCGGTCAGGGCAAGGGGGATACCGTAGGTAGCGCAGGCATCTTGCGATTTTTGAAGGCTGCGCGTGACCACGCCCCCGATCGTTGCGTGAAAGGGGAGCTTACCAAAGAAAAAGGGAAGGGTTTGTATGGCATAGGCATGTGTTTTACCCATGGCGCCAAAGCCGATGATACCGATTTTCAGAGTGCTCTTTTTCATAAGAAGTTCCCCTTAAATTTATACTTAAAATGTATTATACTACATTATGTGGGAAAAAGCAAGAGAAAATGCAGATATATTGTGTTTGTGACTTGAAATTTTGTGTTTTTTCGGTTATAATGGAAAAAGTGAAGGGTGGTGACGTATATGCCGCGGTTTAAAACACTGTTATTCGATGCTGATAATACGCTGTTTGATTTTACAAGTGCCGAGAAAATGGCGATCACGCAAACGCTGCAATGCTTTGATATTGTGCCGACCTCCCCGCTGATCGCCGCATATAGCCGCATCAACGACGTTATGTGGCACCGTCTTGAACGCGGTGAGATCACGAAAGCTGCCCTGCGCACGGCCCGATTTGAAGAATTTTGCCGCGAGTTTGGCTTTTCCTGCGACGTCACACAAATGGCAAGCACCTATCTTGAAGCACTCTCGGCGCAAACCATGCTGATCGACGGTGCGCTTGACGTGTGCCGCACGCTCTCGGGTGCCTGCAGGCTTTATATAGTCACAAATGGGATAAAAAGCGTACAAACCAGGCGCTTTTCGGCCTCGGCATTGAAGGATTTTTTCTCCGGTGTATTTATCTCCGAGGAGATCGGCTTTGAAAAGCCCCATCGCAGCTATTTTGAAGCAGTGGCGCGACAAATCGAGGGCTTTGCACCCCAAAGCACCCTTATTATCGGTGATTCGCTGAGCTCCGATATCCTGGGGGGCATCAATGCAGGACTGTCTACCTGTTGGTTTAATCCAGAAGGGAAAAAGGCCCCCGAGGGCTTGACGATCGATTTTGAGATCGCGGCATTGCACGAGCTGCTGCCGCTGGTGCTTTGAGCGCGGCCTTTGAGGAAGCGTTAAAAAGCAGGAAGATCAATTATCGCAAAAACGTTTTGACCGCAACACTCTCTACCTTCAGGATCGGGGGAGTCTGCCCTTACGTGGTGGAGCCCTGCTGTATAGGTGAGCTTTGTGATGTGCTGCTGCTTTGTCGGTATGGGGCGCTCTCCTATGCTGTGATCGGTCGTGCCAGCAATATTCTATTTGACGACACCGACCTGCCGTCGGTTTTGGTCCGCACGCTCTACCTTGATGCACTGCGGTGGGAGAAAAACGGCTTGCTGCTTGCCGATTGCGGTGTGATGCTACCGCGCCTTGCGCGCTGTGCTGCCGCTGAAGGCTATGCCGATCTTTGCTTTGCGGCCGGCATACCCGGTACGGTCGGTGGGGGCGTTTATATGAATGCGGGCGCTCACGGAAAAAGCCTGGGAGAGCTGGTAAAGCATGTGGTTTGCTTTGAACCTGATATCGGGAAAATAACAACATATTTTAATAAAGAGTTGAATTTTAATTATCGTAAAAGCAATTTCCAGTCGAATAACGCTGTTGCTTTACAGGTAGCCCTCCAGCTCAAGGAGTGTGCTGAGCCGTCTAAGTTACAGACGCAGATCGGGGCGTTGCTTGATAAGCGAAAAGACACGCAGCCCTTACAGCTGCCGAGCGCAGGGAGCGCTTTTTTGCGCCCTGAGTCGGGAGAGCCGATGGGCAAGATCTTAGATGAGCTTGGCTTAAAGGGGCTACGGTGTGGCAATGCCGCAGTATCGCAAAAGCATGCGGGATTTATCGTCAATCTCGGCGGTGCTACCGCCGCTGACGTATTGGCGCTGATTGCTGAAATTCAACGAATTGTAAAAAAAGAACGCGGATTTCGGCCGATCGCCGAGATCCGATATATTACGGAGAAGCACAAATGAACTATTCACTTGCCCTGAAGGAAGAGCTGATCGCCACACCGCCGCACACGCCCTGCTGCCGTGCGGCTTATCTGCGCGGCTTGTTTTTGAATGCAGCGCAAACCAAAACAGGGAAGGTCCTTTTAAAGCTCTCCGCGCTCTCGGCACGCCGAGAATGCGCGCGCGTCTACCGTCAGTTTTATAAGAAAACAGCGCTCATTGATGGCGCAACAATGCTTTTTTCATCACCGCAGCTCCTCAGCGACCTGCTGCTACCCCCAAAATTTGCTTGTCAGGAATGCAGGCTTGCTTTTTTACGCGGCGCTCTGATCGCCGCGGGCTCTGCTACCGATCCCGAAAAAAGCTACCATATTGAATTCCATGCCATGGAACCGGACGGGCGTGATTTGCTGGTAGATGCGATGCAAGCGCACGGGTGGGAAGCCAAGGTGCGTGTCTGCCGCGACGGTGGATTTGGCATCTATATCAAGAAAAATGCGGTCATTGAGGGTATTTTGAGTGTGCTTGGCGCCAATCAAGCGCTTTTTGCCCTGATGAATGCCAAGATCACGCGGGATATCAGGAGCGAGGAAAACCGTCTTACCAACTGCGAAACGCAAAATATCCGCCGCGCCGTCAAGGCCTCGGGGCGCGTTCTGGCAGCCATTGCCGATCTCAGACAAAGAGGATTATTTGAGGCAATGCCGGAGGAGCTGCGCTATACGGCACTTCTGCGTGAGGAAAACCCGGACATATCCTTGCCTGAGCTTGCGCAAAAGCACAATCCCACACTAACAAAATCTGGCCTTAATCACAGATTACAAAAGATCATCGCCTTTGCTGAGGGCGCTAAAACGACTTGAAAAGGAGGGGAATGCCGTGTCGGGATTCGTTCATTTGCATCTTCACAGTGAATACAGTTTGCTTGACGGTGCTTGCCGCATCAAGGATATTGCACGCCGCGCCAAGGAATGCGGTCATACGGCAGTTGCCCTTACCGACCACGGCGTGATGTATGGCGCGGTCGCCTTTTACCGCGCGTGCGTGGCAGAGGGCGTTCAGCCGATCATCGGGTGTGAGGTCTACGTAGCACCCCGCTCGCGCTTTGGCAAGGGAAATAGCGACGCGCACCCCAATCATCTGGTGCTGCTTTGTCAAAATGAGATCGGTTACCGAAATCTCATTGACCTTGTGTCACGCGGCTTTACGGAGGGCTTTTATGCAAAGCCTCGTGTCGACCTCGACCTTCTGCGCTCTCACGCCGAGGGTCTGATCGCGCTTTCCGGGTGTCTTGCGGGGCGTATTCCGCAGCAGCTGGTGGCAGGTGATTTTGAGGGGGCTTGTCAGACGGCAAGGGAATATGCCGCTATTTTTGGCCCCGATAATTTCTATATTGAGATACAAGACCACGGCTTGCCCGAGCAAAAGCAGATCTTACCGATGCTTGCTAAGCTTTCGAAGGTCTGTGGCCTGCCGCTTGTCGCCACGAACGACTGTCATTATCTGCGCCGTGAGGATGCCGAAACGCAGGCGGTGCTCATGTGCATCCAAACCAACTCCCGTCTTGATGACGGGCGCCCCATCGGCTTTGAGACAGATGAGTTTTACTATAAGGACACGGGCGAAATGGAAATGCTCTTCAGTGCCTATGAGGGGGCCATAGCCAACACGGTAAAAATCGCCGAGCGCTGCCGCTTTGCCTTTGATTTTGAGCAAAATCATCTGCCAAAATTTCCATGTCCAGACGGGCGTGACGCCGTTTCGTATCTTACCGATCTTGCTGAAAACGGCTTTCAGCGCCGTGAGATGGAAGGGCAATTGGCAACTGATCGCTTTTCCTTGGAGGATTACCGCGCGCGCCTCAACTATGAGCTTTCGGTGATCGCGGGCATGGGGTATGCCGATTACTTTTTGATCGTACAGGATTACGTCAATTTTGCCAAGTCAAGAAAAATTCCCGTCGGCCCCGGGCGCGGCTCGGGGGCGGGATCGGTCGTCGCCTATTTTTTGGGCATCACCGACGTCGATCCGCTTGCCTTTGATCTGCTTTTTGAACGATTTTTAAATCCCGAGCGTGTCAGTATGCCTGATATCGACGTGGATTTTTGCTACAACCGCCGCGACGAGGTCATTGCATACGTGACCGAGCGATACGGCCGTGACCACGTTTCACAGATCATTACCTTTGGCACGCTTGCCGCACGTGCGGCGGTGCGCGACGTTGGGCGCGCGCTTGGCATTTCTTATCAGGAGGTCGACGCCGTTGCCAAGGCCATCCCCCGTGAGCTTGGCATCACCATTGCAGATGCCTTAAGGCTGCCTGATCTCAAAAAGCTTTACGAAAGCAAGGGCGTTTTCAAAAAGCTGATCGACCTTGCAATGGCCTTGGAAGGCATGCCGCGCAATATGTCGATCCACGCGGCAGGGATCGTCATTACCGAGCGACCGCTTGCCACCTATTTGCCGCTTGCCGCCAGCAACGGTGTTGTGGTCACGCAATACGACATGGACACCGTGGCGGCGCTGGGGCTGCTGAAATTCGATTTTCTTGGCCTTCGGTATTTAACGATCATAGATGATGCCGTGGCGCTGATCCGTGCCGAAGATCCCGATTTTGACATTCACCGTATTCCGCTTGACGATGCCGCCACCTACCGTTTGATCGCCAAGGGGGCGACCTCGGGGGTCTTTCAATTGGAGTCGGGCGGTATGCGTCAGATGCTGCAAAATCTCGCCCCCAACTGCTTTGAGGATATTGTGGCGGCGATCGCCCTGTATCGCCCGGGGCCGATGGACTCTATCCCTACCTTTATTGAAAATCACCAGGACCCCGACAGGGTCGCTTACAAGATCCCGCAGCTTGCCCCGATTTTGCGTGCCACCTACGGGTGCGTGGTCTATCAGGAGCAGGTGATGCAGATCTTCCGCGAGCTGGCAGGCTATACCTTTGGCCACGCCGACGTGGTGCGCCGCGCGATGGCAAAGAAAAAGGCTGCTGTGATGGCAGCGGAGCGGGAGGGCTTTCTTGACGGTTGCCTGAAAAACGGCATTGACCGCGAGGCGGCAGGGGAGCTCTTTGACGAGCTTTCAAGCTTTGCCAACTATGCCTTTAACAAGAGCCACGCGGCAGCCTATGCGGTAATTTCCTATCAAACTGCCTATTTAAAGGAGCATGCACCAAAGGCTTATTTTGCGGCGTTGCTGACCTCCGAGCTTGGCAACATGCCAAAAATCGCAGCCTATATTTCCGAGGTTGGCAAGCGCGGCGTACGCGTGCTTCCCCCCGATATCAACGAATCGGGGATCAATTTCAGCGTTTCGGGCGACCATATCCGCTTTGGACTCCTTGCGCTGAAGAATGTAGGCCGACAGTTCCTGGAGGCCGTGGTTGAGGAGCGCCGTATTGGCGGCCCTTATCGCTCCTTTGACGATTTCCTTGACCGTATGTCAACGCACGACCTCAACAAGCGCCAGGTAGAGGCGCTGATAAAATCAGGCGCGTTTGATACGCTTGGCGTATACCGCAGCCGCTTAATGGCGGTCTATGAGCAGATGATAGACAATTTGCAAAGCAAAAACCGCACCAATCTTACAGGTCAGCTTGATATGTTTTCCTCTATTATCAGCGAGGCGCCCGTTGTCAGCTATCCTGAGCTTCCCGAATATCCTTTACGGCGATTGTTGGCCGAGGAAAAGGAGGCTGCGGGCATGTACTTTTCAGGTCACCTGCTCGACGGCTTTTCAGAGGCGCTTTCCCATGCGCGCGTGCAAAGCATTCAAGCTATTTTAGAGGGAAGCGAGGGCGAGGAGCAGACCGTGTTTGACCGTGACGATGCGGCTGTTGCGGGTATCATCACTGCCTTGACGACCAAGGCCACCAAGACAGGAGCACAGATGGCGTTCTTCACGGTGGAGGACCGTATGGGCGAGATCGAATGTCTGGCGTTCCCAAAGGTAAGAGAGCGCTTTGCCACGCTGATCGCGGCCGATGCTGTGGTACGTGTAGAGGGAACGGTATCCCTGCGCGAGGACGAGCCACCGAAGCTCCTTGTCACACGTATAGACGAGCTTTTGCCGAATGACACGCCCCAAAAGCCGACACCGCGACAGGATGGGGAGCAGGGGCCGAGCGTTCCGCTGCCCGACGCCGCCACGCTTGCACGCGTGCGCACACTGTATCTTCGTGTGCCCTCACTCAATGCGCCTGTCTGCACACAGGTAATGCACCTGCTTGCCTCGGCGCTCGGTCGCACGCCTGTTTCGGTGTTTGATGCGGCAACAGGTGTCTATCATAAGCAGCAAGCAGGCTTTGACCTTACACCCGAAAGGCTTGGGGCACTTTGCCGTTTGCTCGGTGCCGAGAACGTTGTGCCAAAATAACAAAAAATCAAATAACAAAATTCGTGTCTTTTGCCACAAAAGGACCAGTATTTTCACCCTCGATCGCCTTTACAATATAGGTAGATCGGGGGTGTTTTTTTGCAAAAAAGGGGAATTGGCGTTTTGCGCGTGATATTATGGTTCAGCTTCATTTTTTTACTGTTATCCACACTGTTTGTTGCAGTGGGGACAGTATGGGCTGTCAGTGTACCTGCACACGATATCAAACAGGAGCTCTTTTCCATTGGTGTTGCCGACCGTACCACCAGGCTATATTATTACGATGATGATCTTGAAGCACAGGAGCTTGCCTCGGACCGTATCAGCGGTTTTGAAAACGCACTGTACTGTAAGCTCGAGGAAATGCCGAAGGATCTTCAGAATGCGTTTATTGCCATTGAGGACAAGCGCTTCTATGAGCACGGTGGTATAGATTGGATGCGCACACTGTCTGCCATGCGTAATTATGTGATGGGGGGCGACCGTAGCTTTGGTGGCTCTACCATCACCCAACAGCTGATCAAGAATCTGACGGGTGAAAATGAGAAAAGCGTGGCACGTAAGGTGGGGGAGCTGATGCGCGCCGCACAGCTTGAAAGGCAGCTGTCAAAGCACGATATTCTGGAGCAGTATTTAAATATTGTAAATCTGGCTCAGGGCTGCTACGGCGTCAAGACAGCCGCTAACGCTTATTTTTCCAAGGAGCCTGCGGACTTAACGTTAGAAGAATGTGCCACAATTGCCGCAATCACCAACAACCCCACAAAATACGACCCCATTCGACACCCCGAAACAAACAAAAAACGGCGCGATACTATTCTTAGTGAGATGCTTGCTCAGGATATGATAACCCCGCGGGAATACCGCGTGGCAGTAGCCAGGGAGGTCAAGCTGAACGTCAACGAGGGGGCGATGAACGGGCGCGTGAATTCCTGGTATGCCGATATGGCGGTGAACGATGTCATCAAGGCATTGGTCAAGCAAAAGGGATATACCGAGGCGGAGGCCTCGAGGCTGGTCTATTGCGGAGGATTGAAAATTTATTTGCCGATGCACCGTGAAATGCAGCAAGCGGTAGAGGCATATTATCTTGATCGCACGCATTTTCCCGTGCACGAAAACGGTGAGCAGGCACAAAGCGCCTTGATGATCGTCGATCCGCAAAACGGCGATATTCTGGCTGTGGCGGGTGCAATCGGTGAAAAGACCTCAAACCGTATTCAAAATTATGCAACCGACGCACGTCGCCCCTCAGGCTCTGTCATCAAGCCCCTGTCGGTCTATGCCCCCGCGCTTGAGCGCGATCTGATCACGTATGCGACCGTGTTTGACGACATTCCGCTGAGCTTTCTTGACAACGGCGCGCCGTGGCCGCGCAACTCTCCCAATATGTATCGCGGGCTTACCAACGTAAATGCCGCCCTTACGGAATCGGTAAACACCGTGGCAGTCTCTATCCTGAAGCGACTCGGTAATCACGCCTCTTATCGCTTTTTAACCAATGAGCTTGGCTTCACCTCGCTTTCGGGTGAGGCAGATATGGGCGCCGCGGCACTGGCGCTTGGGCAGCAATATAAGGGCGTTAGCTTACGGGAGCTTGTCAGCGGCTACACGGCACTTTGCAACAACGGTGTATTTGAAAACGCACGCAGCTATATTAAGGTGGTAGATAGCAAGGGAGAGGTGCTTCTTGAGAATAAACAGACCGACCGTCGCGTGCTTGGTGAGGATACTGCTTCTATTATGACATTGATGCTGCGTCACGCGGTACGGGATGGCACGGGCAAGGCGCTTTCCCTCAAAAACAGTCTTGACGTTGCGGGAAAGACGGGGACAAGCAGTCACAATTGTGACAAATGGTTTATCGGTTACACGCCTGAGCTGCTATGCGGTGTGTGGTATGGCTATGAATATCCAAAATCCGTGGCGGATGTGCCGGGGAATCACGCACTCAATATTTTTGATGCGGTTATGAAGGAGGCAACTGAGATCTTCGGAGTGCACAAGCGGCAGTTTGAGACTGCGGAAAACGTGGTGGCAGCGCGTTACTGTAAGGATTCGGGACTGCTTCTTAGCGAGTGCTGCCAGCTTGATCCCAGAGGGGATCGCAGTGAGGTCGGCTACTTTAAAAAGGGCACGGTGCCGCACGAGGCGTGCCACACACACGTGACGATCGACTACTGCGGAGCAGGCGGGATCGCCACGCCGCACTGTGCACCCGAGGGCTGCAAAAAGGTGGCACTTTTACGTGTGACGCGTTCCTTCCCAAGACAGATAAAGGTGTTGGACGCCCCGTATTCCTACGGTGGTCCCTACCTTGAAAAAGGACAATATTTATCTTATAATGAGCCTTATTATTCTAATAATACCGAAACCAAGCGATATTTCGGCATAGGACTTGATGTTGTGCCCTTTAATCACGCTTGCCCTGTTCACACTCTCGACGAGTTCTGGCATCGCCGCGCAGGCGCCTGAAAAAAGCAAAACAAAAGCAAAACAAAAAGAGAGAACATGGTTGAACAAGTCCGTTAAAAACGGACAATAGAAAAAAAGAGCCTCCTATGGTAGAATTAAAGTACTACCATAGGAGGTTTTATTATGCCAAGAAAATATGAAAAAGTAAGCGAACTGTTACCGATCAT
>SVSV01000089.1 GCA_015064125.1 Oscillospiraceae bacterium
ATGTCGGCGCTCTGCACCGAAAACCGCCAAAAGCACGAGGACGGCACAGAGAGTGGGTATTATCTCAATCGCGAGCTTTCCTTGCCCTTTGTCGATGCCGCCCTGCAATGTCGGCGTGCGCTGGATGCCTTTTGTAAGGCGGAGCCCCTTCACCCACTGGCAGACGAGCTTGCAGGGCTTTCGGCTGCGCTCAGGCGTTTTGGCAATATCGCGGAATATTACGATGGGCGCTTCCTTACCTTTGCCGAGCTTTTGCATGGCGATTTCCGCATACAGCTGTACTGCCTTGACCCGTCAGGGGTGCTGAATACCGCCACGGCACGGGCGCGTGCGGCCGTCTTTTTTTCGGCAACCTTAACGCCCCTTGAATATTTTGTCGACGTGCTGGGCGGTGGCAAGCAGGCCACCACGCTTTCCTTGCCCTCGCCCTACGACCCCGACAATCTTTGCGTGACGGTGGTGCCTGTTATCAGCACCAAAATGGAGGAGCGCGCGAGATCCTATAAGCGTGTGGCCACCTATATCGCCGCGGCTGTGAGCGCCAAGGCAGGGAATTATATGGTGTATTTCCCCTCGTACGAGTATCTTAACGCCGTGCACGAGCGCTTTACCGCCCGTTATCCCGACGTGGCGTGCGTGGTCCAGCACCCCGGTATGAGCTATGCTGAGCGCGAGGCCTTTTTGAGTGCCTTTCAGGCTGATGAGGGGCATTTGCGCGTGGGCTTTTGTGTGCTGGGGGGCAGCTTTTCCGAGGGCGTGGATCTACCCGGTAGGCGCCTGATCGGCTCGATCATCGTGGGTGTGGGGATCCCCGGGCTCTCAAATGAGCGCAATATTTTGCGTGATTATTACGAAAACGACCGTGACAGCGGCTACGACTACGCCTACACCTATCCCGGCATGAACCGTGTGCTACAGGCTGCAGGGCGCGTCATCCGTCGTGAGGAGGATCGCGGTGTGGTGGTGCTCATAGACAGCCGCTATGCCGAGGAGCCGTATTTGCATTTGTATCCGTCGCACTGGCAGGGAATTACCGCCGCGGGGGATGCTGCGTCCCTGGCGCATCGCGTGGCCGAATTCTGGCGAAAAAAGCGCTGAAAATTTGATAAAAAATTTTTAAAAAATGCAATTTGCACTTGCAATTCTTGCGAAAATATGCTATAATGCTTTGCAGTGTTGGTGAAATCTGCAATTTTTCAAGATTTTGTTTGCGAAATCACCTCAAAACCATCTATGAAGGAGCTTTGAATATGAACTACACGACGATGAGTGCCGCCGAGCTTAAAAAGGAGCTTGCAGGTCTGCGCGAGCAATATGACGCTTACTGCAAAAAGGGCCTTTCGCTTGACCTTTCGCGCGGCAAGCCCGGTGCCAAGCAGATCGATCTTCTCACGGATATGCTGACCTGCCTGAAGACCCCTGAGGATTGCAGATCCGCCAACGGCTTTGACAACCGTAACTACGGCGTGCTTGACGGTATCCCCGAGGCAAAAAAGCTGTTTTCCGATCTTTTGGATATTCCCGTGGCCAACATCATCGTTGGCGGCAACTCCTCCCTTAATCTGATGTATGACGCGATGGCCCGTGCTATGCTTTACGGCGTGGTGGGCAGCGAGCGCCCCTGGGTCAAGGAGGAAAAGGTCAAGTTTATCTGCCCCGTGCCCGGCTACGACCGTCACTTTGGCGTTTGCCAGTCGCTCGGCATTGAGATGATCAACGTAAAAATGACCCCCACCGGCCCTGACATGGATGCCGTTGAGGCACTTGCCAAGGACCCTGCCGTAAAGGGCATTTGGTGCAACCCCAAGTATTCCAATCCCGACGGCATCACCTATTCTGACGAAACTGTCAAGCGTCTGGCCGCCATGAAGACGGGTGCATCCGACTTCCGCATTTTCTGGGATAACGCTTACGTGGTGCACGACCTTTACAAGGCCGAGGGCATGGATACCCTTTACGATATCTTTGCCGCTTGCCGCGAGGCAGGCAATGAGGACCGCGTGTTCTACTTTGCCTCCACCTCCAAGATCTCCTTCCCCGGTGCAGGCCTTGCCATGATCGCCGCATCTGAGGCAAATATCAAGCAGATCAAGGGCATTATGGGCTCGCAGACCATCGGCTTTGACAAGCTCAATCAGATCCGTCACGTGCGTTACTTCAAGACCGCCGAGAATATGATGGCACACATGAAGGTGCTGGCCGATATTATTCGCCCCAAGTTTGAGACGGTCGACCGCATCCTCAACGAGGATCTTGGCGGCACGGGCACGGCTACCTGGACCTCTCCGCGCGGCGGCTATTTCATCAGCCTTTACACGATGAACGGCTGTGCAAAGCGCGCGTATGCCCTTTGCAAGGAGGCGGGTGTCACACTCACCACGGTCGGCGCGACCTACCCCTACGGCATCGACCCCGATGACAGCAACATTCGCATTGCCCCCACGTACCCCTGTGATGAGGATCTTGAGGCCGCGATGCACGTGCTGACGCTGTGCGTCAAGATCGCCGCAGTAGAAAAGCTGCTGGCTTAAGCTATGATATGATACAAAGGGGCTGCGTCATTTACGCAGTCCCTGCGCAAAAAAGCCGACGGTAGGCTTTTTTGACGCGCGGAATTTGCGGTTTTTGCCTGCAAAACAGGCAAAAATTGTGGTGTTTAGCCGCAAAGCAAAAACGACGGGGGTGAGTACCAAATGCATTTTTGCATTTGACTCACCCCCTTTATTATAGGAGTCGATAATGCCAAAAGAAAACACCCAAGCCAAAACCAATCCATTTCCCAACAGCGACAGCAACAAGCGCTATTACGCGTATGAATATTATCTGCGTAGGACCTTCGGTGGGCGCGTGGCAAAGCTGGCGCTTGACG
>SVSV01000025.1 GCA_015064125.1 Oscillospiraceae bacterium
GCCCGGTGTTCGTTATCACATCATTCGCGGTACTCTTGACGCACAGGGCGTTGCAAACCGCAAGCAGAGCCGTTCTAAGTACGGCGCAAAGGCTCCTAAGAAATAATAAAGGAGCAGGTATTCAAAAAGCATCGTCCGGCTGAACAGAATTTTAATGTTTATGTCTAGCCCTGCGCGACGCTGACGGGTACGACAGATACCCGAGTACCAATGATTTCATATTTTTAATGAAGGAGGGAAGTAAAGTGCCGAGAAGAGGTCGTATATCCAAAAGAGACGTACTCCCGGATCCGTTGTATAGCTCTAAGCTTGTAACCAAGCTTATCAACAACGTAATGGAAGACGGTAAAAAGGGTGTTGCCCAGAAGATCGTGTATGATGCGTTCAGCACCATCGAACAGAAGCTGGGTCAGAACCCCCTGGAAGTATTTAACGAAGCTCTTGAAAACATCATGCCCGTTCTGGAGGTAAAGGCTCGCCGTGTAGGCGGTTCTACCTATCAGGTACCCATGGAGGTCCGTGCAGAGCGTCGTCAGACGCTGGGTCTTCGTTGGCTTATCCTGTTTGCCAGAAAGCGTGGCGAACGCACTATGGCTGATCGTCTTGCCGCCGAGATCCTCGACGCAAAGAACAGCATGGGTGGCGCGTTCAAGAAGAAGGAAGAAACCCACAGAATGGCAGAGGCTAACAAGGCCTTCGCCCATTACAGATACTAATAAGGAGTCCCGCTATGGCAAGAGAATATCCGCTTCAAAGGACTCGTAATATCGGCATCATGGCTCACATCGATGCTGGTAAAACTACCACCACCGAGCGTATCCTGTTCTACACGGGTAAGACCCACAAGATCGGTGAGACGCACGAGGGTGCCGCTACGATGGACTGGATGGCACAGGAGCAGGAGCGTGGTATTACCATCACCTCTGCTGCTACCACCTGCTTCTGGACTCACACCGAAAAGGTTGGCCAGAAGGATGCAAGCCACCGTATCAACATCATCGATACCCCCGGCCACGTTGACTTTACCGTAGAGGTAGAGCGTTCGCTGCGTGTGCTTGACGGCTCGGTCACCGTTCTTTGTGCAAAGGGCGGCGTTGAGCCCCAGTCTGAAACCGTTTGGCGTCAGGCGGACAAGTACCGCGTACCGCGTATGTGCTACGTCAACAAGATGGATATCACGGGTGCAGATTTCTACCGCGTTGTAGGTATGATCAAGGACCGTCTGAAGGCAAATGCCGTTCCGATCCAGCTCCCCATCGGCTCTGAGTCGCTGTTCCGCGGCATCATTGACCTGATGAATATGGAGGCTGACGTATACTACGACGATATGGGTAAGGATATGCGCGTTGAGCCCATTCCGGAGGATATGATGGAAAAGGCTGAGGAATACCGTGCCGCCATGGTTGAGGCGATTTGCGCAACCGATGACGAGCTTATGGAAAAATTCCTCATGGACGAAGAGATCACCGTTGACGAGCTCAAGGCTGCACTTCGCCGCGCTACCATCAATAACGAGATCGTTCCCGTTATTTGTGGTACCTCTTATAAGAACAAGGGCGTTCAGAAGCTGCTTGACGCAGTGCTTGATTATATGCCCTCTCCCCTTGATATTCCTGCTATTAAGGGTATCAACCCCGACACTGAGGAGGAGGAAGAGCGTCCCGCAGACGACAGTGCTCCTTTCTCCGCACTCGCGTTCAAGATCATGACCGACCCGTTCGTTGGCAAGCTGTGCTTCTTCCGTGTGTACTCCGGTTCTATTTCGGCAGGCACCACGGCTTACAACTCCACCAAGGGTGCACGTGAGCGCTTTGGTCGTATCCTGCAGATGCACGCAAACAACCGTGCAGATATTGACATTTGCTACAGCGGTGATATTGCTGCCGTTGTCGGTGTGAAGAACACCACCACGGGCGATACCTTCTGTGACGAAAAGCATCCTGTTATTCTGGAGTCCATGGTTTTCCCCGAGCCCGTTATTCACGTGGCGATCGAGCCCAAGACCAAGGCAGGCCAGGAAAAGATGGGCATCGCACTTGCCAAGCTTGCAGAGGAGGACCCCACCTTCCGTACCTACACGGATGAGGAAACGGGTCAGACCATTATTGCAGGTATGGGCGAGCTGCACCTTGAGATCATCGTTGACCGTTTGCTCCGCGAGTTCAAGGTAGAGGCTAATATCGGTGCTCCTCAGGTTGCTTACAAGGAGACCATCAAGAAAAAGGTCGACCACGAAGAGAAGTACAAGCGACAGAGTGGCGGCTCCGGTCAGTACGGTCACGTTAAGATCATTGTTGAGCCTAACGAAACCGGCAAGGGCTATGAGTTTGTCAACGCTGTTACGGGCGGTGCTATTCCGAAGGAATACATTCCCGCAGTTGACAACGGTATCCAGGGTGCACTTCAAAGCGGTGTGCTTGCAGGCTACAACGTTGTTGACATCAAGGTTACGCTGTACGATGGCTCTTACCACGAGGTAGACTCCTCTGAAATGGCGTTCAAGATCGCAGGCTCTATTGCAATCAAGGCCGCTATGCGCAAGGCAGACCCCGTTCTTACCGAGCCGATCATGAAGGTCGTTACCACCGTTCCGGATGATTATCTTGGTGACGTTATCGGTGACTTCAACTCCCGTCGTGGCCAGATCCAGTCCATGGAGCCCGGCAACGGCGCAACCGAGGTACACGCAATTGTACCGCTTGCCAACATGTTTGGCTACGCAACCGACCTTCGCTCCAAGACGCAGGGTCGCGGTGTCTACGCTATGGAGCCCTGTGGCTTCGAGCAGGTACCGAAGTCCATTCAGGAAGAGATCGTTGCAAAACGCAATAAGGGCAACGGTTAATTTTACAAATTAAATTTTATTTACGGAGGATATTACAATGGCAAAGGCTACATTCGAAAGAACTAAACCGCACGTTAACATTGGTACCATCGGTCACGTTGACCACGGTAAGACCACCCTTACCGCCGCTATCACCAAGACTCTTTCTCTTGCAGGCGGCAAGGCAGAGTTCATGGCTTACGACCAGATCGACAATGCTCCCGAAGAGAGAGCACGTGGTATCACAATCAACACCCGTCACGTTGAGTACGAGACTGAGAACCGTCACTACGCTCACGTTGACTGCCCCGGCCACGCTGACTACGTTAAGAACATGATCACCGGTGCTGCTCAGATGGACGGTGCTATCCTTGTAGTAGCAGGCACTGACGGCCCCCTTCAGCAGACCCGCGAGCACGTTCTTCTTTCCCGTCAGGTAGGCGTTCCTGCGCTTGTTGTATTCATGAACAAGTGCGACATCGCTGACGAAGAGCTGCTTGATCTTATCGATATGGAAATTCGTGAGCTCCTTTCCGAGTACGACTTCCCGGGCGATGATACCCCCATCATCCGCGGTTCTGCTCGTGAGGCTCTGAACTCCACCAGCACCGACATCAACGCTCCCGAGTATGCTTGCATTCTCGAGCTTATGGAGGCTGTTGACTCCTTTATTCCCACCCCTGCTCGTCAGGCTGACCTTGACTTCCTGATGCCTGTAGAGGACGTGTTCTCCATCTCCGGCCGTGGTACTGTTGCTACCGGTCGTGTAGAGCGTGGTACTGTTAAGGTAGGCGACGTGGTTGAGATCGTTGGTATCAAAGAGACCAAGAACACCACCGTTACCGGTGTTGAGATGTTCCACAAGCTTCTTCCCCAGGCTGAGGCTGGTGACAACATCGGTGCACTCCTTCGTGGCATTGCTAAGAACGAGATCGAGCGCGGTCAGGTTCTTGCTAAGCCCGGTTCCGTAAAGCCCCACACCAAGTTCATTGGTCAGGTTTACGTTCTTACCGAGAAGGAAGGCGGCCGTTCCAAGCCCTTCTTCGCAGGTTACCGTCCTCAGTTCTACTTCAGAACTACCGACGTTACCGGTACCATCAACCTTCCTGAAGGCGTTGAAATGTGCCGTCCTGGCGACAACGTTGATATGACTGTTGAGCTTATCGCTCCCATCGCTATGGAGCAGCAGCTTCGTTTCGCTATCCGTGAGGGTGGTAGAACCGTTGGCTCCGGCGTTGTAGGCTCTATCATCGAGTAATTGATTGCCTAAAACACCTTAGCTTCGGCTAAAAAAGCTCCCGACCTCAACGAGGTCGGGAGCTGCTTTAACAAAATTTTCGGGGATTGGTGAAATTCCATACCGGCGGTACAGTCCGCGAACATCGAAAGATGCCGATTGGGTGAAACTCCCAAACCGACGGTTTCCACGTCTTACGGCGTGATAAAGTCCGGATGAGAGAAGATGCGTGCTATAAGTGTACCCCGACGTGTTTCCCGTCGGGCGTTTTTCTTTTTTCGCTTCTTCCGTCTATGAAAGGAAGACGTTTTATGCAGAACCGTTTTAAAACAAGTGCGACGATCCGCCGCATGGTGATCATTGCCATGTTTTGTGCCATGTCATATGTGGCAATGCTATTGATACATATTAAGGTTGGCTTTCTGACGCTTGATGTCAAGGATGCCATTATTGCGCTTTGTGGCCTTTATTTTGGCCCCTTATCAGCGCTCTTTATTGCCGTATTGGTACCGTTTTTGGAGCTTGTTACCGTCAGCACCACAGGATATTACGGTCTTATTATGAATATTCTCGGCTCGGTTTCCTTTTCCTTGACCGCATCGCTTATTTATAAATACAAAAAAACACTTTTGGGCGCTATTTTGGGCCTTGCCTCGGCGGGGGTCGTTACGGTTGCCGTGATGCTTCTTGCCAATTTGTTTATCACCCCTTATTATATGGGCGTGACGGTGGGGGCTGTACGCGGTATGATCCCTACGCTTCTTTTACCCTTTAATCTCTTGAAGGCCGTTTGCAACGTCGGCATCGTTTTGCTGCTTTATAAATCCATGTCGCGTGCGCTGCGTCGCGCAGGCTTTTTGCCGCGAAGCGTAAAAGCCCTGCCGCAGGGTGAGCAGATGCCCGCACAAAAGCCGCAGAATCGCAAAGCAACGCTGGTGATCTCACTGGTGGCTCTTTTGCTGATCGTTGCCGCTATGGTATTGATATTCACTGTTTTTGAAGGCAAATTTGAATTTGGCATAAAATAAAGGAGTACGTATCTATGATCGAAGCGATCGAGAGCTTTTTAACCGAGGCACTGGGGGCGCAGTGGGGTGTTTTGCTTTGCGCCATGATACCGATCATTGAGCTGCGCGGGGCTATACCGTTGGGAGCTGCGCTTGGACTGCCGTGGTGGCAGAATTATCTTTTTGCTGTGATCGGTAATATGCTGCCTGTGCCGTTTATTTTGCTGTTTGTGAAAAAGGTTATTATTTGGATGAGCGACAGCAGGATAAAATTTTTTAACAAAATCGGTGGGTTTCTTATTGCCAAGGCAGAAAAAAACCGCGCACGTATTGAAAAATACTCCTTTTGGGGCGTGTGCCTTTTCGTGGCTATTCCGTTGCCAATGACGGGTGCCTGGACGGGGTCGCTTGTTGCCTCGGTGATCGATATGAAATTCTTTAAGGCGTTGCTTTCCTGCCTGATCGGTGTGCTGATCGCAGGCGTTGTGATGACACTTGCCTCTTACGGCGTGGTGGCGGCCTTTCGGTTTTTTGCCTGATTTTCAAGAAGATTGTCAAAACCCCTTGCATTTGCAGGGGGTTTATGCTATACTATTAAAGCAAAAGAATATATCATCAAGAGTAGGCGAGGGACAGGCCCGATGACCCTACAGCAACCTGCCGTCACAAGTTGTTTTGTCGGAAAGGTGCTAAATCCCGAGAGATGAGTTTTTTCCTCACTCTCGCTGTGAGGAATTTTTTATTTGAGGTGGAAAGATGAATAAAAAAAGAATGCTGTTTACGTCCGAATCGGTAACCGAGGGACATCCTGATAAGATCTGTGATAAGATCTCCGATGCCATTCTTGACGAGATGCTTCGTCAGGATCCCATGTCCCGTGTTGCTTGTGAAACCTTCTGCACTACGGGTATGGTGACGGTGATGGGTGAGATCACCACTGAGGCATACGTGGATATTCAGACTATCGTGCGCGAAACCGTGCGCGAGATCGGCTATGACCGTGCTAAATATGGCTTTGACTGTGACAGCTGTGCCGTGCTCAGCTCGATCCACGAGCAGTCGCCCGATATTGCCATGGGCGTGGATAAGGCGCTTGAGGCAAAAGAAGGCTCCATGACTGATGCGCTTGACACGGGTGCCGGTGATCAGGGTATGATGTTTGGCTATGCCTGCAACGAAACCAAGGAGCTGATGCCCCTGCCGATCTCACTGGCACATAAGCTTGCACAGCGTCTGACGGCGGTTCGTAAAAACGGCACGCTGCCGTATCTTCGTCCCGATGGCAAAACGCAGGTAACGGTAGAATATATTGACGATAAGCCCGTCCGTGTTGATACCGTGGTCATTTCTACCCAGCACGCGCCTGAGGTCACGACCGAGCAGATCCGTGCCGACATGATCGCAAACGTGATCACTCCCATTATTCCCGCCGAGCTCCTTGATGAAAAAACCGTGATCTACGTTAATCCGACAGGTCGCTTTGTCGTGGGTGGCCCTGCGGGAGATACAGGCCTTACAGGACGTAAGATCATCGTAGACACCTACGGTGGCTACGCCCGTCACGGCGGCGGTGCCTTTTCGGGCAAGGACCCTACAAAGGTCGACCGTTCTGCCTGCTACGCCGCACGCTATATTGCGAAAAACGTAGTAGCGGCAGGGCTTGCTGAAAAATGCGAGGTACAGGTGGCGTATGCGATCGGCGTTGCGCGTCCTGTATCCGTGATGATCGACACCTTTGGTACGGGTAAGGTGGCAGAGGCTGATATTGCGGCAGCCGTGGAGCGTCATTTTGATTTGCGCCCTGCTGCGATCATTGAGCGCTTTGGCCTTCGCCGTCCGATCTACGCACAGATCGCCGCTTACGGCCATATGGGCAGAGAAGACCTTGATATCCCGTGGGAAAAGCGTGATATGGCGCCCCTGCTTGCAGCAGATTTGCTTTAATAAATGACCGTGTCAGACAAATCCGAGCTTTCGGATTTGTCTGGCTTTGTTTTCTGAAATGAAAGAGGAGGTGCAAAATGGAAAACGACGTAAAAATACCCGATGATGGGTGTGAAAAGCTGACAGGAAGCGTCGAGGGTGTGATCTATGCCAACGAGGAAAACGGTTACGCCATTTTGGATTTTGGCACATCCCAAAATGAGCTGATCACCATCGTTGGCACGATGCCATACGTAGTAGAGGGTGACGAGCTTACTGTTTTTGGCAAATGGGTGCATAACCCCAAATACGGCAGACAATTTGCCGTGCAGCAGTTTGAAAAGCGCTTGCCCTCGGATAGTGCCGCTATTTTGCGGTATCTTTCCTCGGGTGCTATAAAGGGCGTGGGTGCCAAAAAGGCAGCACGTATCGTGGAGCTTTTTGGAGAGGATACCTTTGACGTTATTGAAAATCATCCGGATTGGCTCACGCAGGTACAGGGTATCAATACCCGTCTTGCCCAGAGCATTGGTGAGGAATTCCGCCGCCAGGCAGGAGTGCGCAATGCCATGATGTTTTTTCGCGAATTCTTCGGTGCCACGCTTACCGTTCGCATTTATAATGCGTGGGGGTCTGCCGCGGTCGACCGCGCAAAGGAGAATCCCTATGCGCTTTGTGAGGAAATTGAGGGCATTGGCTTTGAAAAGGCAGACTTGATGGCCGAACAGCTTGGGATCGATAAAAATGGGCTGGAACGCGTAAAAAGTGGCATTCTGTATACACTTTCCTACAATGCTGCGCAGCACGGCCATACCTGCTTGCCGCAGCAAATGCTGTGGGAGGCAGCCGCCGCATTGCTTGACGTAGAGATCTCGCGCGTGGTAGAAGCGGAGGCAGAGCTTGTAAAGGAAGGGAAGCTGCGCCGTATTCATGCACATGACAGTACAGGAGATACGACGTTTGTTTATGACCGTGCATCGTATCTTTGTGAGCGCAATATCGCCGAACGTCTGGTCGTCATTGACCGCTCCTGCGTGGCGCTGGATTTTACCGACGTCACGGGCTTTATCGCGCGAGAGGAGCGTCTTGGCGGCATTGGCTATGCGGAGCTGCAAAAGACTGCCATTGCAGGTGCCCTTGAAAACGGTGTAATGATCCTGACAGGTGGACCCGGCACGGGTAAGACCACGGTCGTGCGCGCACTTTTGCGTATTTTTAAGAGCATGGGCCTTCGTGTAGCGCTTTGCGCGCCCACAGGGCGCGCAGCCAAGCGGCTATCCGAGGCAACCTCAGATGAGTCTAAAACCGTGCACCGATTGCTTGAAATGAACTATAACGGGGGTCGAAAAGCCGAGTTTATGCGCAATGAACGCAATCGCCTTGAGGAAGACGTGGTGATCGTTGACGAGAGCTCTATGCTTGATGCCCCCCTGACCGCTGCGTTGCTGGCTGCCATCAAGCCGGGCGCGCGCCTGGTGCTGGTGGGTGATGCTAACCAGCTGCCCTCGGTGGGTGCGGGGAACGTCCTGCGCGATATAATCGCTTCAGGACGGTTTGAGACGGTGGCGCTGACTGAAATTTTTCGTCAGGCGCAAAACAGTCTGATCGTTACCAATGCTCATGCCATTCATCGTGGTGAAATGCCGCAAATGGATGTAAAGAACGGAGATTTTTTCTATCTTGCACGCTCAAGCGACCGTGATATTGCCGCCACAGTCGCCGATCTTTGTAAAAATCGTTTGCCCAAGGCCTACGGTGCCGGTGTTGTGGGCGGTATTCAAGTCATCAGCCCCTCGCGCAAGGGCGAGGCCGGCACGGAAAACCTGAACCGCCTTTTGCAGGAAACACTTAATCCCCCCGCCCCTCACAAACGCGAATATACCGTGCGTGAGCTTTGCTTCCGTGAGGGTGACCGCGTGATGCAGATCCGCAATAATTATGATTTAATGTGGGAACGGGGCGAGGAAACGGGGTGTGGCGTCTTTAACGGTGATATCGGCTTGATAGAAGAAATAGACGTAAAAAATAAAAGTCTTTCGGTTGCCTTTGACGATCGGCACGTGGTTTATGATTTTACAGGCCTTGAGGAGCTTGAGCATGCCTTCGCTGTAACTGTGCATAAAAGTCAGGGCAGTGAATATCCCGTTGTGATCTTACCTCTTTGCCAGGCCTCTGTTATGCTTCACACGCGCAACCTTTTTTATACGGCTGTTACGCGTGCACAGAAGATGGTGATTTTAGTGGGTAGGCGAGAGGTGGCTGAAAGAATGGTGGCAAATAACCGTCAGACGATGCGCTACACGGGCCTTGCCGCGCGCTTATTTGTAGGAGATAAGGTATGAAAGCAAAGCTGCTACAACTGCTGGAGGACCTGATTTTTCCGCCACGTTGTGCCGCTTGTGGCAAATTGTTGGCAGTGTGCACCGAAAAGCCCCTGTGTGCTGAGTGTCAAAAGATCTGGGCGCGTGAAATGCTTTCTCAGTGTGAAAAATGCTTTTTACCGATGCATAGCTGCTTTTGCGTGCCGCGCAATATGCAAAAGCAGGGGATCGACGCACACGTCAAGATGGCTCCGTACGGTACGGAAAGTGGACATACCGTTACTGCCCGTATGCTGCTTGGTGTCAAAAAACAGCCGGACAAGAGGGTGTTTCGTTTCTTTGCCAAGGAGCTGACGACGGGTGTGCGTGCCGTGCTTCACACAGCTGATCGGACACGTGAAAAAGAGGGTTTATCCATACCGTCCACGGTGATATGCTGGTTACCGCGCAATCGCAGCTCTGTGCGGCGTTACGGCTTTGACCAGGCGGAGCTTCTTGCAAGGGCGTTAGGAAGGGAGCTTGGGTATCCGTCCCTACCGCTTTTGAAGCGTATCAAGGATACCGCACCGCAAAAAGAGCTTGCAGCCAATGCAAGGGCCGCCAATATGGCAAATGCCTTCCAACGTTCGGGAAAGCCTGTGCCGATGCGCGTGATCCTGGTGGACGACATCGTTACCACGGGTGCCGGTATGGCGGAGGCGGCAAGGGTGCTTGGCGCTTGCGAGATCTTTGCCGTCAGTGTGGCCGTTACCGAAAAAAGAAAGGAAAAATGATCCTAATTTTGACAAGGGCATTGCTTTTTTTGACGGTTTATTGTATAATATTATAATAGAACTCATAGAAAGGGGGGATGTGTATGTTTCGCAAGGGCATAGGTCTTGACATCGGAACCACGCATACGGTCATTTGCACCGTAGCTGACGGTGTTTTGCTCAAGGAGCCAACCGTTGCAGCTGTGGACGTTGACACCGATGAGGTCGTCGAGGCAGGTGAGACTGCGCTGAAAATGGTACACGAGTCCCCCGACAAATTCCGCCTTTGCTGGCCCGTGTGGGATCCTGTGGTGAAAAGCGCCCACGTTTTAGCGGCTATTTTACGCATATTTTTTCGTCGCGCCATCGGGCGCACCGTGCTTCGTCCGCAGGTAATGGTTTCAATTCCTTGCGATCTTACCGAGGCGCAGTCGAATGCCGTAGAGGACGCAGTCCTGTCGGCGGGTGCCGCGCGTGTGCATTTGCTGGAGGCGCCGCTTTGCGCGGCACTGGGTGTGGGGCTTGATTTTGCTTCGCCCACCGGGCAAATGCTGGTACATATCGGTGCCTCGCGCACCGAGGCTGCGATGATCTTTATCGGTGATATGGTCACGCACATTACCGTGCAAACGGGCGGTAAGCAATTCGATAACGCGATCATTCGTTATATGCGCGCCCGCCATAAGCTCTATATCGGTGCACGCACTGCCGAGCAGATTAAGATCCGCTTGGCTGATCTTGCAGCGGGACACGAGGAAAAAAAGATCGACGTCAAGGGGCGTTTTGTTGACACCAAGGTGCCACGTGTGGTTACGCTCTCCTCGCGTGAAATGCTGGGTGCTGTGCGTGAGCCGCTCAGCGCCGTGCTCGATGCCATCGTATCGGTGGTGGAGCAAACGGGCGACGATATGCGTGCTGATATTGCTAAGGGTGGCATCGTACTCACGGGCGGAGGCGTGCTGAACGGTATGGATCAGCTACTTGCCGACGTTATGGGTCTGCGTGCCCGCGTGGCCGCAAATGCCGATACAGCTGCTGCTGAAGGTGCAGCGCTGGCACTTGAGCGACTTGGCAAATAGGTGTGATATAGCCGAAGGGAGTCAAACACATAAGATTTTAAAAGATACTTTTTTCGCGTTACTTCACCGAATTTTTCTTAAATATCTGTATATTTCTCAAAAAATTCGGCTCCCTTCGGCTATAAAACAGCCCGTTGAAGCGGGCTGTTTTGATTTTTTTGAAAAGAGGACTATGCTTTGCAATATGTGATCAACGATTTAGAGCCTTCGGCACTTTTTCATTATTTTGAAGAAATTTCCGCCATTCCGCGTCCTTCGCTCGGCGAGGATAAAATTGCCGATTATTTAGAGGCCTTTGCCAAGGCGCGGGGACTTTGGTGCTACCGCGACGGTGCAAACAATGTGCTGATAAGGAAGCCCGCCTCAAAGGGCAGGGAAAACGCCCCTACGCTGTTGCTGCAGGCACATACCGATATGGTGTGTGAAAAGCGCCCTGAGGTGGTACATGATTTTAATACCGAGGGGCTTACGCTTTGCCGTAAGGGCGATCTGCTTTTTGCGGAGGGCACCACACTTGGTGCTGACGATGGCTTTGGCGTGGCGATCATGCTGGCTCTGCTTGCGGATAGCGCGCTCTCGCATCCGCCGCTTGAGTGTCTGTTTACGTCAGCTGAGGAGATCGGGCTTGTCGGCGCAGGAAGATTTGATTATCGGCTGCTCTTAGCGCGTTATATGCTCAATCTTGATTCCGCCGAAGAAAACACGGTCATTGTGGGGTGTTGCGGCGGAATTCGCTCTAAGATCTCTTTGCCCGTTTTCCCCTCGTCTGTTGAAGGCGCAGCGCTTACGGTGACTGTCGGCGGTCTTTGCGGCGGTCATTCGGGTGAGGACGTGCATCGCGGACGCCTCAATGCTAACGTTGAGATGGGAAGGCTGCTGCAAAAGCTTGCCGATACGACTAAGATACGCCTGGCGCATTTGTCGGGCGGTGACAAGAGCAATGCCATTCCGCGTGATTGCACGGCAACCGTATGGGTGGAGGATGCGGCAGCAGCCGAGGCATTTGCCGCAGACGCGCAGGCCTATTTTTCTGCGGGTATCATGGCAAAGGAGGACGAGAACGCCTTTGTCCGGGTGGAAAGGTGTGAAATTCATACAGCCCTTTCTTTTGAGGATACAGCCAAGGTGCTTCGTGTGCTCAGCTTGCCAAACGGTGTGCTCTCATGGCGCACCGATCCCCCCATTATGCCTCACTACTCGCGCAATCTTGCCAGTGTGCGAACAAGCGGAGAGTGCATCGTGTTTGAATTATCCTCTCGCTCTCCTGATGCCTCACTTTTAGAGCTCTCCTGCAGGGAGCAAAGCGGACTTGCTGCAAGCATTGGCGCTACGGTATCCTATAGCGGCTCTTACCCGGGCTGGGAAAGTGCCACTGATGCGCCTCTTGTTAAAATGTGGCAGCAGGCCTATGCAAGCGCGTTTGGGCTTGAGGTTACACCGACTCTCATTCATGCAGGTCTTGAAACGGGCCTGATCACCAACGCGGTGAAGGGGCTCGAGGCCATTTCCGTTGGGTGTCACATTCATGATCTGCACACACCTGTGGAAACGATGGAGCTTGATTCCTTTGCGCGTATCTATCAAACGATCGTAGAATTTTTGCGTATCATATCCTAAGGCTTTGCAAGAGAGATAAGCACCGAAAAGCCAGGATTTGGCGTGAGCTTAACTCCTGTGAAAAAGGCGTATCGTCCACACTGCTGTGGGGCGATACGCCTTTTCTTTGAAAAATAATGATTTTTCCTTAATAAAAATAGAAAAAAATGTAGAAAAATTGGAAAAAATATTCTCTAAATTAGAATTTCACTCACTGACAGCAAGTGCCTGTGTTAACGCCTTAGCCAGCTGATCGGGGCAAGAGGTGGCTTTAAAGCCGCAGCGGATACCCGCAAGGCGAGCGATGGCCTCGTTTGCGTTCATGCCCACCACCAATGCGGCAACACCTTGGGTGTTACCGGAGCAACCGCCCAGGAATTTCACCTGCTCGATGCTTTCGCCGTCAAGCACGATTTCAATGCGGCGTGAGCACACGCCCTGAGGGGTATAAGTAAAGGTTTTCATAGCAACTCCTTTTGTGATCGTTATAAAAGTAAGTAATCTGCCGTTACGGACGTGCGCGGCATAAACAGTGCAAGATAGGCATGCAGCCTTTGGCATAGCCCTGCGGATCCCTCAAAAACCAGATGCTTGGAAAAGCCGCCGTCGCGATAAGAGATCGGTAAGGAGTCAATGCGTCTGAGTGCAAGGCCAATGGCATTTGCCGCATCAAGCAGTGTGGTCAGTGAATGACGGTCTTCTTCAAATAAAAGACACTCCATGGCGTGCGGCTTTTCTTTGCTGTCAAGGGCGAGCGCATTTTTTCCGACCAGTGCCACGCGTACCTGGTTGCCATCGCGACCTGTGTATATGTGAAGCGCGGCGATCACGTGCAGCTCAAAGCGGTCGATCTGCTCATAAAAGCGCGTCAGCTTTCCCTCGGCATCATCCTCGATCGGTAACAGTGCAAAGGTGGCCTTGCCGTTGCTTACCACCTCGGCCGCCTGTGTAAAGCTTTCTGTCGGTAGGGCGGTCATTTCACCTATCAGCGGTGTAAAATGGGTGAGAGAATCGGCAAAGGTGGCGCTGTTAAAGTATGCTACTGTGACAGGCCCCTCGGGCAGGGGCAGGGGGATGCTTATCTGCTCCTCGGTCAGAGGATCGGGATACAGTTCAAGAAGTGCGTCAAGAAAGGCCAAAGCGCGCTCGTTTTTTACTGTGTAGGGCGTGAGCTCCGTGTCGCCGTCGACTAAGGCTGCGGCAAGGTGCCGCAGCGTGACGGCGTCCGGTGGCGTAGGGGCATCAAAAAGGCAGTCCCTTACCGCCGCCTTGATCTGTAGGCCGCTCAGGGCTCTTGCTGTGTCGCACGTCTCTTGCCATACGGTCAGATTTTGCCGTACCCTTGCAATGATCTGTTCAAATTTCATATTGGTACGCACGTTACAGCAGCTCTGCCAACAGGCGATAGCTGTCGCTTAAGAAGCTGCTCATCTCATCGGCATTCAATTTGCGGTGCGAGAGGAGCGCCAGGCGATAAAGATGCGCGGCCAGAGCCTTGGCACGTGCGCGATCCTCATTCAGTAATGCGGAAAGGCGCCCGAGGAGCGGTGCGTTGCTGTTTAAGATCAGCGTAGTGTCCAGCGGAAGGGAAAAGGCGCCCTCCTCGCCGTTTGTCATGCGGTACATTTTCATCATGTCGTCCATGCGGCGGCTCTCCTCGCTGACGCTGATGATAACGGGCACGTCGCTGTCGGTGAGTGCGTGTTGCTTGACGTTCAGCTTTTCGTTGCCGCTGACCTCGCAAAACAGGTCGGCTAAGGGCTTATCGGCTTCGCTTTCTTCGCCTGTGAGCGCCCCGAGATCCGCATCAACGCGCAGGAATTTTACGCCCTCCCGTGCCATTTCCTCAGCGGTGGCAAACTGTGTGTCAAGCAGGCTGTCAAACTCGCAAACAGCAATGCCGCGCGCTTCAAAGAGTGCCACGTACTGCGCCTGTGCTGCTTTGTCAGTGGTATAATAGATAGTGTTTTCGTTGGTTTGCTTGGCGTTTTCGAGATATTCGTCAATGGTCTTATAGCTGCCGTCGGTCAGATGCAGGAGAAGATGGTCCTTGATGCGGTCGCGGAATTTTTTATCGCGAATGGCGGCATATTCCACAAAGGTCTTGATATCGTTCCATACCGCTTCATAACGCTCGCGCTCATTCTTAGACAGCGAAATCAGCTTGTCTGCTACCTTTTTTACAATATGCGCGCTCACCTTTGCCACATAGCTGTTGGTTTGCAGGTAGCTGCGCGATACGTTGAGGGGCAATTCGGGGCAATCAAGCACGCCCTTCAGCATCAGCAGATAGTCAGGGATCACTTCCTTGATATTATCCGCCACAAACACCTGATTGTAGTAAAGCTTTACTTGTCCTTCAATGCTTTCGTATTGATTGGTAATGCGCGGAAAATAGAGAATACCGCGGAAATTGAGGGGGTAATCGGCATTGATGTGGATCTGGAACAGGGGCTCGCGATGATCACCAAAGACCTTGGTGTAAAAGGCCTTGTAGTCATCGTCCGTGCATTCTGAGGCAGGGCGTTGCCAGAGGGGAGATACGTCGTTGATGGGGGCCTCGGCGCTTGCCTCCTTTTTCTCCTCGCTGTCGTCAAAATAGATGGGCACGGGCATAAAGGCGCAGTATTTGTCAAGCATCGCACGGATCCTGGCTGCGTTGAGGTATTCTGCCTCATCCTCATCAATGTGCAAAATGACCTCAGTACCAATGCTTTCGCGCTCACCCGCTTCTATTTCATAGTCGCCGTCAGCCGAGCATACCCAGTGCACGGCAGGGGCGCCCGTGTGGGAGCGTGTTTCAATTTCCACGCGCTCGCTCACCATAAATGCGGAATAAAAGCCAAGGCCGAAGTGACCGATAATGCCACCCTTTGCGCTATCCTCAGTGCTTTCATATTTGTTGATGAAATCAACTGCACCGGACAGGGCAATGGAGCAGATATATTTTTTCAGCTCGTCGCCTGTCATACCAATGCCGTTGTCCTCAACCGAAAGGGTTTTGGCAACGCGGTCAAGGCGTACGTCAATGCGGAAGTCGCCTTGCTCGCTCTTTGCCTCGCCCAGTGATTGCAGGCGCTTTAATTTGGTGATGGCATCAGTGGCGTTTGATACGATCTCGCGCAGAAAAATATCCTTTTCTGAGTAGAGCCATTTTTTGATGATGGGAAAAATATTTTCTCTGTCGACGGAAATACCGCCTTTTATCTTTTCTGACATATTTTACCTCACTTTTTATGAACAAAAGCGAGACTGCCGGGGCAGCTCGCTCTTGGTATTATTGTTGTTCGTTTGAAGCTTCGATCGACGATTCCTCTGCGGGCAAGCTCGGTTCCTGCTGTAAGGGGGTCACGTCGATATCGTCAGGTGAGCTTTCGTCAACCAAGGGGCCGAAGATGGTGGTATCACCACCCACAAGTGCGGCCTTTTCAGCAGCCTTGGCGGCCTTGCGTGCGGCAAGATAGGCAGCACCCTCAGCAGCCTCCTCCTCAAGCGTGCGCTTGGATACGGGGAAGGTGTGGGTCTGGTTGAAGATATCACATACTTGATTATAGCCCTTCAAATAGCGTGCCCATGCGATCATCGGGCCAACGATGATGGGGGCACCGACCAAGGTCCAGAGCAAATAGAATTTCATAGTGATCCGACAGGTGATGCCTTGCTTTTCACAGCAGTGCTGGAAGCGTCGGATGACCTGACAATGCCAGATAATGGGGAACACACCCAGTGTGATAATGCCAAGCAGCAGCATGGGTCCTACACCCCACGTGCGTTTACCGTCGCGGCTGCACGCAATGTTGGTGTTTTCCGCCATGATCTCAGTCAGGTAGAAAAGATAGATACCAAGTGTTAAAATGGAGAGGATCAGAACACGCAAGAAGGTGCGATCGTTCGTCATGCCGCGCTTGCGCACCACGTAGGCGTGTGTGCTTCGTTGGTCCTCGGGCAATTGCTTGGTGGAGAACAGACGGCGGAAGAAGCGTGCCGTATTCAGACACCCCACGCGGAACAAATTGATCTGCCTGCGCACAAAGCGGGGGGCATAATTTTCGCTTTCCATTTCGGGCTCGACGGCTGCCACCCAGCGCAGGAATTTCTGTGTAAGCGTTTCGTGCCGAGCCTCAGCCTCATCAGACGGACGAATAAAGGCATCGGCAGGGTAGTAGGCATACAGGTCGGTGGGGGCATTCTTCTTTCTCAGGCGTGTTTTGATCATATCGTCAAGGATCGTCATCAGCAGGGCGAACAGCGGCACACCGACCAGCATGCCAATAAAGCCAAACAGACCGCCCATAACAGTGATGGCCACCAGTACGCCAAGCGAGGTCAGACCCGTGTGATCGCCCAGAATAAGGGGGGCTAACAGGTTGCCGTCTATTTGCTGTACGACAAGGATGAGCACAATGAACAGGATCAGCTTGGAGGGGTCGGTAATAAAGATGATAACACCCGACGGAATGGCGCCAAGGAAGGGACCGAAGAAGGGGATGAAGTCGGTGATACCGATGATCGTGGCGATCAGAATGGGGTAGGGGATCTTGAAGACGGTAAAGAAAATGGCGCAGGTAATACCGACCATGATAGAATCCACCATCTTGCCCACGATAAAGCCACCGAATTTGCGGTGTGCCTGTCTTGTGTAATGGATCAGCAGGCGTTCCTTTTCCTCAGGCAGGAGGGCGTGTGCGATACGACGGCAGCCGGCCTTTAAGCGGTCGCTGCTGAAGAGCACGTAGATCGACACAAAAATACCGATAATGATATTTTTCAGTAATGTGAGTGCGCCGCCTGCAAAGCTGCCGACGCTGCCCAAGATATTAGAGGCGTATTGCTCAATAAGGTTGATGGCACTCGATAATAGGTTTTCAAGGCTTATGGTGTTTTCCGTGCCGTCGGGCAGGCTAAAGGGTAAGGAGGAGATAAAGCCGTTCAGGGAGGCGATCAAACGGTTGATGTAGAACATGCCGTTCGTGCGGAAATCGTTGATGCTGTCAGTCAGCTGGGGGATGATCAGAAGCGCGATGCCTGCCAGAAGCAGCAGTATAACGATATAGGTACAAAGCATGGAGAACGCACGGTTTGCAGTGCGCTTCAGGCGATAAAAGACCTTGATCTCGAAAAAGCGCAGAATGGGGCTGCACAAATAAGCAAGCACAAGTCCGATGATGATCGGCGTCAGAATGTCGTTTAAGGCCTTGATGGGCTTTAAAATGGCATCAAGATTGGCTAAAATCAGCACGACAAGCATGCTGAAAATAACCCAAAAGGTAGCGCCCTTTGGATTTTTTGCGGGCTTTTGCTGCTCATCCTGCCTGGTCGTTTGTTGGTTCAACTCTGCCATTTCTTCCTCCGATGGTAAAATAGTGACACTAAATATATTATAAATTTTTTGTTTTTGTGTGTCAAGAGATATTAATATAGTTTTTAAAAATATTTCTTGCCATATTGAAAATAACATAATTTTGTGTTATACTATTGACGGAATAAAGAGGCTTTTGTGAAGCCATCGAGGCGAGGTGAGATGCTTGACAGTAACGGTCCCGGCAAATGCCAAAATCAATTTATATCTTGACGTGATCGGTCGGCGTGAAAACGGCTTTCACGAGATCGAAAGCGTAATGCAAACGCTGTCGCTGGCTGATACGCTCAGTGCCACCCGTTCAGGGGAGGATATCACGCTTGATACAAGCGGCGTGCTGCCGACGGACGATACCAATCTTGTGGTGCGTGCGGCCAAGGCCTACTTTGCCGCAGCGGGTGAACGCTTTGGCGTGCACCTTCGGCTGCAAAAGATCATTCCCATGGCGGCAGGCATGGGAGGTGGCTCGGCAGATGCTGCGGCCACACTCAAGGCGCTGAATATGCTGAATAATGACCGCTTTAGCCCCGATCAGCTTGCTGCCATCGGCGCTACGGTGGGTGCCGACGTGCCATTTCTTGTGTTTGGCGGCACCGCCCTTTGCCGTGGCATCGGCGAGGTGATCACCCCTCTTACCAATCGCGTGGCAGCATCGGTGGTGGTCGCTGTTGACGGTGAGGGCGTGTCAACGCCTTGGGCCTTTTCGGCATTGGATAAGTGCTATAATGGGTTTGTTGATTTTAAAAGCGAGCGCACCGCCACCCCCTTGATCAAGGCGCTTGAGGAAGGTGACGTTTCAAGCACCGTTAAGGCACTTTTTAACCGTTTTGAGGCGGTTGTGGAGCCACAGCGCCCCGCTATTTCGGATTTGAAGCGGGAGCTGTACCGATATGGTGCTGCTGCCGTGCAGATGAGCGGAAGCGGTCCCGCTGTGTTTGGTATTTTCGATGATGAGGCAGCCGCGCAGCGTGCTACCAACTATCTGAAAAACTGCGGGGTGCGCGCCTATCATTGCAAAATGCTTTAAAAAATGCGCTTGGCATTCTCGCCAAGCGCATTTTACTTTGCAAAGGTGCCGTGTCATTCGCGCAGACCAAAAACACACAAAATAAAATAAAAGGAAAACCGCTTTTTCTGTCACAAAAATGGCAGGGAAAGCGGTTTTTAGGTAGAAATTCTTGCGAATTTCAATTTTTATGTGTGTTTTTTAGCCGCGCCTTCGGCGCCTTTCGTATAAAGTACGCCTACAGCACTGAAATCGTGGCTTCTGTATCAAATACCTCAGCCCCCTGCGTCAGAATATTGTTTCAACCAGCCTTGTGCTGGTGGCAGGGGAATATTCCCAGTAGCTGATATGTGAGGTCTTTTGCGGGTCAATGTAATAGTGAAGGGGTTCAGGTGGGTCGTTTGCGGGGTAGGCGTCGATGATCACAAGCTTGATCTTCATGCGTTCCGGTAGAATGCTCTTGATAAAAACGGCAGCCGTGTCACCAACACCGCAGCGTATGGGGGCGTTTCCGCTGCCGCGCAGCTCGGCAAGCCCGGCCAGATTGGGGGCGAGCTCCACAAAAATGCCGTAGCTTTCGATGCTGCGCACGCGTCCTACTACGGTCTGTCCCACCTCAAAGCGCGCTGCATTTTCCTCCCATGTGCCAAGCAGCTCCTTTAAGGTCACAAAGATGCGGTCAAGTGCCTTGTCAATGCTTTTTACTGCCACGTAGACGATCATGCCGCACCGTAAGCGATCGCGCGGATGCGTGATACGCGATACTGAAATACAGTCGATCGAGAGCAGGGATGCGACGCCGCAGCCGATATCAAGAAACGCCCCGTAATTTTCAAGGTGTGTCACGCGCGCAGGAATGATATCCCCGGGGGAAAGTGTATTTAAAAAATTCAGCACGCAATCACGCTGCACCTCACGCCGCGAGAGCAGGGCAATACGCTCACCGTTTTCTTCAGTAAATTGTAATATTTTAAAGGCTACCGTTTTTCCGACACGTGTAATGATGGCGATATCCTTAATAGCCTCGCCATTTCGGCAATAGACGGCCTCCTCACGCGGAATGATGCCATGCATCACACCAAGATCAACGTGCAGCCGCATCTGGCTGTCACACAGTAAAACGGGTGCCTCCAGGATCTGTCCCTCGCGCCGTGCGCGCTCCAGTCCCGACAGTGAGGCCAGTGCCTCCTTATTCTCTTTGGTCTTTTCAAGCAATCCTTCAGGGCCAAAGCGATGTGTCATTTTTCCACCTCCTTAAGTCGTTTCTTTAAAAAATATGAAAAAAAGCGAAAAAATAGCACAAACAAAAAATGAAATCGCGAACGAGAAAAAACGAGCAAAACAGGTGAAAAAACGAGAAAAAACGAGGTTGAGTATTGCTAAATTAAAATTTTAAAATTTTTTTGAAAAAAGGGGTTGACAACCCTTATTCCTTATGTTATAATGTGCAGGTCAAAAAAATTAACCAAAATTTATGGAGGAAACATCATGTCCACTTTCATGGCAAAGGCAGAAACGATCGAGCGCCGTTGGTTTGTGATCGATGCAGCCAATAAGCCCCTCGGTAAAACTGCTGTTGAGGCCGCAACCATTCTGCGCGGCAAGCATCGCCCCGAGTTCACTCCTCACGTTGACTGCGGCGAGTTCGTGATCATCATCAATGCTGACAAGGCTGTTCTCACCGGCAACAAGCTTGAGGACAAGTATTATCACCACCACTCCGGCTACATCGGTGGCCTGAAGTCCGTTCAGTACAAGACCCTGATGGCAACCAAGCCCGAAAAGGCAATGGAGCTTGCTGTTAAAGGCATGCTGCCCCACAACAAACTTGGTGCAAAGGCTGCAACCCGTCTTAAGGTTTACGCAGGCGACGCACACAAGCACGAAGCACAAAAGCCCATCGTGCTGTAATCAGAAAGGAAGGTAACGAAATATGTATACAAGTGCAAAGCCTTACTTCTACGGCACTGGCAGAAGAAAGAAGTCCGTTGCTCGCGTTCGCATCGTTCCCGGCACGGGTGTTATCACCATCAACGGCCGCGACGTTGACGATTACTTTGGTCTTGAGACCCTTAAGCTGATCGTAAATCAGCCCTTCGGTGTTACCGGCA
>SVSV01000026.1 GCA_015064125.1 Oscillospiraceae bacterium
GACATTCCTTCAAATGTTATCGCGGTTGGCGTTCCTTGTCGTGTTGTTCGTGAGATTACGGAAGAAGATAAGAAGCGTTATCAGATCTATCTTGAAAAATAGACAAATTCCAATTTGTCGGGATGATATAAAGCGAGGGCTGACGAAAACAATCGTCAGCCCTCAAAATTTGCATCGCAGTAGGCAAAGAAAAGGGCTCTGAGAAACGCTTCTCAGAGCCATAATGGTCGAGGTGACAGGATTCGAACCTGCGACTTCTACGTCCCGAACGTAGCGCTCTACCAAGCTGAGCCACACCTCGATATTTAGTTGTTAAAATTAGAAAGTAAAACAATGGACGATAGCGAGGCGCTACGCGCTCTTCCTGTTGCCGTTACCGCATCGTGCCGCGTTCGGGAACTCACTTGCACTCTGCGACGGCTGCCACTCCTTATTGCTCGCTTATTCTGCCACCGGCAGCGCTCGCAAACGTCCCCAAGCTGAGCCTTGTTTGATTTTAAGACAACAAATAGTATAGCATTGTTATATTAAAATGTCAAGTGCTTTTGAAAAAAAGATTGGGCAAAAAGAGTGGGGGGTTAAAAAGGTTGCCTTGACAGAATCAGTGGGAATGTGGTATACTTTTATGTATGTATTGTAGCAATGGCATACGTGCTGTTGCCTTTTTGTTAACAACCGTCTTCGGCACAGATACGAAAATATCCGACAATTGGATAAAACTGTGAAAACAGGCAAAAATAAGGATGGTCTCACGGGAGGCTAGCCATATTACAAAAGGAGTTGCCCGATGAAGGTTGTTATTCTTGCAGGTGGCTTTGGCACACGCATCAGCGAGGAATCACACCTGCGCCCGAAGCCGATGGTGGAGATCGGCGGCATGCCATTGCTGTGGCATATCATGAAATACTACGCGACGTTTGGCTACTGTGATTTTATCATTTGTGCGGGTTATAAGCAGGACGTTATTAAGGATTTTTTTGCAAACTATTATCTCAATCACAGTGACGTGACCTTTGATTTTTCCGCAAACCGAAATATGACTGTACACAGCACCGCGAGCGATCCATGGCGCGTAACCGTGGTGGATACGGGGCGTGATACGATGACGGGGGGGCGCATCAAGCGTGTGCGGCAATACCTCGATGAGGAGCCATTTTTTCTGACTTACGGTGATGGTCTATGCGACGTTGATCTGCGTGCCGAGGTGGCCTTTCACCGCGCGCACGGACGTCTTGCCACGTTGCTTGCCGTGCGGCCCGATTCTCGCTTTGGCGTATTACAGCTTGAGGGTGAAGCGGTGCGTGCATTCCGCGAAAAAAGCGCGAGCGACGCAGGGCTGATCAACGGTGGCTTTATGGTGCTTGACCCGCAGGTGCTTGACTATATTGAAGGAGATGCTACGGTTTTTGAGCGCGCGCCGCTTGAGCGCCTTTGCGCCGCGCGACAGCTGATGGCCTTTCGCCATGAGGGCTTTTGGCAATGTATGGATACCTTGCGCGATAAAGAGCGCTTGGAGAATTTATGGCAGCAGGGAAAGGCTCCTTGGCGACGGTGGCAGACATGAGACTTAAGGATTTTTATCATGGCAAGCGTGTGCTGGTGACAGGGCATACAGGCTTTAAGGGTGCGTGGCTTTGCCACTTGCTTATGCAAATGGGGGCAGAGATAACCGGTTATGCGCTGGAGGCACCTACCACGCCGTCACTGTTTGAATTGACGGGGATAGGGCGAAAAATTCACCACGTGTGCGGTGATGTGCGCGACGAAGTGCATCTTTTAAAGACGTTTCGCGAAGCAGAGCCCGAGATCGTATTTCATTTAGCTGCGCAGCCCTTGGTCAGAGAGGGGTATCGGGCGCCCCGTGATACCTATGCTACCAACGTGATGGGCACGGTAAATCTGCTGGAGGCTGTGCGCCAAACGCCGTCTGTGTGCTCGGTGGTCGTTGTGACTACCGATAAGGTGTACGAAAATAGGGAATGGGTTTGGGGCTATCGTGAAAATGAGCAGCTGGGCGGCTTTGATCCCTATAGCAGCAGCAAGGCCTGCGCCGAATTAGTGACATGTGCCTACCGACGGTCGTTTTTGGCATCAGGTGGAGTTGCTGTTTCTACCGCCCGTGCGGGCAACGTGATCGGTGGCGGTGATTTTGCCGCGGATCGCATCGTCCCCGATCTTGTACGTGCCGCGCTTGAAAAAAGGCCCGCAACGGTGCGAAATCCATACTCGGTTCGCCCCTATCAGCACGTGCTGGAGCCGCTTTGCGCATATTTGCTGCTGGCCAAGGCACAACTGGAAAACAGGGACTTGGCCGATAGCTATAATATTGGCCCTAACGAGCGTGACTGCCGCACCACGGGTGAGGTGGCAGATCTGTTCGCCGCGCTATGGGGAGAGGGCTTTTCCTGGCATACGGGTGGCGAAAACGGTCCGCACGAGGCAGGGCTTTTACGGCTTGATGCGGCGAAATTCAAGGCAGTGCTTGGATGGCGTCCAACGTGGCATATCGAGGAAGCGCTTTCGCGCGTGGTTGAATTTACAAGGGCTATGGCGGCAGGCGCCGATCTTTGTGCCGTCACGGACAAGCAGATCAGCGAATATTTAAAGAAATGTCAATATAATCAGTAGGAGATATACGATGCATTTTTCCGGTAAGGGTGCCGCCGAGGCACGCGAAGAAATTTTAAAGCTGGTGGGCGAATATTGCGACACCTATCACAATCAGCAGGCTGAGGACAAGGGCGTAAAAATTCCATATGCGGCACGTGTATATGACCGTGCGGAAATGGTAAATCTTGTGGACAGTGCCCTTGATTTCTGGCTCACGGGCGGCCGTTATACCGAGCAGTTTGAAAAGGAATTTGCCGCCTATATCGGCGTATCTCACTGTACGCTTGTCAACTCCGGGAGCTCGGCCAATCTGCTTGCCTTTATGGCACTGACATCACCCTTATTGGGTGAGCGCCGTATCCTGCCGGGCGATGAGGTGATCACGGTTGCGGCCGGCTTTCCCACAACAGTGTCACCCATCGTGCAGTACGGTGCCGTGCCCGTTTTCGTTGACGTTACCTTGCCCCAGTATAATATTGACGTAACGGCGCTTGAGGCGGCGCTTTCAATCAAGACCAAGGCGGTCATGGTAGCGCATACCATGGGCAATCCCTTTGATCTGAAGACTGTACGCAATTTTTGTAATGAATATGATCTGTGGCTCATCGAGGATAACTGTGATGCGCTTGGCGCTGAATACGATTTTGACGGCACTGTCTATAAAACCGGTGCAGTCGGTGATATTTCCACATCAAGCTTTTATCCTGCGCACCATATTACGATGGGCGAGGGCGGTGCTGTGCTTACACGTGACACGATGCTGCACCGTATCATTCGCTCCATGCGTGACTGGGGACGGGACTGCATTTGCCCGCCCGGCAGGGATAATGTATGCGGGCATCGCTTTGACCGCCGATACGGTGATCTGCCAAAGGGCTATGACCATAAATACGTTTATTCGCATTTCGGTTATAATTTAAAGGCCACCGATATGCAGGCGGCTGTGGGTGTTGCACAGCTTGCTAAGCTTCCTTCCTTTGTGGCACGTCGCCGCGCCAATTTTGAGCGGCTTTATCGTGCGCTGCAGCCTGTGGCCGATAAGCTCATCTTGCCTGAGGCATGCGCACACAGCACGCCCTCGCCCTTTGGATTTTTGCTGACCTGTCGCGAGGGCGTTTCACGCGAGCGCGTGGTGAGCTATCTTGAGGCACACGGCGTACAAACGCGCATGCTGTTTGCAGGGAATTTGATCAAGCACCCCTGCTTTGATGAGATGCGTCGCCGTGGCGACGGCTATCGCACGGTGGGTGATCTGCCCGTTACCGACCGCATTATGCGCGATACGTTCTTGGTCGGTGTTTATCCGGGGCTCGGCGATGAGATGGTCGATTATATTGCTAAAACGCTGATAGAGGCTGTGCAATGCTGAAGGGGCGGTTGAAAAAATATAAGCGCCTGCTTGGGGACTCGGCATGGAGCATTTTTGGCCTTGTGCTGATGAACGCCGTGGCGCAAGTGGTGGTCTTCCCACTATACGCGCGCCGCTTTGGCGACGTTGGCTATGGCGAGCTGCAATATCTGATGGCATACGTTAACATTTTCACGGTGTCGGTGGGATGCGCTGCCAATTATGCCCGTATGACCGCGCCCGCAGGAGCACGCGCGGAAAACAGCGGGGATTATAATCTTTTTTTGCTTTTGGTGTCAATCCTCGGCTTACCCATTACGCTTGCGGTGCGTTATTTTGGTGGCGTTTTGATGGATTTTCCCACCTACGTGTGCTATTATTTGCTTTTTGTGGCAATGGCCTTTCGTTACTACGCTGACGTTGCATATAAGATCACGTTGAATTATCGCCGCTATTTTGTCTATTATCTTACCGTGGCGATCGGCTATGCTGTGGGTGCCGTGCTGGTATGGCAAACCGGCATCTGGCCGCTGGGACTTCTTGTGGGCGAGGCGCTTGGCGTGGTGATGGCCTATGTGAGCTGTCCGCAGCTAAGCAAGCACGGCCTTACGCGCTCGTCCCTGTGGCGGCGTACCTTTTCACTGATCGCTACACTGCTCGTGGCTGAGGGCGTGGCAAACCTTATCTTAAACGTTGACCGTATTTTACTCAAGCTCCTGCTTGGTGCCTCCGCGGTAACGGTATATTATCTTGCTACGCTGCTTGGCAAAACCATGTCGCTGGTGGCCGTGCCTCTCAACGGCGTGCTGATCGGATATCTTGCGCGATACGACGGTAAGCTCACGCGCCGCACCATGCGCGGTATTGCTCTTGGAAGTGCTGTGCTGGTGCTGGTCGGTACCGCTGTATGTGCTCTTGGCGGGTATCTGATGCTTTTTCTGTTGTATCCTGCCGAGCTTGAGATGACGCGCCGTTTTTTGTGGCTGGGGAGCCTTGCACAGGTTTTTTACTTTACCACAAGCATGATCATGGTGGTGCTGATCCGCTTTGCCAAAAAATCCTATCAGATCTACATCAACGCCGTTTTTGGCGTTTCTTTCCTTGCTCTTGGTATTCCCGCAACGCTGCTTTTTGAGCTTTGGGGCTTTGCCGTGGCTATGGTGATCGCCGCATTTTTGCGGTGGTGTGTGGCCCTTTATCTTGGATTTTATCATGTACGCAGGAATATTTATGACCCCGATGGCATTATGACGGCTTAATACGGGGAATCGACTATGAGCTATCAAAAACGCATCAGCATCATGGTACCTACCTACAACGAGCAGGACAACGTAGTGCCACTTTGCGAGCGTATCGTGGCGGTGATGCAGGACAAGCTGCCGCAGTATGATTTTGACGTTTTGTTTATTGATAACGCTTCAACTGACGCAACACGCACGCATTTGCGTGCGCTATGTGCACGCTATCCCAACGTCCGCGCCATCTTTAATGCGCGTAATTTCGGGCAGTTTCATTCACCTTATTACGGTATTTGTCAGACGACAGGGGACTGTACGATTCCGCTTTGTGCCGATTTTCAAGACCCCGTTGAGCTGATTCCCGAGCTTGTGGCTGCGTGGGAGCGCGGCTTTGCGGTGGTGTGTGCCGTGAAAACGGCAAGCCGCGAGAATAAGCTTTTGAGGCTCTTGCGTTCAGCGTACTACAAGATCATGCGCCGCTGGTCAAGCGTGGCACAGATCCCCCATTTTACGGGCTTTGGACTTTATGACAAGCGCTTTGTGGAGGTGATGCGTCAGCTTGACGATCCCAGCCCCTTTTTGCGCGGTGTGGTGGCTGAGCTCGGCTTTTCAATGACGAGTGTGCCTTACGTACAGGCCCGACGCCGTGCAGGGCGCTCGCACAACGGCTTTCTTACGCTTTATGACGCGGCTATGCAGAGCTTTACCACCTATACCAAGGCACCGATCAGACTGGTGACGCTATTGGGCGCGCTTCTGTTAGGAGTGGGGCTTTCACTTTCGCTTGTGTGGCTGCTCTCACCCCCGCGTATGGCACTGCTGTGGCTGTTGCCCGTGATGCTGGTGCTATCGGGCCTTGAGCTTGGCGCACTTGGCTTGCTTGGTGAATATCTGCTGACCCTGCGTGCAAAGGTGATGCGCCGACCCTTGGTGGTGGAGGAATGTCGCTTGAATTTCGATGAGGCGGAGGCGCCGCATGATGCGTGAGCTTTTGTCGGCTTTTTTCGCCCCGTCCACGGGGGAAAATGCGGCAGGGCTCTTTGGTATCGGGCATGCTTTCTGGCTTTTTGCCACACTTTTTGCCGTTTTTGCGGCACTGTTTTTTTCAAGGCACGTGACGGTGCGCCGTGTCAAGCGTATCACGCTTTTTGCTACGCTTCTGCTCTATGGGCTGGAGCTTGGAAAAATAATCTTTTCCATCGCGTGTTTGAAGAGCGAAAATCCCAACGACCTGCTTCCGCTTTATTATTGCAGTCTTATTCTGTACCTTGGCCCCTTTGCTGCGCGCGGTACACGTGTGGGCAAGGTGTTTGTTTGTGTTGGTGCGCTCGTCGGCGGGGTCGTGTTTTTGCTTTTTCCCACCACGTCACTTCTGCGCTATCCCACGCTTCATTTTATTTCGTTTCATAGCTTTTTGTGGCATGGTACGATGGTGTATCTCGCGTTGCTTTGGTGGTGGCGTGGCGGATACCGCCCCCAACGGGGCGATCTTTTACGGTCGGCGCTGCCGGTGTGCGTCTTGTGCGCTGTGGCGCTGATCTTCAATACCGTTTATAACTCTTTTCAAACAACTCCCGTGGCAAATCTCGCGTTTCTTTCAAAGGATTTTCCGGGCACCCCCCTCTCCCTTTTATATCGCTTGTGCGGCAGGGCCTTTACGCCCGTTATGTGGCTGGCGCAGGCATTTTTACCCTACCTTGTGATGCTTTCGGGTGTGCTTTTGGTGCGACGCTTTCAGCAGCCAAAAAGCCGATAAACAAGGAAGGATAGGGGTCTATGAGGCATTTTTTCGGTACCGTTCAGCACTTTTTTCATCGATTGCTTTTGCCCTCGTGGATGGCACCCGAGTGGATGAGCACGCTTGAAAAGATAGGCTTTTATATCACCACGTGGCTGGGTATTTTATTTATGCTGCTTTATACGTATCAGTTTTTTTACGTGCTGGTGGCGCTTGTTGTACCGCCGCGTCGCTATCGTTCAGCGCCGCAGGATAAGCGCTATGCCGTGGTGATCGCCGCACGAAACGAATCGGCGGTTTTGGCGCAGCTTTTAAACAGCATTGCTTGCCAAAGCTATCCCGCTTCGTTGCTTACTGTCTTTGTGGTGGCTGATAACTGTACTGATAATACCGCCGAGATCGCCCACCAACACGGGGCTAACGTCTTTGTAAGGCATAGCACCACCCACGTGGGAAAGGGGTATGCGCTGGCATTTTTGTTTGAAAAGATCAGGGAAAATTACGGCTTTGAGGCCTTTGACGGTTATTTTGTGTTTGATGCCGACAACGTGCTGCGCCCCGACTTTATAGCCGAGATGCATAAGGCGCATGCCGCGGGCTATGCCGTGCTGACCTCGTATCGCAACTCTAAAAACTACGGAAAAAGCTGGATCAGTGCAGGGTATGCACTGTGGTTTATGCGCGAATCGCGCTACCTGCAAAATCCGCGGGCGCTTCTTGGCGGCAGTGCAGTGATCTCGGGCACGGGCTTTTTGATGGATAGCCGTATTGTGATAAGAAACGGTGGCTGGAAGCATTTTTTGCTGACCGAGGATATTGAATTTACCGCTGATTGCATTTTGCAGGGTGAGCGCGTCGGCTATTGTCATGCGGCCGAGCTGTTTGATGAGCAGCCCGAAAGCTTTGCTGCCTCCTGGCGTCAGCGCAAGCGCTGGGCAAAGGGCATGTTCGGGGTGATGCGCCATTACGGTGGGGCCCTGTTTCGGGGGGCTCTGCGCGCCAGCTGGCCCTGCTACGATATGGCGGTGAACGTCATGCCCGCCTTTTTGATCTCGCTGTTTCAGCTTGGTGCCATCGGTGCCCTTTTTTTGCTGAATTGGGCGCTAACGGGGTCGATCTCCTTAGTTTTGCTTCATTTTTTGCTTGACTTTTTTACCTTTGGCTACGGCATATTTTTGCTGCTTGGCGCCATCGCACTTGTGAGTGAATGGCGGCATATCCATTGTCCCAAATGGCGCGCGGTGCTGTTGCTTTTCACGTTTCCCTTATTTATGCTCACGTATATTCCCATTTCCCTGGCGGCGCTTTTTTGGCGGCACGCGACCTGGCAGCCGATCGCTCACACGCGCGCCCTTGACGTAAACGACATTGAAAACGGAGCTGTGTTCCGTAAAACCGATAAATGATGGAGGAGTGTTATGAAATTCTTTTTTGCATCTGATCTGCACGGTGATCTTAATGCCGCAAGGGCGATGGCCGCGGCATTTGAGAGGGAGCGTGCCGAGCGCCTATTTTTACTCGGTGACCTCTTGTATCACGGGCCGCGCAATAATATACCAAGCGGCTATGATCCCCGAGGCGTGATCGCGCTGTTGAGTGAGTTAAAGTCACAGATCTCCGCTGTGCGCGGCAATTGTGATGCCGAGGTCGATCAGATGGTGCTGCCCTTTCCCATTATGGCCGATTATGCGGTGCTTCCGCTGGGTGAGCACGTGGCGTATCTTACACACGGTCACCTGTTTGACGGCGGCGTGCCTGCTGAGATCCTGCCGGGGGATATTTTGATCGAGGGGCACACACACGTGGCAGGCATCAGCACCACCAAGGCAGGTGTTACGTGCCTCAATCCGGGCTCGGTTTCGATGCCCAAGGGTGACACGCCTGCCTGCTATATGGTATATGATAGCAAAACACTCACCTTTACGGTTTGCCGCCTTGCAGATGGCAGTGTGTTTTGTACATACACCCTTTAAAAAGGGGCTGCGTCATTTACGCAGTCCCTGCGCAAAAAAGCCGACGGTAGGCTTTTTTGACGCGCGGAATTTGCGGTTTTTGCCTGCAAAACAGGCAAAAATTGCGGTGTTTAGCCGCAAAGCAAAAACGACGGGGGTGAGTCAAATGCATTTTTGCATTTGACTCACCCCCTTTAGCTTATGCGCGATTGCCGAAGGTCTGCTCGTAGCTTTCGATAGCCTCAGCAATGATCTCTTCTGCTTTTTCGCGGTCAAACAGTGTTTTTACAGCGGTCTGCTTGTTTTCAAGCTGCTTGTAGACCGAGAAGAAATGCATGATCTCGTCAAAAATGTGGGAGGGCATCTCGTCGATCGAGCGGATCGAGTTATATGTCGGATCGGAGAAGGGAATGGCGATGATCTTGTCGTCGGTATGACCGTCGTCAAGCATGCGCATAACGCCAATGGGGTAGACCTGCACGAGCGTGAGGGGCTGAATGGGACGCGCGCAGAGCACCAGCACATCAAGAGGGTCGCCGTCGTCGGCATAGGTGCGCGGAATAAAGCCGTAGTTGGCAGGGTAGTGCGTGGCTGTGTAAAGCACGCGGTCAAGGCGCAGCAGGCCCGTGTGCTTGTCAAGCTCGTATTTACATTGACTGTCCTTGGAGATCTCAATAACGGCGTTGAAGTCGGTGGGGGTAATCGCCTCGGGATTCATGTCATGCCAGATGTTCATAGTACGGCTCCTTTATTTAATAAATTCAAATTCAAAATCGTAAATATTGACGGTGTGTCCGTCAACACAGCCCTTTTCCTCAAGCAGCTGGATGACGCCGTTTTTTTGCAGGGCACGCTGAAAATAGGAAAGCGATTCATAGTTGTTGAAGTTGGTACGCCCCATCAGATCGACAAGCCATTTGCCCTCAACAAAGAAGGTGTCGTTTTCGCGGCGCACGGTGGTCTCCATCGGATCGTCGGCGAGAATATCCTCCTCGGTGATCTCACTTTCGAATACCGTTAAGGGGGGGAGATCGCGCAGGCGTGCGGCTACGGTGGTGACAAGAACGTCAAGATTTTGCCCCGTTGCTGCCGAAACGTAGAGCAGCTCCCAGCCGTTTTCCTTGACAAAGGCCTCAAAGGCAGGCAGGTCTGTGAGCTCCTCATCCAGGCAATCTGCCTTGTTGGCAATGATCATCTGGGGGCGGGATGCCAGCTGCTCGCTGTAACGTGCCAGCTCCCCATTGATCGCCTTGATATCCTCAATGGGGTCACGGCCCTCGGTGCGCGCGATATCTACCACGTGCAGCAGTAAGCGGCAACGCTCCACGTGACGCAGAAAAGCGTGCCCGAGGCCCGCACCGTCAGCGGCACCCTCGATAAGCCCGGGGATATCGGCAGCCACAAAGCCGCTCTCGCCCCCCGTTTTGACCACGCCCAGATTGGGGGAAAGGGTGGTGAAGTGATACGCGGCAATTTTCGGGCGTGCCGAGCTGATGCGTGACAAAATAGAGGATTTTCCCACACTCGGCATGCCGATAAGACCAACGTCAGCCAGCATCTTAAGCTCAAGCACAAGCTCCTTTTCCTCACCCCTGGTGCCGTTTTTTGCAAACATAGGCACCTGCCTTGTGGGTGTGGCAAAATGCTGATTGCCCCAGCCGCCTCGTCCGCCCCGACAGCATACAAAGGGCTCGTCATCCGACATATCCTTGATGATCTTGCCCGTAGCGGCATCGCGGATCAGCGTGCCCTGCGGCACCAGGATCGTTACGTCAGGGGCAGTGGCACCGTGAAATTTTTCGCCCGTGCCGTTGCCGCCGTTTTTGGCGATGAATTTGCGGTGATCGCGGAAGTAAAGCAGGGTGGTAGCACCCTTGTCGACCTTAAAAACGATGTTGCCGCCGTGTCCGCCGTCGCCGCCTGAGGGGCCGCCGTGCGACACGTATTTTTCGCGGTGAAACGCGACAGCTCCGTTACCGCCGTCGCCCGCCTTTACGTAGATCTTGGTTTTATCAATAATTCGTTCAGCGTCACGCATCGGGTGCCTCCTCGCCCTTCTGGCGGATGATCAGCTTTATCGGTGTGCCGCGGAAGCCAAAGGTGTCGCGCAGGCAGTTTTCAATAAAGCGCTGATAAGAAAAGTGAAAGAGCTCCGCATCGTTGCAGAATATCACAAAGGTGGGGGGGGCCACGCGGATCTGCGTCATGTAGTAGATCTTCAGGCGTTTGCCCTTGTCAGAGGGGGGCTGCACGCGGGTGGTGGCGTCGTTTAATACGTCGTTGAGCATGCCTGTGGAAACACGCAGGTTGGTTTGATTGAACACGTAAAGTATATGCTCGAAAATATTGGGAATGCGCTGGCCGGTCTTGGCCGAAACGAATACCAACGGGGCATATTGCATATAGCCCAGTGCCTCATAGACCTGTTTGGTGTAGCTGCTTGTGGTGCTGTTGTCCTTTTCAATGGTAACCCACTTATTGACCACGATGATGCAAGCCTTACCTGCCTCGTGCGCGATGCCTGCGATGCGCTCGTCCTGCTCGGTCACGCCCTCGTTTGCATCGATCATGATAAGACATACGTCGGCACGCTCTACGGCCATGTGGGCACGCAGAACGCTGTATTTTTCAACGCTGTCGTTGATCTTGGACTGGCGGCGAATGCCTGCGGTGTCAATAAAGGTAAATTTACCGTATTCGTTTTCCACCAACGTGTCGACAGCGTCACGCGTCGTGCCCGCAACATCTGAAACGATCATGCGCTCACTGCCGACGAAGCGGTTGATGATAGAGGATTTGCCTGCATTGGGCTTGCCGATCACGGCAACCTTGATGCTGTCGTCCTCCTCCTCGTGCTCACCCTCGTCGGGCAGCGCAGCCAGCACGGCGTCAAGCACGTCGCCCGTGCCCGTGCCATGGATAGAAGAAACTGCCACGGGGTCGGTGTCGAGCCCCAGCTCATAAAATTCGTAGAATTCAAAGGGCAGTGCACCGATGCGGTCGCATTTGTTGATGGCGACGACCACGGGCTTGCCGCTTTTTTTGAGCGTGACGGCGATATCGCGGTCAGCGGCCGTGAGGCCCGTGCGCACGTCGCACAGTAAAATGATCACGTCAGCGCTCTCAATAGCAAGCTCTGCCTGGAATTTCATTTTTGCAAGAATAACGTCGTCGGTTTTTGGCTCAATGCCGCCCGTATCGATCAGGGTGAGCTTGCGCCCGCACCATTCGGTTTCGCCGTAAATACGGTCACGCGTGACACCCGGGGTGTCCTCAACGATAGAACGGCGTTCGCCGATCAGCTTGTTAAAAAAGGTGCTTTTGCCCACGTTGGGACGCCCAACGATGGCAACAATCGGTTTTGCCATGCTTTCTACCTCCTTGGTTTGATATCTTGGTTCTTTGTCGGGACTCCCGACAAAATTTTACGGTGTAATGATTGTGTTTTTTGAAAATGCTCCGTGTGCAAACATTTCACGGGAGGGGAAACGCCGCAACCTCTCCGCAGGGGTGTGTTGACGTGCTCGCGAAGCGAGGACAACGCAACCTCTCCGCAGGGGTGTGTTGACGTGCTCGCGAAGCGAGGACAACGCAACCTCCCCGCAGGGGTGTGTTGACGTGCTCGCGAAGCGAGAACAACGTCCCCTACGATGGAAGAGAGAATAGGCCTTCTATCCTTGGTGCAAATTGTGATAAAATAGGCTCCCTCTCGGCTGTAATCGTGGGTGGGTAGCCTATTGGGCTTCCTCTTTGGCAGTGCGTTTTCGGTCATGATGGCTTTTGCGTGCCGAGCAATGCCGCCAGCAATGCGGCGCCATCGTTTTTGACGGGCGTCACGGGCACGCCAAGTGTGTCGGAAAGAGCCTTTGGTGTCATGCCGTCAAGGAACAGATCTCCTTCGGCGCGCAGGGTCACCGCGGGGATCAGCAGCTCGTCGCCCAGCGCCTTACCCGTGAGCGACGCGGCCATGTCGGCGCCTGTCAGTAGCCCCGCCACGGTGATCTCGGGGCCAAAAAAGCTGTTTTCGATCTCCCATACTGAAATTTCAATGCCATCCAGGCGCTTTTGCAGCAGGTCAGCAAGCACGCGCAGGGTGGGTGCCGCCGCCTTGCCCGTGGCAATTGATACGTGACGGTGGGGAATTTGCGTGCTGCCGCCCGTGTGATCGGCAAGATAATCAAGCTCGTCGGCAAATTCGGTCATCAGGGAGCGCAAAAGCCCCACACCGTTTTCAATTTGCTCATAGTCGCCGTAATAGGCCTCATCGGGCAGGGGAAGCCCCGCCTTCAAATAAAACTCGTCGGCCACACAGAAGATACGGTTGCCGTGCTTGCGCTCACACGCATCACCGAAATCGTTGACCTGGCGAATGACCTCGGCACATTCTGCGGCGCTGAATGGCGTTAAGGGATAAAGTCCCTCGCGATAGCGTGTAAGGCCCGCTGGGACTACCGAAACACTGGACATTTGTGGGGCAAGATCAGCGAGATCCTGCATGGTGCGTGTCAGCTCCGCGCCGTCGTTGACGCCTCGACAAAGCACGATCTGGCCGCAAAGGCGAATACCTGCATCAGCCAGCCGCTTGAGGTAGCCAAGCACCTCGCCCGCACGGCGGTTCTTCATCATTTCACAGCGAAGCTGTGGGTTGGTGGTATGCACCGATACGTTAATGGGTGAGATGTGCATCTTGATGATGCGTTCAATATCTCGGTCCTTGAGGTTGGTGAGGGTAACGTAGTTGCCGTGCAAAAACGACAGGCGCGCATCGTCGTCCTTGAAATACAGTGGCTCACGCAGGCCCTTTGGCAGCTGGTCGATAAAGCAGAAGATACAGCGATTGGCGCAGGTGCGCTTTTTATCCATCAGAGGCGTTTCAAACAAAAGACCGATATCGTCGTAAAGTGCTTTTTTTATAGTGACCTCAAAGGGCTTTCCGTCGCGCAAAAGGGAAAGGGTGATGCGTGCTTCGGCCAGATAAAAGCGATAATCCAGCACGTCAAAAATCTCGTTTTGATTGATGGCTACCAACACGTCGCGCGGCATAATGCCTGCCCGTGCCGCACGCGAGTGCGTTTCCACCTCGGTAATGAGGACCACAAGCACCCCTCCCCTCATAAAGTGTTTTTAAGAGGCCAAGCCTCTGTAATTATAATATTATATCATACTTTTTTGCATTTGTCAAAGATTTCACGAAAATAGTTCCATAATAGTTCTATAATTGTTCCGATAGGCATTAGCTATCAATGTAGGGCAGGGTGCTCGCGGAGCGAGGACATGCGACCTTGCGCAGCGGTGTGTTGACGTGCTCGCGGAGGAGGGCAACGCAACCTCCGCGCAGCGGTGTGTTGACGTGCTCGCGGAGCGAGGACATGCAACCTCCGCACAGCGGTGTGTTGACGTGCTCGCGGAGCGAGGACATGCAACCTCCGCACAGCGGTGTGTTGACGTGCTCGCGGAGGAGGACATCGCAACCTCCGCGCAGCGGTGTGTTGACGTGCTCGCGGAGGAGGACAACGCAACCTCCGCACAGCGGTGTGTTGACGTGCTCGCGGAGCGAGGACATGCAACCTCCGTGCAGCCCAAACTCATGAAATATACGCACCAAAATGCATGTTGGCACAAATAATCGGCAAAAATCGGCGCCAAAATGTTACCAAATTGAAAACATTTTGTTTTTGCAGTGCACCTTTTGTGTTTGTTTTGTGAAGATTGCACGAGGCGCATCTTCACACGGCGCCGCGTAAAGGAGCCGCGCGCAAAGCCTTGTGTGGCAAGGGATTTCGGCTTTTTTGCCGCGACGGTGCCGCCGCATACATATATTATATACGCGTTATGCACGCGCGTGCGTGGCACCGCCGTTGTTGAAATGCACAAAATTAAATCAAAGCCATTGACATCCCCAAAATGCAAGTATATAATGAGTTTGTAAATTTGTCTTGCCACACAAGGGCAATTATCGTGTCGGCGTGGGCAGGATGTTTTGCAAAAAATTTTTTCAAAAGGAGAAAACTTATGAAAAAGCAATTTAAGGTTCTGTTGCTGATTGCGATGATCTGCGTGCTGGCATTTGCCACCATGCTGGTATCCTCCGCATTGGATCAGGAACAGGGCGAAAACGCCTGGCAAGTAGTTGGCAAGGGCTATGCCGCTACCTTGCAGGCAGCCATCGACGGTGCAGAAGCAGGCGACACCATCAAGCTTCTTAAAGATGATGTAACCGAAACCACTGCTACCATTACGAAGAACCTGACCATCGACGGCCAGGGCAACAAGGTTTCGTTTACCGCAGTTGCTGCAGACGCTGTTAAACCAAACTCGTACATCCATGTACGTGTGAACGCGGCAGATGTGAAGGTGACAAACATCCAGTTGGCTGGCACGGCTGGCAACGCACTCTTTGAGAATTTGTACGCTGACGGCGTGCTTGAGCTCAACGACGTGGTTGTAACGGGCAGAACGTGTGCACACGTGTACTGGTACGGTTACGGCGCTATCGGCAGTGATCTTAAGATCACGGGTGCTAAGACTCGGATTGAGGTTGCTTCCTACACTGTCCTTGACGATTTAGGAACCGCTTTAACAGACGGCACGATTGACATCACGATTGATCTGACAAGCGAAGATACGGATGATCAAGGCTCCATAGTAGCTGGTGCCCAGATTGTTTATATCAGAAAACCCAATTCAACGCTGAAGGTGCTGAATGGCAACCTTACGTGTATTAGTACTGCAAAGTATGCTATTGGCTTTATCCCTACCGGCGGTACGAACTCGATTGAGATTAGCGGCAAGACCACGATAACGTACAGGGATAGTGGTGGACACTATGCAGCTCTGCAGGTAAAGAACAGTACGCTTACCATTTCCGGTGATGTTGTTATTGATGCGACAGGTGGTAGTACTGACCTTGTTGCTGAGCTTTATTCCACCAACGCAGAGATTTCCGGCAATGCTCACCTTAAATCCAATGCCGGGAACAATACATACGGAGCAGTATATATGGCTGGCGGCAGTGGTAATATTTCTGTTTCTGGCAACGCCATTATTGAGGAAAAGACGGGCGCTGTTTTGAAGGGAAATGGCAACATCACTATTTCGGGCAACGCCAAGATCGTGTCCGCCGGTGCTGCTACTGTCGGAGCAGTGACCACCCAAAACGGTACTATTACGGTTTCCGATAATGCTGTTATCGAGTCGAACGGTAGATCTATTTTTGATGTTTATGGTAACGTTAGCGTTGGCGCGGGTGTTACGCTCAGATGTAAGGGTGCAAGCGCTCTTGTGTATTTCGCTGCAAACAGCAGTGTTGAGATCGCCGCCGGTGCTACGGTAGAGCTGATCAATGCAGTGGGTGTAACCACTGACAGCCTTGTGGTGACCGCTGAAGTGCAGGATGGCGACCCGATCGTGGGTACCTTCTCCATGGCTGCAGGCGCAAAGTTTGTGCTTGACGGCACTCCCTGGATCTTTGATGATGAAGAGACTCCCTGGGGCGAAACCGTATGGGGCGATTATCTCTACGAGATCCGTTCTTTCCTTGGTGTTACGCTGACCGACGCTGAAATTGATTTTACTGAGACCTTTGAGGACTTTGATTACGCTCCCTTCGATCCCACCGGTACCTACAACAAGGCTCAACTGAATGAGCTGATCGAAGCATACATCCTGTACTACATCATCACCGATCAGGGCTTTACGAGCTTTGCAACCACCGATGAGCTGGCACAGTACCTTCAGAGCTCGGATGATGCTACGGCTAACCTGACCATTAATCTTACGGGTGTTTCCACCTTTGATATTCTTGGCGCAGAGATCACCGTAGTGGGTCTTGACGGCAGATATGCTACTACCGTCTTCACGGTATATTCCGGCTCGCTGACCGTAACGGATAGCGTTGTTACCGCCGCTGCTCCCTTTGCTCTGGCAGACAGTGAGGGCAGATTGAACCTGGTGAACACCGTTCTCCTGATTGATGGTGATGGGGTCGTCGTTTTCGATGCCACCAACACCACCCTGAACGGCGTAACGCTGGTAGTTCCCACTACGTCCACCGCTATGCAGCCCACGGCTGGGCATGCTGCTATCGATGCATACGCACCCATCGTGCTGTTCGGTGGCAAGGAGTACAAGGCTTGGTCTGTAAACAAGGCAAGCAACGAGAATGCATCTGTAACCGGTGCAGTTGCAATTTACGCTGACACGGCAGCAGCTGAGACCAGCGGTATCCGCTTCAGCTCCACCGTTTCTCAGGACGTGATCACGGCACTTACCGCAGGCGGCAAGACCCTGAAGTACGGTACTCTGGTAGCTCCTGCTGATTACGTGGCTAAGGCTAAGTCCTTCACGCCCGCTGCTCTTGATGCTGTAATCGACGGTACTGCTTACGTGAAGATCCCTGCAGTTTACTCTCTTGTAACCGGCGCAGAGGGCGTATCCTTCAGCGGTATCCTTGTAAACCTTAAGAGCAATACGCGCGTTTACGCTGCTGTTTCTTACATCGAGGTCTACGAGGGCAACGAGCTGGTTGATACCATTTACAGTGCTTACGACGCACAGTTCAATGCTAAGAGTGCAGAGCAGCTGGCTGACGCCATCACCCTGTCCGATAAGTATGCAACCCTTGAGGCCGGTCAAAAGGCCATCGTTGATGCATATGCAAACGGTAAGGTTGAGGTAGTTATCCCTGATCCTGCAGCATAATTAAAGGAGGTATAGAAAAATGAAAAAGATTTATGAAATTCCCTCCTCCGAGTTGATTTACGTGGCAAGCTCCGATATCATTACGAATTCGCAGCTTGGAGAGGATATGGAAAACGATCCTTTCCTCGCTGAGAGCGCCAGCGTAGATTGATCGCGTCGATCCCGTGTAGCACGCAAGTGCTGCACGGGACCGCACAGGCAAAAAAGGCGACGAGCCATGCTCGTCGCCTTTTTTGCTTTATCTTGCAGCGTATAAACGCGAGGACATGCAACCCTGCGGAGCGGTGTGTTGACGTGCTCGCGAAGCGAGGACATCGCTACCTCCGTGCAGCGGTGTGTTGACGTGCTCGCGGAGCGAGGACATCGCAACCTCCGCGCAGCGGTGTGTTGACGTGCTCGCGGAGGAGGACAACGCAACCTTCGCGCAGCGGTGTGTTGACGTGCTCGCGGAGCGAGGACAACGCAACCTCCGTGCAGCGGTGTGTTGACGTGCTCGCGGAGCGAGGAAATCGCAACCTCCGTGCAGCGGTGTGTTGACGTGCTCGCGGAGCGAGGACATGCAACCTCCGTGCAGCGGTGTGTTGACGTGCTCGCGGAGCGAGGACATGCAACCTCCGTGCAGCTGCGCCAAATTCTCTTGCCAAAATCGGGTGGCCAATCTTGACAAAACACCCTCTTTCCCTGTATAATAATAGTAACTTCAAAAGGGAGGCTTGTTATGGCAAACAAACTGGAACGCTATGCCAAAAAGGGCATGAAAAAATTACATCCTCTCACAAAATTTGCGCTGGTCGTGGCACTCCTTTTAGGTGTTGCTATCGGTGCTTTTGTGTGCTTGCAGTTTTCCAAAAACGACCGATTTGTCCTGAAGGGCGAGACCGCCTTTGCACTTGACGTGGGGGCACAGGGCTCTACCTACGTTTACGAGGAGCAGGGGCTGGAGGCATTTTGCTTCGGCCTTGACGTTTCGGATAAATGCACTGTGGAGACCGATCTTCAAAAGGATGCTGAGGGGCGTTATATCGTGCCTACCGATCAGGAGGGTGTCTATACCATTACCTATACCGTGGATGCCCTGAAATTTGGCGAAAAGGCGCCCAACGGGGTGATCAAGCGCATTCGCGTGTTTACGGTAAGTGCAGCAGAGGAGGATGGCAGAAATGGCTAAACGTACAAAAAAATTCTCAGCCCCCCTGACTGCTTTTCTGTGTGTGCTGGCGCTTTGCGGCGGACTTTTGCTTGGTGTGCTTGGTGCCGCCACCTACGATGCATTAAGCTTTAAGAGCGACGAGGCACCCCCCTCCCTTGTTTCGGGTGAGTTTCAGGTGCATTTTCTTGAGCTTGGCAACAAATATACGGGTGATTGTACCTACATCAAGGCAGGGGACGTGGATATTCTGATCGACGCAGGCTCACGCTCGTCAAGCGTGCCTGTCATTGCCGCGTATATTGACCAATACGTTACTGACGGCAAGCTTGAGTACGTTATCGTGACTCACGCGCATCAGGATCACTATGCAGGCTTTGCCACCACCGAGGGCAGCATTTTTGATCTGTATGAATGTGAGATCATCATTGACTTTGCGATGACCAATCAGGTCGCCACGGATTCTAACATGTATGGGCGCTATCTCTCGGAGCGTGATGCTGAGATCGATAAGGGAGCCAAGCATTACACCGCCGCTGAATGCCGCCAGAATAACAATTACCTTTTCGAGCTTGATAACGGCGTAAAGATGGAGATCCTTGACAGTTATTATTACTATAACGAGGCGCCCTCTGAAAATGATTATTCGGTGTGCACGCTCTTTACCTATGGCGATTATCACTACCTCTTTACGGGGGACCTTGAGGAGGAGGGTGAGGAGCATCTTGTGACCCTCAATACGCTGCCCGAGGTGACGCTTTATAAGGCGGGGCATCATGGCTCCAAGACCTCCAGCTCCTCAGCGTTGCTTGAGGTCATTAAGCCCCAACACGTCTGTGTTTGCTGCTGCTGCGGCAGCGAGGAATACACCGATACCGATGCCAATCAGTTTCCGACACAGGCCTTTATCGACCGCATTGCGACCTATACCGATAAGGTCTATGTCACCACGCGTTGCATTGATTATGAGGCAGGCACCTTTGCCTCTATGAATGGCAATATCACGGTGGTGACCGATAAAAACGGTGTTTCCGTCATTTGCGGCAGCGGTGATAGCCGCGTGCTGAAGGAGTGGGAATGGTTTAAGGAGCATCGCACCTGCCCCGCCGCCTGGCAAGATTAAAGGAGAACAGCAAAAGAAAAGCCGACACGGGCCTTTACACCGTGTCGGCTTTTTGGATAAAAAACGAAAACCACGCGATAGTCGCGTGGTTCAAAAGAGGCCATAGCCGGTGAGGAGAAGAAAACAAGGGATAGAGGCAGGATGTGTTTTGTGAAAGGCTCCCTTCGGGAGGGAGCTGGATTTTGCAAAGCAAAAGACTGAGGGAGCCCGCGCGGCATAGGAAAAATGCTTG
>SVSV01000027.1 GCA_015064125.1 Oscillospiraceae bacterium
CGTCAACGCTGCCCCGCGTAACGATATGCTCGAATGAAGCTACGTCAAACGTCGCGCGCTTGACGTTATGGAGCAGGAAAACGGCCGCGAGATCATCGTGGCCGTGCTTAAAATATTGAAAGGAGTGGAAAAGCTATTTTGAATTATCAGGAGAAGGTCAGCACCCGTGCAGACGTGCGGGCGCTTTTTGAAAAGGTAAAGGCAAATCCTGCCGTGGCACAGTACCGCGGCTATACCGAAAGCAAGTCCTACGGCTGGGACGAGGCTGCCGACGATTACGTAAAGAGCGAGGGCGAGGTGTGGTTTGACAACCCCGCTTTCGATGCTGATTTTGTGGAATCGCACGAGGCAATCGGTCAGGAGGCAGAGCTGCTTGATGAAAAGCTGCAGGCAAGCGAGCAGACCGTGTTGGCGCTTGAGAGTGAATGTGCGCGTCTGCGTGCGGCCCTGGAGGCGGCAAATGCAGAGGTGGCAAACGCTCAGCTGGCAAGGGACGAGGCCATTGTCGGCAAAAATGCGGCCTGTGCTATTATTTGCAATTTGAGAGAAGTGCTTGAAAAGGTGCTTTCCTATAAGGCCGATTAAACCGTAAAACGGTGGAGTGCGCCGCAAAAATGCGGCGCACTCTTTTGATGCATAAAAAATGGTAACGCAGACAAAATAAAAGAAAAAAGAGGGGGACGTGGCGATGGAACGTGTGAAGATAACAAATTGCTGTGTGCGTGCGGCAGCCTCTGTGGTGGGAAAAATGGAAAGGATGGGGCCGCTTGGCGGCTTTTTTGACCTGCACGATAACGAGGATCGGTTCGGGCAATCGACGTGGGAAAAGGCCGAGGCCGAAATGCAACGCATGGCGTTAAACACTGCGCTTGCCAAGGTAAAATGGCAGCAGGAGCAGCTGGGGGCGATCTTTGCCGGAGATCTGCTCAATCAGTGCGTGGGAGCGGCATACGGATTAAAGGATTTCAGCGTACCGTATCTGGGCCTATACGGTGCTTGCTCCACGGCGGCAGAGGGGCTGCTGCTGACGGCGCTTTTATGTGATAGGGGCGTGTTTTCCTCTGCGGCAGCGGTTGCATCCTCGCATAACTGCACTGCCGAGCGCCAGTATCGCTCTCCGCTTGAATACGGTGCACAGCGCACGCCCACTGCGCAATGGACGGTAACGGGTGCGGGTGCGTTTTTGGTTGACAGTGATGTGGGGGAGGATGCGCCTGTTATCCGTGCCGTAATGCCCGGCCTGGTGGTTGAGAAGGGGGTGCGCGATGCAGCAAATATGGGGGCTGCTATGGCACCGGCTGCAGCGGATACCTTGCTGCGATTTTTTAAAGAAACGCATACCGTTCCCACAGATTTTGATTTGATCGTCACGGGTGATCTTGGCTACGAGGGCGGCTCGATCCTTTGCGATCTGATGCGCATTGCGGGGCAGGATATCGCACCTGTTTATAATGATTGCGGTATGATGATCTATAGCCGCGAAACGCAGGATACGCATGCAGGTGGCTCGGGGTGCGGCTGCTCGGCCGTGGTGCTGGCCTCATATTTGCTGCCAAAGCTTGCCACGGGGGCGCTTGAACGCGTGCTATTCCTTGGCACGGGAGCCATGATGAGTCCGCAGATCATCCAGCAGGGGGAAGCAATCCCTGCCATAGCACATTTGCTGTGTTTTGTATCAAAGGAGTCACGCGAATGGAAGTTGTGTTAAGATTGATATGGGCCTTTTTGGTGGGGGGCGCCTTGTGCGTCATTGCCCAGATCCTGATCGATAAGACCAAGTTGACGCCTGCCCGTATTCTTGTCGGATTTGTGGTAGCGGGTGTGCTTTTGGGGGCGCTTGGCGTCTACCGTCCGTTGGCCGAGTTCGCAGGGGCGGGTGCTACCACGCCGCTTTCGGGCTTTGGATACCTTATTTATAAGGGCGTGCGGGAGGCAGTGGATGCACGTGGGCTGATCGGCGCCTTTACCGGGGGGCTTTCAGCCGCCTCGGGCGGTACGGTGGCAGCCTTGGTTTTTGGCCTGGTAGCCGCTGCCGCTTGCCGCGGCGGGAAGCCGCGCGGCTAAATAGATCACCTCGCAAAAGCCTGTTTTGTGGCACAAGCTAACGAAAAAAGAGGATTTGCAAGGATTTCAAAGGATTTGGGAGAAAAGCAGAGTTTTTTCATAAGTAAACGAGAAAAGCGAGGCTTATTTCGGCAAAATCGCATCAGATTTGAGTTATTTCGGTATTTTTCATACAAAGGTATTGCAATTTTGAATTCTTTATGCTACAATACCGCTGTATGGTTTCGTTGTACTAAAACCACGTTTTAGCGAGCCATTCCGAATTTTATCATAGGAGTATGCGGAATGAACAACAAACTGATTGAACTCAGAGCTATTACCAAATCCTTTGACGGCGAGCAGGTGCTTTGCGGCATCGACCTTGACATTCACGATAAGGAATTTGTGACGTTGCTCGGCCCCTCGGGCTGTGGCAAGACCACCACGCTGCGCATTATCGGCGGCTTTGAAACGCCCGACGTAGGTGACGTGCTGTTTGATGGCAAACGCATCAATGACGTGCCCCCCTACAAGCGCCAGGTAAACACCGTATTTCAAAAATACGCGCTGTTTCCGCATCTGAACGTATATGACAACGTGGCGTTTGGGCTTCGCTTGCAGAAGGTGAACGAGCAGGAGATCCGTGACCGTGTGCGCGAAATGCTTGCTATGACGGGTCTGAAGGGCTTTGAATTGCGCAAGCCCACCACGCTTTCGGGCGGTCAGCAGCAGCGCGTGGCCATCGCCCGTGCACTCATCAACCGCCCCCGCGTGCTTTTGCTCGACGAGCCGCTCGGCGCCCTTGATCTTAAGCTCCGCAAGGATATGCAAAATGAATTAAAGCGTATCCAGCACGCGACGGGCATCACCTTTATCTACGTTACGCACGACCAGGAGGAGGCACTCTCAATGTCCGACACCGTGGTGGTGATGGCTGACGGTAAAATTCAGCAGATCGGTACACCCACCGATATTTACAACGAGCCCGTAAACGCTTTTGTGGCAGATTTTATCGGTGAATCCAACATACTTGACGGCGTGATGCTTGCTGACGGCAAGGCGCGCTTTGCAGGCCATACCTTTGACTGCGTTGACGGTGGCTTTACCAAAAACGAGGCGGTGGATATTGTGATCCGCCCCGAGGATGTTGACGTGGTGCCTGTTGCAAAGGGCATGCTCTCGGGCGTGGTTTCCTCTGTGACCTTCAAGGGTGACTATTACGAGATCATTGTTGATATCTGCGGCTTTAAGTGGATGATAGAAACCTCCGATTACGTGGCACCCGATGCTGAAATCGGTCTTTACATTGAGCCTGATGCCATCCATGTGATGAAAAAGTCCGAATACTCGGGCAGGTTTGGCGATTACTCCACCTTCTCTGAGGAGATGGAGCATCTGTCTGACCCCACGTGCGACGAGCAGGAGGAGGGTGACGAATGAAGGATAAACGCTCTTTGCTTGAAAAGGCCGCCGCGGTTCCGCACACCGTCTGGATCGTGCTTTTTATCCTGGGGCCGCTTTTGTTCGTGCTTTATTTCGCCTTTACCGATACCAGAGGGAATTTTTCCTTTTCCAATATTCAGCTGCTTTCCTCGTATTCGCATATTTTCTTTTTGTCTATCTGCTTTGCGTTGGTGGCAACTGCGTTTTGTCTGCTGATCGGTTATCCCTTGGCCTTTGTAATGGCGCGTGCCAAGCCCTCCACACAAAAGCTGCTGATGCTGCTGATGATGCTGCCAATGTGGATCAGCCTTCTGATCCGCACCTACTCGCTCATGACCCTGCTTGATAACGGCGGTCTTATTAACAGCGTGCTTGTTGCGCTGGGCCTTGAGCCGCTTACCGTGGTCGGCACGGGTGGGGCGGTCATTCTTGGTATGGTCTACGACTTTTTGCCGTACATGGTCCTTCCCATCTACACGTCCATGAGCAAGCTTGATAAGCGCTATCTTGAGGCCGCAGCCGACCTTGGCTGCAATCCGTTCCAGACGCTGTTTCGTGTGGTGCTCCCCCTTACGGTGCCCGGTATCGTGTCGGGTGTTACGATGGTGTTCGTGCCCTCGATCTCTACCTTCTATATCTCACAAAAGCTGGGTGGCGGCAACTTTGACCTTATCGGTGACACGATCGAGCGTCAATTTAAATACGCCTCCACGTATCATATCGGTGCAGCGATCTCGCTTGTCATGATGATATTGATCTTGATATCGATCGCAGTCATGAATCGCTTTTCCGATGGCGATGGGGAGGAGATGATCGTATGAAAATCTTATCCCGTTCCTACTTATTTATCGTATTTGCGCTTTTGTATGCGCCGATCCTTATTCTGGTCGTTTTCTCGTTTAACGAGGGTGGGTCGCTGTCGGCCTATACGGGCTTTTCCTTGCGTTGGTACCGTGAGCTCTTTCACGACCAGGTGGCATTGCAATCCTTGAAAAACTCGTTCATGCTGGCGCTTGGCTCCTCACTGCTGGCAACGCTTATCGGCACCTTTGCCGCCCTTGGCCTTGACCGTATGCGTCATCGCTATGTGCGCAGTGCCATCAATTCGGTAACCAATATCCCGATGATGAATCCCGATATCGTCACGGGCGTGTCGATGATGCTGCTTTTTGTGGCTTTGGGCGGTATGCTGGGTGCCGGTGACGTGCTTGGCAAATGGACGATGCTGATCGCCCACACGACCTTTAGCCTGCCTTACGTGATCCTGTCGGTGCTGCCGCGCTTTAAGCAGTTTGATAAGACCCTGCGCGAGGCCGCGCTTGACCTCGGCTGCACACCTGCCCAAAGCTTTTTTAAGGTTGAATTGCCCGCTATTGTACCGGGTGTTTTCTCGGGGCTTGTGATGGCGTTTACGCTTTCGCTGGATGATTTTGTTATCAGCCATTTTGTCAGCTCTCCCGATTTTCAAACACTGCCGCTTTATATTTACAACCAGACCGCGCACAATGTCAAATACAGCATGTATGCGCTTTGTACGCTGATCATCGTCACCATTCTCGTCTTGCTGCTTGTAGTCAACTTTGCAGGAAATATGGGTGAGCGCACCAAGCGTAAAAAGGAGGCGGTAAAATGAAAAAGTATGTTATCATTTGTCTCGCGCTCGTGTGCCTTTGCCTGATGGTGCCGCTGCTTTGTGCGTGTGACGGGGGCGAAACGGTTACACTTTACGTGTATAACTGGGGTGAGTATATCTCCGATGGCAGTGAGGACTCGCTTGACGTCAATGCCGCCTTTGAGGAGTGGTATGAAAGCACCTACGGTGTGCGCGTGAAGGTCAATTATTCCACGTATTCCTCCAACGAGGATATGTATGCCAAATTAAGCAGCGGCGCCACCAATTACGATATTGTGGTGCCCTCGGACTATATGATCGCCCGTATGATCGATGAGGGTCTGCTGCGTGTGCTGAATATGGAAAACATTCCAAACGCCGAGTATATTGATTATAGCGCGATGTTTGGCAACGGCCTGCCTTATTATGACCCCACGTATCAGTATTCCGTGCCCTATACCTATGGCACGGTGGGCATTATCTATAATAAGACTATGGTAAACGAGGCTGACCTTGGCACGTGGGATATTATGTGGAATGAAAAATACACGGGCAACGTGCTGCAATTCAACAATTCGCGCGATGCGTTTGCCACAGCGCTTTTCAAGCTTGGGTATAGTGTCAATACCGAAGACGAGGCAGAGTGGCGTGAGGCGCTGGCGCTTCTGATGGAGCAAAAGCCTATCGTGCAGGGCTACGTTATGGACGAGATCTTTAACAAGATGGAAAACGGCTCTGCCGCGATCGCCCCTTATTACGCAGGTGATTTTTTCACTATGTATGACGATAATCCTGATCTTGGCTTTTCTTACCCCAAGGAGGGCACCAATGTGTTTGTTGACGCGATGTGTGTGCCTACCTCCAGCAAAAATCCCGAAATTGCCGAGAGGTATATCAACTTTATGCTGACCCGCGAGGCGGCGATCGCCAATGCCGAATATATGTGCTACGCTTCGCCGAATACGCTTGTGGTAAACGACTCCGAATACCGTGCTTACATGGCCGATATACACCCTGATGCACTTGAGATCCTGTATGGTACGACGGGCCTTAAGCTGGAGTTTTATGAAAATCTGCCCGAGGAGCGTCTGATGCTTCTGAACAGTCTTTGGGAGGATCTGAAGATTGAAAGCCCCATCAACACCGCCATTATCGTGATGGCAGGTGCAGTGCTTGGCGGCTGTGTGGGTGCAGGCGTCTTCTTTGCTGTGCGCGCGCGAAAGCGCCGCCGCATTGTGTCTGGACTCTGGCAATAAGAAAAGGGGCTGGCTCAAGTTTGCATTTGAGCCAGCCCCTGAAGCCAAGGTGATAGTCAGATTTAGGCGAGAAGCGTTCATCTCAAGGCGTAAGGCGTACTTTGTACGTCGAGCCTTGGGAGGGGCGGTAGAAAAAGTCCGCTTCAAAAGGCAAGAATTTCGGAGAAATTCAACCTATTTTTTTACATAATTATCTCATTTGCTCTTTTGGTGAGTAAATGGGATTTTTTTCTTTATTCTGCGGACTTTTTCGGTCGCGTCAAATGTGACACAGTCTTTTTATCCTTTGGTTAAAAAAAGCTTGGCGAATAGCGAGGCGGAAAGCACTGCAAGGGCAGGACTTTGCCCGTAGCGGAGCAAGAGGCAGGAGGAAAAGAGAAATAAAAAAAGCAAGCAAAGGTAAGAGCTGAGCGTGAGCCATCGGTCGGCGGTTTGCAAACGCGTATAGGGGGCAAGGCAGGCGTGCAGCATGCGTCCCCCGTCAAAATCGCGAATGGGGAGCAGGTTAAAGAGCGCAAAGGAGAGGGTAGCATCGCGCAGGTATACGGCAAATATGCCTTGGTGCGGCAGTAGAAAAGCGCCGAGCAGTAAGGAAAAAAGGGGGCCTGCGGCAGCTATCAAAAGCTCAGCTCTGTAGGAGGGAAGTAGCCCAGCGGGGGTCAGCTTTGCTCCAAAAAGGTCAATTTCCATGCGCCTCATGCGCACACCAAGGGCGGTTGCTGCGAGGAGATGGCCACACTCGTGCACAAAGGCCGCCAGCAGGGAGGCGGGTAAGAGCAAATGTCCCTTTAGCGTGAGAACGGCAAGAAAAAGGAGTGCTGTGGGGGAAATGCTGATCCTCATCCCGTACCTCCTTTTTAAAATAATGTTCTGCATATTCTATGCAAGGGGCGGCTTGTACCTTGCCAAAGGATCAAAAGTATGCTACAATAAATAAAAAGGGGGGTGGCTATGGCAAATATCAAGGATAACCGCGTCCTGCGCGTGCTTCGCTCGGGCAAATGGCTGGCTATTTTGCTGGTGGTGCTGTTGGTATTGCAGCTGGTGCTCACCCTCATGGGCAATTCTCACGACGGCAAGCTTTACGTGCACGTGCTTGATGTTGGGCAAAGCGATGCGATCTTGCTGCGCTTCGGTGAGGCCGCGATGCTGATCGATACAGGGACTGCCACTGCGCAGGAGTCACTGCGTGCGGCGCTGCTGCATTACGGTGTCAAGCGGCTTGACTATCTTGTCCTCACGCATCTGCACGAGGACCATATCGGCAACGCACGGTATGTGATTGAGCATTATGAGGTGGGGCAGGTGCTCTTACCGCAGGCAACAAGTGAGGAATTGGTTGCCACGCTGTTTTTGCAAGCGTTGTCAGAGGCTCACACGGATACGGTAACGGCTCAGGTCGATGCCGAATTTTCGTTTGGGGATGCCGTGATGCGAGTGCTGTATGCCCCCACGGGCACGGGTAGCGAGCGTGATGAAAATAATGAAAGCCTCGTGATGCACATTACGTATGGTGCCAATGCACTGCTTTTTATGGGTGACGGTGAAGAGGCGCTTGAAAACAGATTACTTGCTACTACCACCCCCGATCTGCTTGATTGTGATTTTTTAAAGGTGGGGCATCATGGCGCCGCGGCGGCGACAAGCGATGCGTTTTTGACTGCCGTTTCACCGCGTCTTGCCGCGATCAGCTGCGGCAAGAACAATAGCTACGGCTTTCCGCATGCCGACACGCTGGCACGGCTGACCGCCGCAGGCGCAGAAACATACCGCACCGACAGATGCGGTACGTTGACGTTTGTGTGTGACGGTGCCGATATCAAATATCTTGAGAAAGGGGGACAGAGCAAATGAATGAGCAAATAACGGCACCCGTTGTGGGGCGTTTTGCGCCAACACCCAGTGCCAGATTGCATCTTGGCAATCTCATGTGCGCGCTGGTGGCGTGGCTTTCTGCCAGATCACAGGGTGGCCGCATTTTGCTGCGCGTAGAGGACCTTGACGCTGTGCGCTGTCCCTTTATGGGTGAAAATACGCGGTATATGCTTGATGACCTTGCTTGGCTTGGACTTACGTTTGACGGTGAGGTGCTGTATCAGTCTGCCCGCAGTGAAATTTATGAAATTTATTTTGAGCGCTTAAGAGAGCAGGGCTTGATCTACCCCTGCTATTGCTCGCGTGCCGAATTGCACGCCACCACAGCGCCGCACCTTTCCGATAACACCCCAATTTATGACCGCAGATGCCTGGTGCGTGCCGCCCGTGGCCAGGCGCCGCCCACGGGGCGGCGCCCTGCCTTTCGCGTGATGGTCCCTGACCGTGAGATGTGTGTACAGGATCGGTTGGCAGGGACGTATTGCGAAAACCTGCTTCGCGACTGCTCGGATTTTGTGGTGCGCCGCGCCGATGGCGTGTTTGCCTATCAGCTGGCGGTGGTGGTTGACGATGCCCTTTCGGGTGTCAGTGAGGTGGTGCGTGGCAACGATCTGTTGTTCAGTACGCCAAGGCAGATGTACTTGCAGGAGCGATTGGGTTTCGCCGCCCCCCATTATGCGCATATTCCGCTGTTGGTTGATGCCAATGGAAGGCGGCTTTCCAAGCGTGACGGTGATGGGTGCATGGAAAACGTGCGCGCCAAATATAAAACCGCCGCCCCTGTCCTTGGCGCCCTTGCCGCGGCGCTCGGGCTGATCGATGCCCCAGAAAGCGTAACGCTCGCTGACCTTTTGCCGCTTTTTGACGCACAAAAGCTGCCGCGTGATACCGTCAAGCTCCCCGATGGCTTTTAACGGTAAAGAGTGCCCGATATTTCTTGTCAAAAAACTTAAAAAACTTTTCAAAAACCTCTTGACAACCGCGTGGCGTTTATGTATAATATTAACGTTGCCACGCGGATGTGGTGGAATTGGCAGACACGTTAGTCTAAGGAGCTAATGCAGCGATGCATATGGGTTCAAGTCCCATCGTCCGCACCAACACAAAAGGCCCTCCCGATTGGGAGGGCTTTTTTGTATTGCTACGGCCGCTGTGCGGCCTCGAACCCCTGCCGCCTTACAAGACTTCAAAATTTGCAGTTAGCGCAGTGGCGGCAGAGAAGGTCGCCGTTTTTCGCAAAGCGAAATGGTCGGCGTTGCCGACAAGGCGTCCTTCAAGCGTGGCGGCGTGCCGCCAAAGCGGTTCAACGTCCCATCGTCCGCGGCAGCGCCGACTAAGTGGTTCAACGTCTCATCGTCCGCGGCAGCGCCGCCAAAGCGGTTCAACGTCCTGTCATAAATATAAGTACAAAACAAAAAGAACGGAGCGTCAAGCTCCGTTCTTTTTGTCTATTAAGTGTTTTGCAAATATGCTTCTAAAATTTTCAAAGCGGTTTTTCTGTTTTTGCTTGATGCCGAATTGAGCAAATTCAAGATTTCTTCAGAGGAAAGATCGGTGTCGCTTGTCAATATCTCGTCGGGGGTGATTTTCAGCACCTTACATATGCGTAACAGCGTTTCCACGCGCATATTAACCGTACCGCGTTCAATGTCGGCGTAGGTTCTGTCACAAACCCCCGCCGCTTCTGCCACCTCTGCTTGCGTCATGCCTATATTTTTGCGGATTAGGCATAGCTTATTGCCAATCGCAAGAAAATCAAAAACAAGCATAATTCTTCCCCTTTTACTCTTTTTATAGGAATTATAACACATAAAACGCTTGACAAACAGGAACTATGATGATACAATTACAGGCAGTATAGTTCCTGCTTTGGGAATATCAATTTTGATTAGCACTTGTTGATGCTGGAGGTACGCGATGAAAAAATTTGCGATATTCTTTCTGACAATTTTGATGCTTGTGTTGCTGGTCGCTTGTGGCGAAGGAGGGGACGCGCCCTCCGTCTGCCAGCATCGCGACGCGGATGACAATTCCCGTTGCGACAAGTGCGGTGAGAGCTACACGGACGGCATTGACGTGACGCCCGAGCACACGCACGCTTTCGGCGTGTGGGAGCAAACCGTTGCACCGACCTGTCAAGCGAAGGGCGAGGAAAAGCGTAGCTGCTCCTGCGGTGAAATTGAAAAACGCGACGTGGCGATCGATGAGTCGGCGCATACCTTTGGCGTGTGGAGTGAGATTCAAGCGCCTAATTGCCAGACAAAGGGCGTTGAAAAGCGCACCTGTGCTTGCGGTCATAGCGAAACGCGCGACTCCGAAAAAGATATGACCAACCACGTCGCATGGGGCGTTTGGGGTGTAACCACGCCCGCAACCTGTCAAGCAACGGGTATAGATACCCGCACTTGTGCTTGCGGTCATAGCGAAACGCGTGACTCCGCAAAGAATATGAACAACCACGTCGCTTGGGGTGAATGGATTGAGACCACTGCGCCCACCTGCCAAGCAATGGGTGTAGATATCCGCATCTGCGCTTGTGGACATAGCGAAACGCGCGACTCTGCAAAGGATATGACCAACCACGTGGCGTGGGGCAACTGGGGTATTACTACTCCTGCAACCTGCCAAGCAAAAGGTGTAGATACTCGTACCTGTGCTTGCGGATACAGCGAAACGCGCGATTCCGAAAAAGATATGACCAACCATGTCGCTTGGGGTAATTGGGGCGAAACCACGCCTGCAACCTGCCAAGCAAAGGGCGTAGAAACGCGCACCTGCGCTTGCGGTCATAGTGAAACGCGTGACTCTGCAAAGGATATGACCAACCACGTCGCGTGGGGCAACTGGGGTGTTACTACTCCTGCAACCTGCCAAGCAAAGGGTGTAGATACCCGTACTTGCGCTTGCGGACATAGCGAAACGCGCGACTCTGCAAAGGATATGAGCAACCACGTCGCGTGGGGCGTTTGGATCGAGACCAAGAAACCGACCGCTGAAGCGTCGGGTGAGGAAACTCGCACCTGTGCTTGCGGGCACGTCGAAACACGTGAGGTGCTCTATAACCATACACATAGCTTTGGTGCGTGGAGCGTCACCACGCCTGCCACCTGCCAAGCCAAGGGTGTAGATACGCGCACTTGCGCTTGTGGGCATAGCGAAACGCGCGATGTTGCTATAAATCCCGACGCGCATGTGTATAACACGGAAAAAACTTGCACCCTCTGTCAGTATTATTATATGGAAGGTCAAGTTGAGTTCACCTTGTTGAATGGCACTTACACCGTAACAAACTTCACCGGCGCCACCACAACCTTGATCATTCCTTCAACCTATAAAGGAATTCCTGTAACTGCTATCGGAACGCAATCCTTCATAAATACCAGCAGTCTGATAACCGTAACAATTCCGGAAAGTGTAACCACAATCCAAACACAAGCGTTTGAGGGATGTAGTCGCCTTGCGCAGGTTACTTTTGCAGGCAATAGTAAATTAACCGTTATTAACAGTAACGCGTTCTATAATTGTGCAGCTCTTGCAAGCTTTTCTGTTCCTGATGGAGTTGTTTCTATCGGCGACTCTGCATTTGAGAAGTGTGCTAGCCTGTCATGCATCACAATTCCCGGTAGCGTTACCTCCATCGGCAGAGGTGGATTCCGTTACTGCGCAGGCTTGACGAGTGTCACAATTGATAACGGTCTATCCTCTTTTGGCGTTTCCGCGTTCTATGGGTGTACGGGGCTAACGAGTTTCACAATACCCGATAGCGTCACCACCATCAGCGATGCTGTGTTCTACGGTTGCACAGGTCTGACGAATGTTACAATTGGCAAGGGGGTTGTCTACATTGGTGCTTATACATTCTACAATTGCACAGGGCTAACAAGTATTACCATTCCTGATAATGTCACTGCCTTTGGTTCTTCTGCATTCGGGGGATGTACATTCCTGACAACCATCACGCTTCCTTTTGTTGGTGCCACGGCGGATGGTGCAAGCAATACATATTTTGGCCATATTTTTGGCGCAAAATCGTATTCCGAAAACAATAATTGTGTTCCCTTATCTTTGGAAACTGTTATCGTTACGAAAAGCACTACAATGCCTGATTATGCATTCTATAATTGCAGTAACCTTACGAACATCACGCTTCCTTCAAGCGTGACAACTATCGGCTCTTCTGCATTCTATAATTGCAGTAACCTTACGAACATCACGCTTCCTTCAAGCGTGACAACTATCGGCTCTTCTGCATTCTATAATTGCAGTAGCCTTACAAACATCACGCTTCCTTCAAGCGTGACAACTATCGGCGCTTCTGCGTTCTATAATTGCAGTAACCTTACGAACATCACGCTTCCTTCAAGCGTGACAGGTATCGGCTCTTCTGCGTTCTATAATTGCAGTAACCTTACGAACATCACGCTTCCTTCAAGCGTAACAGGTATCGGCTCTTCTGCGTTCTATAATTGCAGCAGCCTGACGGAAATTGTGGTACCCGATAGTGTGACGAACATTGGCTCTTCCGCGTTTTACGGTTGTAATAGTCTTAAAAGCATCACATTGCCTTTTGTAGGTGATACCTTGAACGGAACGGGTAAAAAGACTTTTGGTCATATCTTCGGCTCAGGTTTAACAGTTCCGTCTTCTTTGAAAACCGTTGTCATTACAGGGGGCTTCTCTATTGGCGACGATGCGTTCAACTCGTGTAGTGGACTTACGAGTATTACGCTTCCTTCAAGCGTGACGAGCATTGGCTCAGAGGCATTTTACAATTGTAGTAGTCTTACGTCTATCACAATCCCCGAGAAAGTAACAAGCATTGGTTCTTATGCGTTCTACGGTTGTAGTGGTTTTACGAGCATTACAATTCCAAATAGCGTGTCATCTATTGGCTCTATGGCATTCTATGGTTGTAGTGGTATAACAGTAATCGCGGTTCCCGACAGTGTAACGTCCATCGGCGCCGGGGCGTTCCGTGGTTGCACAGGGCTTACAAGCATCATATTGCCTTTTGTAGGCACAAGTCAAAGTGCAACCGATTATCAATCGCATTTCGGCTGTATTTTTGGTGGCAATTTAAGTTATAGTTCAAACGACACATACCATTATTACGACTCCAATCAAAGAATTTACTATACATATGATATACCAACATCGTTGAAAGACGTTACCATTACAAGAGCTACCTCTATCGGCTTTTCTTCGTTTTACCGTTGCGATGGGATTACAAGCCTTACATTACCCTTTGTGGGAGCAAACTTAAATGGCACAAGCAATACGCATTTTGGTTATATCTTTGGTGCGAGCTCAGGTGTTTACAATAACAATTCTTATGTTCCTACATCCTTGAAAACCGTTGTGATCACGGGTGGCACCTCCATCAGCTCTTATGCGTTCTACAATTGCAGTGGCCTCACATCGATCACGATCCCGAACAGCGTGACCTCCATCGGCTATGAGGCGTTCTACAATTGCAACAGCCTCACAAGCATTACCATCCCCGAGGGCGTGACCTCCATCGGCTATGAGGCGTTCTACTATTGCAGCGGCCTGAAAACCGTAAACCTTGCTGAGGACAGCAGACTAACCTTCATCGGCTCTTCTGCGTTCAGAGGTTGTAGCAGTCTTGAAAGCATCACCCTACCTTTTGTAGGCGATGACTTGGATGGCCAATTCAACACGCACTTCGGATATATATTCGGGGCAAGCTCGTACGACAATAACAATTCTTATGTTCCTACATCCTTGAAAACCGTTGTGATCACGGGTGGCACCTTCATCGCCTCTTCTGCGTTCTACGGTTGCAGCGGCCTCACGAACATCACGATCCCGTCGAGCGTGACCTCCATCGGCGATTATGCGTTCTGGCAATGTAGCGGCCTGAAAACCGTAACCTTTGCAGAGGGCAGCAAATTGACCTCCATCGGCGAGAGGGCCTTCTATGAATGCACCAGCCTGAAAACCGTAACCTTTGCAGAGGGCAGTAAACTGACCTCCATCCGCTTTGGGGCGTTCTGGGGGTGCAGAGTCCTTAAGAGCATTACGATTCCAGCAAGCGTGACCTCCATCGGCGATTATGCGTTCTTCGGTTGCAACAGCCTCACAAGCGTAACGTTCCAAAACCAAAGTGGCTGGATGGTTAGCGGATCCTCTGACTTTTCAACATATACTTCCGTAACTGTTTCTAACACTTCTACTGCAGCGACCTATTTGACCGATACTTACTGTTACTACTATTGGAAACGCAGTTAAACAAAAACAAACCCAACCGCGGGCGGGAAGCCGCCCGCGGAAAAATAAAAACAAAAAGAGAAAAAGACATGGAAAAATTGATCTTACTGTGTGGTCAGTGTGACACGGGAAAAACTATCTCGTTAAAAATGCTTACTGCTCTGCTTTTGCCATCTTCTGATGATGTTACAAAACCACCAAAACAAACAAGAACAGTCATTGACTTATGGAAGGAAATAGATAGGGAGTTAAAAGCGCAAGTGCATGACACACAAAATTTCGGTATTGTGTTAAAAATTAACGGCAAAAAAATAGGGATTTATACATATGGCGACTCAATTCCGGATATTAATGATGGCGTTGATTTTTTCGAAAAGAATCCTTGTGATATAGGATTGATGCCCTGTCATCCCGACAAAAAGCATTTTGATATTCTCGTTCCCAAATATGCTAATATTATGATGGTGCTTCCGAAAAAAGCACAAAAAAATTCTTCGATTGAAAGGCAGTATCTTGAAAATATTTCAATGGCGACAAAACTGCATCAAATAGTGATAAGCTTTATTTAAAGCCATCCAAATGCAAGCCCGAACTTGAAATTGCAAAAATGAGGATTTTTTGTGAAATCCGATGCTTGAAAAACGCTGAACCCCTTGAAAACACTGGTTTTTCGCGTTTTGGCAGATGCATCTAAATTGACCACACTACCCAACGCAAAAGGGCGCACCGAAAGGTGCGCCCTTTTTGCGTTGATGCGGCTGCGTGATCACACGCAGAACCCCTGCCACAGCAGTGAGAAACGACATATTGCTGTACAAGACAGTGGCAGGGAAGCACGCCGACTTTTGCTTGCAAAATGGCGGTGTTCAGCCGCCAAGGCGTGCTTCAGGCGTGGCGGCTTTGCCGCCAAAGCGGGGCAAGTCCCGTTTCTTTTTTTGATACAGGCAACGAAACCCCAGAAGCCAAGCGGCTTCTGGGGTTTTTCCATGCGATTTTTTTGAAGTAAAAATAAAAGATGCATTTCGCATTTTTCGGGGGGATAGGAAATTGAATTTCTGCCCAAAATTTTGAAGGTTCTACCCGTTTTTTGTTGCAGCTCTTGAAAAAATATGGTATACTGAAAACAGCTTAAGGACTTTGGAGGGTGGATGGCAAATTCTTAATGCAAAACGTGAGGAGGCAAGCGCAGCAATGAAAGAAAGCAAAGCGATGGAAGATCAAAAAATATCTATGAGTGTTTATTTCATACATCTGCTTTTTGCGGTTTATTTTATCGTTTTGACTGCAGAGCGCATTCAAAGCATCGTGCGATCTGTTCGGGATCCTGCCGTACTTTTGTTTGGGGACGGATTCAACCGATATGTTTATCTTGTCACGTTTCTGTCTCTTGCGGTATCACTGATATATTTGACCGTTACAAGCGGCAATTTGTTCACAGGCGTATTTACACGCAGCGCCCGAGTGCATAAAAGTATTCGAATGGAACGGCTTTGTATTGCGGCGGGGCTGATCCTTGTTTCGGGGATGGTGCATACCGAATACACCGTAGCCCCGATCCAGTTTGGCGCATACGGAGCATTGATCGTTGCTATTATCATTCAAACGGCATTCACGCAGCAGCAATCCGACAAGCCTGTGCTGCTTTGGCTGTCCGTTGCCTTTCTGACGGCGTTTTCCATGGCTATTCCCGTCATGTATCGCTCTGATATCGCAAACGCAGCATTGTTTCACGTCGCAGAGGCGATCACCGCATTGGTGCTTGTTGCCATGTTTACACGCATGCTCTATAAGGTGTTTTGCAAAGATGCCACCAATTTGTTTTACTTTGTATCAATGCTGACCGCATTGGTATTGGATACGGTACTGATCGTGATGCGCTCGCGGGAGGAGATCAATTGGTTCGTTTTGGTATCGTTGATCGCAACGTGCGTGCTGTTCCTTATCGGACGCCTATGGGACAGGTTATTATCGCGCAATCGGTGAGAAGTATCAACGTGCATCTGAATTGACCACATGAGCCAGACAGGAATAATACGAACCCTGAGCGATCAAGGTTCGTATTTTTCTTTACCAGAAATTACTTCGGTATTTAAATTTCCCGCTGAAAAGCCAATAGCCCGTAGCTTCTATACAAGGAGTTACGGGCTTTTTTCTTTTATATGGCTTTATGAGAAGTCTGACTTTTTTATTTTTGTTGGTTGACTGAAAAACAACTCTAAAAAACAAGCGTTACTTCAAAATAAAAGATTAACGTTTTATTCCCCTCTCAACATACGATATCCGATGCCGATGTGGGTCTGAATATACTGCGGTGAGTTGGGGGCTGCTTCGATCTTTTTGCGAAGTGTTGCCATAAAGACGCGGAGAGAGGCTACGTTATTCTCCCACGCCGCACCCCAAATTTTCCGTGTAATGAAGGTATGCGTTAAGACCTTGCCGACGTTTGCGGCAAGCAGACACAGTATTTTGTATTCGATGGGAGTCAGATGTAATTCTTCCTCACCGAGATATGCACAGCCTGCGGCATAGTCTATCTTCAATGCTCCGTTGGTAAATACAGAGCATGTGCTTTCGTTACGGTTTGAGGCTAATCTTCTTTGCGTAACACGAAGCCTTGCCAAAAGCTCCTCTACGGAGAAGGGCTTGGTTAAATAATCGTCCGCACCTGCATCAAGGGCATCAATTTTGTCTTTATCCTCGCTTCTTGCGCTGATCACGATGATCGGCATATCCGACCACGTGCGTATTCTCTCAATGACATCAACGCCGTCTATATCGGGGAGTCCAAGATCAAGCAGAACAATATCGGGATTGTGCGAGGATGCTTCCATAATAGCATTGTTTCCGTTCTGCGCCGTTATAAATTTATAGTCGTGCGCCTTTAAGGTCGTTGTAATCAGATTGCGAACGGGCGCATCGTCCTCGACTACGAGTATTAAGGGCTTATTCACTGATCTCCACCTCCTCTTTTGCCAGCGTAAAGGAAAATACCGCACCGTGCGGCTTGTTGTCGCTTACGGTGATCTCGCCGCCGTGAGCATTTACAATAGATTTGCAGAGTGCAAGTCCAAGACCGAGACTTCTGCGGTTGTCGGCAATTTTTTCAGCACCCGTGTAGAACATATCGAATACACGGGGCTTTACTTCGTCTGCAATTCCGTGTCCGTTATCCGCTACGGTGATTGTAACTTCATTGTCCTTTTCGACTGCCGAAATCTCTATTTCAGAATTACGCGGCGTATATTTGATCGCATTATCGATCAGATTGATCAAGACCTGAACGATAAGCCTTGCATCCATCCGCGCAAGCAGTATTCCACCGCTTTCATTGACGGTGAGCTTATGCTCGCTTGCATTTTTCTCGGTGCGTCTGACCGCCTCATCAATGACATCGGAAACAAGCTCGGCAGACATCCGTATATCGCTCTTGCCATCTCCCATACGGGATACCGACAGAAGATTTTCCACAAGGCTGATGAGCCATTCGGAATCCTCACGTATATCGGTATAGATCTGTCTGCGTGTTTCCGCATCAAATGCTTCGTCATTTGCAAGCAGATTGTCTGCGTTACCGGAAATCGACGTGAGCGGTGTGCGAAGATCGTGGGATATGGTTCGGAGCAGATTCGCGCGTAGCTTCTCTTGCTCTGCAAGGATCGCAGAGGCTTCCTTTTCTCTTGCGTTCCTTTCGCTCTCAAGTGCCAAGGCGCATTCACCGAGGATCGAGAGCAGAATGCTGTTTTCAAAGGCGTCGACCGTTTTAGTGCTTTGTATTCCGATCGCTCCGTAAACCGTATTGCTCGCGTGTATGGGATAATAGGTACAGGACTCGGTTTTACAGAGGCTTGTGCCTATGATGCCGAGCTTTGCAAGGTCATTATCACGAAGCGCAAAGGCATCAAGTGCTAACAGCTTTTTCGTTTGCGAGGTGGCTATTTCAAATATCTCATCAGCACTCTTTGCTTTAGCAAGCATTTGGTTGGTATCAAGCAGTATTTTCGTTCTGTAAGCCGTCTGCGCCGATTGCTTGGCGTGGCTTTTCATTCTCGCGGCTATACTGCCCGTTACCAATGAAGCGACGAGCATCACGAGAAAGGTTACGGGATAGCCCTTGTCATAAGCCATCAGAGAGAACTTCGGTGTGGTAAAGAAGAAGTTGAATAGCAGAACGCCTGCGGCAGAGCTGACGACCCAACAAAATCGATTGTCAATCAATGCAGATATCACGAGAACGGCGAGAATATATACTGTAATTATGTTTGCATCGGTGAATCCCATATAATGCAAGCCAAAGGACAATCCCGATGCGATTGCCAAGATGAGCACACTGATTCCAAAGTCCTTCAACGTAGATAAGAGAGTTCTCTTACCAAACAGCCGAACCTTTTGCTCCTTCTGCTTTACAGTCATATCGGGGATGATGTGAACGTCAAGGCTTGGAGCGAGTTCAATGAGCTGATCGGTCAAGGATTGCTTTTTGAAAAATCGCTTCTTCGGGGCTACGCTTCTGCCGAGAACGACCTTGGTAATGCCCGAGAGGCGAGAGAATTCGGCGATCTGAAAAGCGACGTTATCTCCGATGATGGTTGCCACGTTCGCTCCGAGTGACTCGGCATGGCGAATATTATCTGCAAGACGAGCCTTATCCGCATCAAGCATAAGCTCTGAGGCAGGTGTTTGCACGTACAACGCCGTGAAACTCGCGCCGAAGGCTTTTGCCATTTTGGCTGCCGTTTCTATGATCCTCGCATTTGACGGGGATGAGGAAAGGCATACGAGAATATGCTCTTTCGTATTCGTTTTTTTCATAAGCCCTTCCTCTTTCTGTTAGAATGGTTTTAATTATTATACCATATATTTGCGAAAAAATCTACCGTTTTCCGTTAAACACTTCGTCGTACAGCTCATCCTTGTCCTGATATAAAGTGATATAAGCATCTCCGCGCTGTTTTTCATATGTACGAATATTCTTTATTAATTCTTCATCCGTCATATCGGTGTTAAGCATAACGCAGGACGGCTCTTTTTCCTTTTCTTCTTGTTCAGTGCGTTTTCTGTTCTCGTCAAGGAATTTGTCAAGGCGCTTCATTATAAAGAAGCCAAATACCATCACAGCAAGAACAGATACAATAAGTATGATATCCCGAACTACCATTATGCCACCTCCTTTTGAATTTTCCGATCAGCGTTTATATCCGGAAGCACTTTTGCAGTGCCTTATATTCTCCGACGACCATTAAGGTCTTATCCTCGGTCAGCACTGTATCCGGCGTGATAGAAACAGAAAATTTGCCATTCTTTTTGATTCCCATAATGTTGATCTTATACCTTCGGCGGATGTCAAGCTGTCCTACCGTCATACCGATCCATTCCTTCGGCACGGTGACTTCAAATATAGCGTGTTCGCCGTCAAGCTCGATATAGTCAAGGATATGGTCTGCGCTGTACCGTATGCCCATCCAGGATGCAAGCTGCTTTTCGGGATATACGATCTCATCCGCGCCGTTT
>SVSV01000001.1 GCA_015064125.1 Oscillospiraceae bacterium
GTAAGGTCGTTGATAGCGACTACTTCATAGCCTTCTGCGCCGAACATCTGACGGAACGCAAGACGGCCGATACGGCCAAAGCCGTTGATAGCAACTTTTACAGACATTGTAAAAATCCTCCGTTTTTATAGTTAATTTTGGAAAACCATTTGGAACCACTTTACATTTTAACCTATTTTTAACACTTTGACAAGGGCTTTTGCAAAAATTTTAACATTTTTTGCAATTTGTACAGTTTGCGGCAAGCCTCACCGCATAATTTGTAGAAACTGCGTTTATCTCTCAAAAACGGCACGCAGAGCGGCATGCTTTACAGCAGCCTCGCTCTCTGTTTTGCCGGTTACGCAATAATAATACTTGCATTTAGGCTCCGTGCCACTGGGGCGCACAGCCACAAAGCTGCCGTCGGAGAGCAAATAGCGCAACACGTTTGAAGCAGGAAAACCGGCACGGCGCATGGTCTCGGAAAGATAATCCTCCACCGCCACCACCGTGACGTCCCCGATCGCACGTGGCGGATCACGGCGCAGAGCCTCCAGAAGTGCTGCGATCTTAGCGACACCTGCGGCGCCCTTGTGTACCACGTTGGTCTGAGCATCAAGATAAAAGCCATGCTCGGCATACAGGTCAGCCAGCACGTCGCAAAGCGTCTTGCCCTGTGCCTTATAGTAGGCCGCTGCCTCGCAAAGCATCAGCGATGCCTGCACGCCGTCCTTATCTCTTGCAAAATCGGCGATCAGGCAGCCATAGCTTTCCTCATAACCAAATACGTAGGTGGCGTTTTTCTCGGTTTCATAGGTATGGATCTTGTCGCCGATAAATTTAAAGCCGGTCAAGGTCTTCTCAACACGCACGCCGTATTTTTCACAAATGCGGTCACCGAGCGTGGAGGTCACGATGGTGTTACACATCACGGCATCAACGGGAAGTGTGCCCTGCTCCTTGCGCGTGGAGAAAATATATTCCAGCAAAATAGCACCCGACTGATTGCCCGTAATAAGCGTGTATTCCTTCCCCGTTTTCACGGCAACGCCGAGGCGGTCGCAGTCAGGGTCTGTGGTAATGGCAATATCCGCACCCTGCTTTTTGGCAAGCGCCAGGCAAAGCTCGTAGGCTTCGCGCGTTTCGGGATTGGGGTTTTTCGTCGCGGCGAAATTGGGGTCAACGGTGCACTGCTCAAGCACGGGGATCACGTTGTAGCCACAACGCGCCAAAACCTCGCGAACAGGCACGTTACCCGTACCGTGCTGGGGGGAATAGACCACGCTGAGGCCTGCGGTATCGACGTCAGGGCGCAGGCGGATCCCCATCACGGCCTGATAATATTTTTCATCAAGCTCACGGGGCAGCACTGAGATCAGCTCTCCCGCCTCGTCCTGCGTGAGTGACCTTACGCTGAGCGGATCATCGATCTCACTGATGATGTCGATCAGGATATCCGAAAGATGCGGCACCAGCTGACAGCCCTGCTCATCGTATACCTTATAGCCATTATATTCAGGGGGATTGTGTGAGGCAGTGATCATAATGCCGCCCACGGCCCCTTGCTCGCGCACCGCAAAGGAAAGCTCGGGGGTGGGGCGCAGTGCATCAAAAATAAACGCATGAATGCCCTCAGCTGCCAGCACACCTGCGGCCTCCATACAAAACTCACGGCTCATACGGCGGTTATCGTGCGCGATCACCACGCCGCGCGACACTGCCCCCTCGCCAAACATTTTTTTCAAATAACGTGCAAAGCCAAGCGTGGCCTTGCGTACCGTATAGCAATTCAAACGATTGGTTCCCGCACCAATGAGATCGCGCATACCGCCCGTGCCAAAGGCAAGGTTGCGATAGAAGCGATCGTAGATCTCATTTTCATCATCGGCAATGGTCAAAAGCTCTTTGCGCGTATCGGCGTCAGCATTGGCGAGCCATTTCTGATAAAGCTCCATCGTGTTCATAACAATCCTCCTGAAATTTATACATTTTATTATAACATATTTTTCGGCATTTATCAAGCATGCTGATATTTTTTCGCGTTTTTTGTAGGATTACACATCCGCACGCTTGACAAAATGCCTTATTTTAATTATAATGTATGATGTATCATTATATGCGTATACGAAAGGAACCGAATCATGGCCAAAGAGAAAAAATTGGTTGAGCAGATCACCGCAATGGACCAGGACTTTGCACAATGGTATACTGACGTTGTAAAAAAGGCCGAGCTGATGGATTATTCCAGCGTAAAGGGCTGTATGATCTTCCGCCCCTACGGCTACGCCATTTGGGAAAATATTCAAAAAGATCTTGACAGACGCTTTAAGGAAACCGGGCATGAAAACGTATATATGCCTATGTTTATCCCCGAAAGTCTGCTCACAAAGGAAAAGGACCACGTAGAGGGCTTTGCACCCGAGTGCGCGTGGGTGACCTTCGGTGGTGAGAATAAGCTCAGCGAGCGCCTTGCTGTGCGCCCCACCTCGGAAACCCTGTTTTGCGAGCACTTCCGCAACGTGATCCAATCCTACCGCGATCTGCCCAAGCTTTATAACCAATGGTGCTCTGTGGTGCGCTGGGAAAAGACCACGCGCCCCTTCCTGCGCACGTCCGAATTCTTGTGGCAAGAGGGTCACACCATGCACGAAACCGCAGAAGAAGCACAGGCAGAAACCCTGCAGATGCTCAAGGTCTACGAGGACTTTTATCTTGAGACCCTTGCCATTCCCGCTATCACGGGTCAGAAGACCGACAAGGAAAAGTTTGCAGGCGCTGAGGCCACCTATACCATCGAGCCCATGATGCACAACGGCGTGGCATTGCAGGGTGGTACCTCTCACTTCTTTGGTGACGGGTTTGCCAAGGCCTTTGACATCACCTACGCGGCACGTGATAACACTGTAAAGCATCCCTTCCAGACCTCCTGGGGCGTTTCCACACGCTCGATCGGCGCCATCATTATGACGCACGGCGATGACAACGGTCTGATCCTTCCCCCTGCCGTGGCTCCCATTCAGGTGGTCATCATCCCCGTCGCCCAGCACAAGGAGGGTGTGCTTGACAAGGCAAACAAATTAAAGGCACGCCTTGCAAAGGATCTGCGCGTCAAGCTCGATGATTCCGACCAGTCCACGGGCTGGAAGTTCAGCCAGTATGAGATGAAGGGTGTCCCCGTTCGCCTTGAGATCGGCCCGAAGGATATTGAAAACAACTCCTGCGTGCTTGTCAGCCGCGTCACGCGCGAAAAGAAATTTGTATCGCTTGACAACGTAGAGGCTGAGGTTGCCGCTATGCTGAAGCAGGTACACGAGGAGCTGGTGGCACGCGCACGCAAGAACCTTGCCGAAAAGACCTTCACCGCAACCTCGCTTGACGAGTTTTTGGATATTGCCCAAAACAAGCCCGGCTATATCAAGGCCATGTGGTGCGGCGACGTTACCTGCGAGGAGGCGCTCAAAGAAAAGACCGGGGGCGTAAAATCCCGCTGTATCCCCTTCACCAAGGAGAAGCTCTCCGACAAGTGCGTTTGCTGTGGCAAGCCTGCCAAGCACATGGTTGTCTGGGGCAGACAATATTAAGGTATATCAAAAGCTCCGCGGCGCTGCCGCGGAGCTTTTTTGTATATTAGCGTGTGTACGAATTGCAAATGCACACTTTTTTTATTTATCAAGGTAGTAACCGATCGTGTAGGGCTCCTCGCTCTTAGGCTGCAGGCGATACAGTGCCATATGTCCCGGATACAGATTACCGATAATTTTATTGGTCGGATCGTCAAAAACCAGACGTTGCTCGCCATCCTCGTCGCTCACGCGATACACACGGCAAGGCTCCTTCATCTTCAACGCATAAGAAACGATATTTCTGTAATCACGATTGGCGACCATCAAATAGCGATTACCGTAGTCATCCGACATTTCGGAAATCGAAATACGCTGTGGCAGGGTGCCGACAAGCAATTCACTTTCCTCCATGGTGGCAAAGATAACCTTTTCCTTGTAAGGTGTGATGTTACCGCCATGGATCACGCGCTCACATTTCAGTGCCATCAAGGTATTGCCAAGAGCTGCAATACGGCGATTCAGGTCCCTGTGCTCCTCAAAATAAATACCTCTGTCGCCCGTCTCGGGATCCAGCACACCATCACACTCGATATAGCAGGAAAGCTCCTTGACACCGTAAAGCAATGCGGTATTTGCCATCATGCGCGACGCTGTAAAGGTATAGTGATCAAGACAAGGATTATAGAGCAGCTCATGACCCTGATAGACAAACCAATAGGGAGCTCCGATCTCGTTTGCCATCTGGCGCGCGACCTCCATGTTCGTCCAGTACTTACTGCAACCGTCCATTTGTGTTTCGGGTGTCATGCCGTCGCCAACCCAACCGCCAAAGGGATATTGGTCAAAAGAAAGCTGCGCGGGATCCACCTCATTTGCCAAGTCGTCACTCTGTGAGGCGGTGGTCACCGTATAGGGCAACAAATCAGGACGCTCCTGCTCGGCAGCATCGATCATTTTACGCACGGTTGCTCTTTGCTCGGGGGTGATGGGCTCATCATACATATAGTAACCCGTAATGCATTTATAGCCTGCGGTATCACGCATGGCACCGATCAGATCGTTATGCTCGTTCAACGGCTCTTTGCTGAATCCCATTCCACCAAAGCGACGCAGATCCTGATACAGCACGTTGGTGCCGATCTCCTCTGCGGTGCGTAGGATCTCCATGCCAACATCATGACTCGTCCAGCACATCTCCATCAGATTGAAGCCGGCATCTACGGCGACTTTTACCGAGCGATGTGCCTTCTCACATTGCAGCTCACCCACCTTTTCCAAACCCATTGGGCCGGGAATCACCGAAAGGATAAACTGCTCCTGTCTCCACTTTCTGCGCGGATTGCCGAGGGGATATCGCGCCAACATCTTCTTTTGCATGTGAAACCTCCTGCATTTCAATGAGATTGAATTAATTATAGCACCGCGTGCGATAAAATGCTATTGCTTTTCTTCAGAAAAATTTTCTGTTTTGAAAAGCATCGGCTTTACAGAAAAACAATGCACTCCCTGTGCCGCAAGCGGCACAGGGAGTGCATTGTAAGGTACTTTAAAGCGATTGCTCGTAGCACGCAACGTCGACTACGGTACTCGTGTGACGTGCCTGCTCAGCGGCAAAAACTGCAATATGATTACGAGCGGATACCATCGCGGAGCACACCGAAACGCTGCTCTCATTATTACCCACCAAGCGGCAGAAGGAGCTGATAATGCCACCGTCACCGCCACCGTGACCTCCGATAATGCTCTCATCGGCTACAAGATCCTTTACAAGAACAGTTTTGTGTTGCTTGGTCGCAAAATCATACACCGTAATTTCTGCCGAATCCATGCTGGCCGTCAGATCGCCCTTGGTGCCCATCACACGAATGGAGCGGCCACCCTTATTAAAGGCACTCATCGTAAAGACTGCGTAAACGCCGCCTTCAAACTCCATATTTACAGTCTGATGGTCTACCACGTCATTGTCGCAAGCATATACGCAACGCCCGTAATCGGTCTCACGCAATGCCTTTTCCACCAGCTCGTCGCAGGGGTTTTCCGGCATACCCGTTGCTGCACAGCGCAACCACGCTTTCTTTTTATCATCCAGATACAGCTTTACGGCGTTGTAATAGCAGGTCTCACCGTGCGGGCAGCCTTCAATGCAGCGTCCGGGTGCCCCTTCGGGACGGTTGGCTGCGCAAAAATGCGAAAGCGTACCAAAGGATTGCACACGCGTAAAGGGCTTGTCCACCAGCCACTGTAAAATATCGAAATCGTGACAGGACTTGGCCAGCAGCATAGGCGTGCTCTTGGCCTCTACGTGCCAGTTACCGCGCCCTACACATGCGACGTGCACGCACGTGGCTCTTACAGGGCAAAAGCGTCAAGGAGACCGCCGCCGCACTGGGATTTCAGGACCAGAATTACTTCAGCACAGCCTACAAACGCCATTTCGGCACCGCACCGTCGCAGGCACTGACAAAATAGTCAATTTCTCACGCAGACGGTCATATTGAAAAAAAGACTCGCGTATACTGTAACAGAATACGGCAGCCGCACAAGCCACGACGTGGCATGCGACGAAAGGAGTCATGTATGTTTATTTGCACAATGCGCGCAGGCACGGTGCGATTTTTCGGCGTGGTGTGTCTCGCGCTCGCCACCCTCATTGCACTGATCACGTTCGTGCCCGAATTACAACCCGTGGCCGCCGAGCCGAGCGGTGAGACCGTTACCGTCAGCTTTGAAAAGGTAAAAAGCAACGATGACCGCATCGCCTTTTTAAAGCAATTCGGTTGGGAGGTCACACCCGAGCCAACAGAGGCAACGACCGTTACCATTCCTGCCGAATTTGATAAGATCTTTGCCGCCTATAACGAATTGCAAAAGCAGCAAGGGCTTGACCTCTCGAGCTACAGCAACCGCACCGTGGAGCGATACACCTATACGGTAACGAATTATCCGGATTATGCGGGAACCGTGCAGGCAAACCTGCTGATTTTCCGCGGGCGCGTCATCGGCGGAGACATTTCCAGTGCTGATGCGAATGGATTTATTCACGGCTTTGGCAATTAATACACACCCCCATAACGTGCAAACTCGGCACGTTATGGGGGGTTTTCCCTTTTCGCCTTTACAAAAGCGCTTTTTGAATCCGTTTTTAGGATTTACGGCTGTCTAAAACGCCAAAATCAGCATAAAAACCGCCAAAACTATATATGTTTTGGTACTAAATTGCAAAAAAATTGATATTTTTTACAAAAACCTCTTCCATTTTTAAAATACATATGTTATAATAAATTAACTAAATTGAATAAGAAGCCGCCAAACGGTCCTTGATATCGCGCCCACCGTCCGGTTTTGACATTCAAAAGTTAATTTCTACATTTCGGAGGATTACCTGATGAAAAAAATTCTCGTATGTCTGCTTACCGTTTGTATGATGCTTACCGTTCTTACGGTATGTGCATCTGCCGCTGACCCCGTCGCTGAGGTTACCGTAGGCACTGAAGCATTCACCTACGACAGCATCACCGATGCTTTCAATAAAGCCGCGGCAAGTGAAAATGCAACGTTAAAGCTGCTCAAGACCGTTGAATTAAATCAAGATAAGCTTGAGATCGGCGGCACCTACACCATTGATCTGAACGGCTTTGACCTGCATTTGTACGCACCCTTAAAAGCATCTACCGGCACCCTCACCTTGAAAAACAGCAAGACCACCGGTGCTGTGGTAGCCGATAATTGCACAGGCCTTATCCTTCACGGCGCGACGCTGAAGCTCGATGCAGTTGCCATTTCCGCAAAAGACAAATTTGCCGTGCGTAACGATGGCACAGGTAACGTATATATCTCCGGCAACTGCCAGATCGCTTACGGTATTTACGCGGCATATGCCGGCACGGTACACGGCAACAACGGCGCTACCGAAAGCCCCACCGCATATTCGGGCCAAAACGCCATTACCGTATATTGCGGTTGGAACGTAAGCAAGGATGCCCCCGCAGTAGTAAACGCCCCCGAGGGCAAATTTGTGGCAAAGGGCTTTAACGGCAACACCTATGTGACCCATTTCGAGAACGGCACCCTTGGCTTTGCTAAGATCGCCTACGGCAGCTGGATCGTTACCGGCATTCTCTTTGCCGCTGCAGCCGCTCTGCTGGTCGTCACCATCGTGCGCACCGTTAATTTCAAGAAGCGCATGAAGCACTACGCCATTCTCCCCATTCTTCCCGTCATCGGTTATATGACTGATAAACAGTTTATCGTATTTGCGATCGCCGCCGTCCTTTTTGTTGGCGCGCTGGTCTACTTCCTGGTGTCCTTGTTCTCCCAGAAGAAGAAAGAAGCTGCCGCAAAGGCCGCCAAGCTTGAAGCAAAGAAGAAGCCTGCACCCGTTGTTGAGAAAGCCCCCGTTGTTGAAGAGGCTCCCGTTGTTGAGGAGGCACCCGTCGTTGAGGAGACGCCCGTTGTTGAGGAGGCACCCGTCGTTGAGGAAGCTCCCGTTGTTGAGGAAGCTCCCGTTGTTGAAGAGGCACCCGTCGTTGAGGAGACTCCCGTTGTTGAGGAGGCACCCGTCGTTGAAGAAGCCCCCGTTGTTGAAGAGGCTCCCGTTGTTGAGGAGGCTCCCGTCGTTGAAGAAGCCCCCGTTGTTGAAGAGGCTCCCGTTGTTGAAGAGGCTCCCGGCACGATCGTCAACACCACCGTTGAGGATAGCTCCGGCACCGACAGCATGGTGATCGCTGAGACCGACGCCTCCGGAAACGTTGTATATTCCACCTACAAGAAGTCCTTCACCGCACGTATGATCCAGGCTCCCGCTGACGTGCAGGAGCGCTATGAGACCCTGAAAAACGCCCTCCTTTCCTACAAGAAGGTGAATGCCCGCGTAAGCTGGAGCTACGAGTCCTTTAAATCGGGGCGCACGCAGCTGGCTAAATTTGCGATCCGCGGCAAGACTCTTTGCCTGTTCCTGGCGATTGACCCTGCAACCCTTGAGGAATCCAAGTACAACATCACCGACGTCAGCTCCGCCAAGAAATACGAAACGGTTCCCTGCCGCCTGCGCCTGACCTCCAAGCGTAGTGTGAAGTGGGGCCTTGAGCTGATCGAGATGCTCGCCGCCAAGACAGAGCTTGTAAAGAACCCCAAATTTGAGGCAGAGAAATACTTTGCCGAGTTCCAGTCCACTGAGGACCTGATCGCCCAGGGGCTGATCAAAAAGATCTGATCTTCCCACCAGAAAGGGACTCCGCATGATGCGGAGCCCCTTTCTTATTTTCACAAATATTTCTTTAACGCCTCTACGTTTTGTGCTTCAAAGAGGATCAGCTCACGTGCCAAGCGCGCTCCCTCTCCCTTTCCCTTTTCCATATGATTCAGAAGAAAGGTCATCTCGGTAATGCAGGCGTTTGAGCCTTCGATCAGCGTTTTAGCAAGCTCAGTACGCGTAATACCAAGCATGCCGCGCCATGCCGCACCCATTTTGGCAACCAAGCGCTCACCCAATGCATCCTTTACTACAGCGCCCTCCCCTTCAAGCGAAGCGCGTGCAATGGCGGCATATTTTTCATAGCCGTCAAGCTGCAGGGTCATCGCACTCCGTAAATTACTCTCTCTTACATATGGCAATAAATTGATAATACCGTCCACACCCATTTTAACGTTTTTATATATTGCCTCCAAAGCCAAAGCCTCACTTATTGTTTTCACTGTGCCCTGCATAACCTCATCCTTCCCACTCATACAAAATGAAGATCTCCCTATATTTCAATATAAAATACGGGATATGCCTATTATTGGCATATCCCGTGTTGTTTATACGGTTGATCACAAATTGCGGCGGAAGCGCACATCCTGACCAACGAAAATATAAGGCTTATATTCGCAAAGCAAGCGGCTCGCAATGCGGTCGGCATAGCGCTCCTTGATCTCCTTACCCTTAAGATTCGTGCTGATAATAGTGGGACGCTTCAAATTGATGCGGTTGTTTAAAACCGTGTAAAGGCAGGCGTTCACAAACTGATTGGAAACCTCCGTGCCGAGGTCGTCCAGGATCAAAAGATCACAGTCAATGTAACGGTTCGGCTCAGCGGCCGCACGCTCAGTACCCGTGCCGAAGCGAGCGTGCTCAAAATCCGAGAACATACCGATCGCGCCGGTATAATATACATCATAGCCGCGCTCGATAACACGCCGCGCGATCGCCGTTGAAAGATGCGTTTTGCCAAGACCCGTGGGACCGACCAGCAAAAGGCTTTCCGACTCCATCGTAAACTGCTCGGCATAATTCTGCAGCTGATCGAAATTAGATTGCATACGAGAACGGTCGCCGTTTTCCGCATTATAAAACGAAAGGTCAAAGCTTTCAAAGGATTGTGTGCGCATCAAAGCACCAAGTCCTGAGACTTCATAGGCGGCCATCACCAGCTCACGGCGCATACAGTCGCACATTTTGGTATCGATGAATCCCGAATCCTTACACTTTGGGCACTCATAAGGCGGCAGCGTGTAATCGGCAGGATATCCAAGATCTGCCAAGAGAGCGGCACGCTTTGCCTGCAAGGTCATATTTTTGGCCTCTGCGGCGGCCAGCTTTTCGCGGTATCCTTCACCCGTGCCGATCACGGCCAGCGCGATCTCTGCGCCTGTCAAGCGCAGCTCGCGGTCGATCGCGTCGATCTCAGGCGATCTTGCGTGCACCTCGGCCATACGCTCATTGGCAATTTCATAGGCACGCAAATACTTCGTGCGATAGGCCTCGCGAATGCGCTTATAATTTTCCCGGTTATATCCCATATCAAATCTCTCCGTATGTTTTCTTTAGCATTGCCTGGAAGACCTCATCGGCATCAAAGCTGCTATCGCCCTGCTTACGGCGACGGTATTCCTCCATCGCACGCGTGACATCCTCAACGGTGCGATAGCCCGCTGCATACCATCTTTCAAGGATGGTATTGGCATAAGACAGGGCAGGCTTTCCCGTCGCGTTCACGGTGGCCTCGTAGGCAAGACCGATCACGTCCATCCCGTACTGCATGCCGCACACCCATTTTTCAACCATACCGCGCTCCTTAGCGGTAAAGGCGCGTGTACCCATACCAAACATCGCACGTATTTTGCCCGTAGCCGTAGCCATCACCTCTATACGGCGCAGCCGCTCCTCCAGAGCCGGCGCATCGGTGATCCCGTCATCATAAAGCGACAGCGCCACCTTTTCGGCATAGCGCAGAGATCTTTTTTCCATGCGCACGCAGTGCGAAAGCAGCAATAATATGTAATCGCCCTCAAGTCCAAGATAATCGACAAGCCCTGCAATGATGGCGATCTCCGCCGTGTTAAAGACCTTACCAAGCGTTTGCTGACACGCGCCGACCAGGGCGCCAAAATCAGCACGTCCCTCGGCGATGCCTGCAAGATCAGCAGCACTGTACACAGGCAAGCCACGGTCAGGCAAAGGCTTTTTCCCCTCTGCTGCCCGTGCCGCCGCAGTTTGTCTTGTCGCCTGCGTGCTATCGCCTTGCACAAGCACGCCCGCACCGCGCCAGAATGCAAGAGCCGCCTGCACCTCACTCACGGCAAGCCCCAGCGCGCCCGCCACCTCATGAGCACCACGCTCGGTATCCTGACAAAGGGCAGGATCAGCAGCAAATGCGCACAGCACACGCCAATCCGCAGGAGTGGCTGAGGATGCCGCATCACTTAATACCGTGGCCGGCAGCGTGAGTACACGCTCACCGTATTGAAAACTGCATTTCATGTTTCCTTCTCCTCATAAGCGGCCAGCTCTCTTTGACGAAGCTCATAGCAAAGCGTCATCAGCGAATCGCCGATGTGTACGTTTTCAATCACAGCACCCGAGGCAAAAGCCTCAGGCTCGCTGCCCGTAAAATTCCAGATACCCGGGATACCAATGGCGGACAAGCGCTCCGCCACGTCCGCTACGTAGGCTTTAGGCAGAGTCAGCACAGCGATATCGACCGTGTGCCGCTCACAAAAGCGCTCCAGCTCGATCATATCGTGCACACGCGCGTCGCCCACGACCTTACCGATCACAGCCTGATCGACGTCAAAGAGCGCCAAAATATCCACGCCACGTTTTTCAAACATCGGACTGCGCACCAGTGCCTTACCGAGATTGCCTGCGCCGATCACAATGGCATGAAAGCCCTCGCCAACACCTAAGATCTCACAGATCTTTGCATATAAATAATTTACGTTATAGCCATATCCCTGCTGTCCGAAGCCGCCAAAGCAATTCAGATCCTGTCTGATCTGCGAGGCAGTCACGTGCATCATTTCCGAAAGCTCGCCCGAGCTGATGCGCAGCTTTCCGTTGCGGATCAATTCACGCAAATATCTGAAATATCGGGGCAATCTTTTGATCACCGCAGGGCTGACCTCACCGGCAGCAGAAGCTGGCATCTGACGCTTGTTTTCCTGTTTCATTATTAAACCTCACATCCGATTTTGGTAATTTGCACAATGAGCTTTATCTCCTCAAAAACTGCTTGTCAAGCGGTGTTTTTGGGATTTTTCCAGTTTTCCACAAGTAAAGGTTATCCACATTTCCCACATACTTTTCCACAGGAAATGACGGATTTTCACGCAAAATAAGAGTTTTGGCAGGTATAATTTCTCATTTTTTCCTGTATTTGCTTGCATATTTCGCATTGAACCCCGATTTTCCACAGCCTTGTGGAAAACCCCTGTGGAAAATTTATTTTCCCGTTTGGCTGCGACACGTTTGGATAAAACGACGAATTTGCTTTTTTTTAGCAAAAAGCACTTGACAATTTTTTCTCACAGCGCGGGCAGGTCCTGCGCCGAGGCATTGAGTGCAGGCGTGGCGAAATTGCCGTTTTGATACTCAAAAAATCCGGCCGCCGCGACCATGGCACCGTTGTCACCGCACAACGAAAGAGGCGGCACTGCAAACGTGACGCCAAGGCGCTTACACAGCGCACCAAGACGCGCGCGCAAATGTGAATTGGCGGCAACGCCGCCTGCCATCACCAGCGTTTTCCTACCCGTTTTTAAAAGCGCCGCCTCCACCTTTTTGGCAATGCCGCCGACGACCGCCTCGGTAAACGAGGCCGCGAGATCCGCACGCGGAACAGGTATATTTTGTTGATTACAGTGATTGATATAATTTAAAGCCGCAGTTTTAAGACCGCTGAAGGAAAGATCCAGCGTGTCAGCACCAAGAGCCGGCGAAGGCAGCTTGATGGCGTGTTTATCACCCGTTGCGGCCAGACGGTCAAGCGCAGCGCCGCCGGGATACGGCAAGCCGATCACACGGCCGATCTTATCAAAGGCCTCTCCCGCCGCATCGTCACGCGTAGCACCGATCTCACGAAAATCAGTAGGAGCGGTCACGTCAAATAGCGAGGTGTGCCCCCCCGATACCACCAACGCCAAAAAAGGGGCCTCGGGAGCATCCTCTCTCAAATAAACAGCCGCCACGTGGGCCTTGATATGATTAACAGCAACCAACGGTATGCTGTTGGCATACGCAAGCGATTTGGCAAAATTTACGCCAACCAGAAGTGCCCCGATAAGACCGGGGAAGGCTGTAACAGCCACAGCGCTCACCTCGGGCAGCGTAATCCCCGCCTGCGAGAGCGCCTCAGTCGTCACACCCGTGATCGCCTCAATATGCGCACGGCTGGCAATTTCGGGCACGACACCGCCGTAAAGCCTGTGCGTTTCGATCTGCGAGGCCACAATATTCGATACGATCTCCAAGCGACCGTTCTCGGCACACACAACGGCAGCAGAGGTCTCATCGCAGGAGCTTTCCATTCCGAGAATATACATGAAAATCCACCTATGTTATAAATTACAAAGCATCACAAGCGCTCCCTCGGTCGGGTGCGTATAAAAGCGCGGCCGCTTGCCGGCCACGAAAAAGCCGTGCTTCTCGTAAAGCGCAATAGCAGCGGTATTGCTCTCGCGCACCTCAAGAGATAACGTCACAAGCCCTCTTGCTCGGGCCTGATCTGCAAGCGCTGAAAGAAGCGCATCAGAAAGACCGCGGCGACGCCACGCAGGGTGGGTCGCTAGGTTGATGATCTGCCCCTCGTCGAGCGCCAAAAGGACCCCCACGTAGGCAAGCACCTCCCCTGTTTCTTCATGAACACAGGCAAGGCCAAAGGCCTTGTCCGTAAGTAAAAGCGACAGCGCCTCACTACTCCAGGGGTCAGCGAAGCACAGGGCCTCGATCTTTGCCAGCGCAGGCAGGTGCACGGCACAAACACGCTCAATTCTCATTGCGATCACCTGTCACGAAATGCAGATCAATGGCATCACAAAGCATGTGCAAGCATGCGCGGTAACGTGCAGCATCACCGCCGTAAGGGTCGGGAATATCCACACCAAGCGTGGTGATCTTAGCCGCATACTGCGGAAAACGCATCATCAGCTCCATTGCGTGCGCCCCCGTAATGGCAACCACCTCATCAGCCTTTGCCATCAGCTCCTCGCTGACAGGACGCGCGCGGTGCGCGGTATAATCGTTATATGGCGTCGCGACCACGCCGGCCTCGGCAAGTGCCGTGACAGCAAGCGCTGTGATCGGTGCACCCACGTCAGGCCAAAGGCCCGCTGATATGGCCGTTATTGGCTTTGCCCGTGTGCAGCCGTCACCCAGTGCCGCGTCGGTCCCGTACGCACGCATTTTATCGTTTAGCAGCGCCGCTGCCATCGGCGAGCGGCAGGTATTGCCCGTGCACACAAACAGCACCCTGTGCACACACGGGTCTTCATATTCCGTACGTGCCTCCAGCGGCACGGCAACAGCTTGTGACAAGGCGATCCCTCCCTTTATGACTGTGTATTGGTGAAATAAGCAGCAAGTGACGGGGGTACGGCCACCACGCGGCCTGAGACCGGATCGAAGAAATAAGCATCCTCTCCCCACGTGCCAAAGCTGAAGCAATAATATATGCCGGGCAGCTCAGCGGACACAAGCTTGACACCGCGGAGCAGAGTCGCTGCTGCTTCAGGCTTGACGGTCGCTACGCCCTCAAACCACAGGGTCAGTGCCTCGTCTATGGCGGCAGCATGTGTGGCAGGCACCAGGCGCAGCACCTCCACGCTGACAGCCCCCTCCTCACAAACCAGCAACGCTGTCGGTGTCAACGCCGCGGGCACGGGTGCCGCAACGGTAGCGTCGGCATACCACACGCCCATCTCGCTGTCTACGAGATAATCGTCGGGGGAGGCACCGGGGATCTTATGGTAGGTCACACGGTAATCGACCCTTTTGTCGTAAAACTCACCCACAGCCTCGCCACTGGCAGCGCTTTCAAAGGAAAGCGGCAGGGCGGTATAGTGCACACCGCTTTCGGTGTTTGTCACACCGTAGCCGTCATTATCCTGCAAAAAAGCGACCAGATCGGGGGCATTCGTGCGGTCCTTATCACACGCCACCAAAAGCGTCAGCAAGGCAAGCAAAAGCACAAATAAGCGACGCATATCAGTACCCGAATTTGCCGGAAAGCGAATCGTCATCCTCGATCCAATCCGCCACGCGGATCACGCGATAATCGGTTGCCGTATCGCGCACCACAACGGTTTCAATACCCGCATTTAAGATCACGCGCTTGCACATCATGCAGGAATTGCACCCAGCAAACAGCGACCCATCATCGGGTGAAACGCACGCCATATACAGGGTGGCGCCCAGCATTTGCTCACGGGGGGCGGCGATAATGGCATTCTGTTCAGCATGTACCGAGCGGCACAGCTCGTAACGCTCACCGCGCGGAATACCCAGCTGCTCACGCTGACAAAAGCCAAGATCACTGCAATTTTTCCTACCGCGCGGGGCACCGTTGTAGCCCGTGGAAACGATCACGTCATTTTTGACGATGATCGCACCGAATTTGCGGCGCAGACATGTGGCGCGCTCTGCCACAGTTTGTGCAATGTCAAGATAGTAATTTTCTTTAGATACACGTTGCATCGTTTTTCTCCTATCTTTAAACTGAAAATAATTATTCATAGTATAGTATAACATAAAAAAAGCACGAAATCAAGAACCGCACGCAGTTTTATCGCTCTTTTTTCCACAAAGGAAAAGCCCCCGTCCTGTGAACGGGAGCTCCCTGTTTATTTTTTTGCTTTCTTTTCTTTCTTATCGCGGTATTTTTTCATTGTTTCCTCGGTTGCCACGCGCTTATCTGCGATCGTTACGTACCACGCCTCACGGCAACGCGGCACACACCAAAAGGTAAGCGGGAACATGTGTGTGTAAATGATCTGCTCTTCCTTTTTTGTCAGGGAAAAATCCCTTCGTGCATTCAAAAGAGCAAAGCGGTGGTGCTTAAAGCCGTGCCAACGAAAGCCCTTATTGGGATCATGCCAATCGTAAAGATAATAGTCGTGCAGCAGGGCGCCGCGCACCAGGGCACGCAGGTCGCATTTCGTCCTTTTTCTTTTGGCAGCCATCGTAAAGGCAAGACGTGCCACCTTTAAGCAATGCTGATAAACGGTAATATCGGAATGCGAGATGTAGCGCTTCATTTCCTGGTAGCGTGCGGTATGGATCACCTCGCGGCACACCTCGTCAAACAGCGTATAATCTATTTGCTTATTTGCCATTTTTCTCACCCCATTTGCGGCTGATCTGGTCACGGTAGCCATGCATATCCGCCATATAATTACTGATCATACGGTAGAAATTGAAGGGACGGCGCTTACCCGATTCCAGTGCAAAATGCTCCTTGGCGCTGGCCTTGAGCTGGTCAAGGTTAATGCTGGTACGCATTTGAGAGGCATAGTGGCGCAGGCGCTGCATGATACGCAGTGAATGGGAAAGGTCGACGGCAAAAATACCAAGATACATGCCCACAGCAAGGATCAGCCACGGCAATTCGATCACGCGCACAGCCACACCGTGCAGATAAGGATAGATCAAAAAATAGTACAGCGCGCATACCGCCCCCCAGATCAAGGAGAATTTAGGACAGATCACACCCTGAAAATTACCCCACTCCTCCGAATAATCCCACAGACGTACACGGAAATATTTCACCGCGATCAGGCCGCCCAGCAGCTCGATCAGCGTCATCACGCCCATTGCCATCAGCAGGATCACAGCCACGCGGATATATTCATTGGGCAGACTGCGCAGCTTCAGATCTGACAAAAAGTACAAAACGCCACCGCCAATACCGTAGATCGGCAGACAGCACCCCGTCAAAAATCCGGGATTTACCACCTTGTGGTGACGGAAGGCGCGGTATACCACCTCAAGCAGCCAGCCCGCCGTTGCGCAGGTGCAAAACAGAAACAAATATTCAAGCCACGCCTCCATCAGCGGACCTCCTTTGAAAATCAGTTGCCTTTTTTCTGACGGCTACGATATCTGAACACGACCAGCAGCACCACACCGCCTGCGACGGCAACCAGTGCCACCGCGCTCCACATTAAGAGCAGATTGCCGCCATCGGGGTCGATTTCCGGCAGGGCGGTAAGATCAAGGCGCGCGCCAAATTTTGTCTTGGTCAGCGTCATAGCGGAAAGCTTGGCATCGACCTTTTGGTTGAGCGTCACAAAATAAGACTTGCCCTTCAGCATCTCAAAATTGGTCGTGATGTAATCGTCGTCCTTGGGCAATCGCATGATGATAAAGAACCCGTCCTCGGTCTCCACCACGTCGCTGACACCGTACTCATCAAGCGCAAAGGCCGCATCCTCATAAGCCTTATCCATTTCACCGTACGTAAAATAATAGCCCTTTCCGAGCGGATCGCTGAAATCGTGATTGTATTTGCCGCCGATCGCATCGTTCATCGCTTCAAAGCGTGCGGCATCGGTGGTTGCTGCGGCCACGCTCGCCTGCACCTCGGCGGCGTGTGCACGATGCTGCGCCTCGGTATATGCGGCATTGTTTTTATCAATAAACACGTGCACGGTACGCACAAAGCTCTCGCCACGCAGAGTGGCAAGCACCTCGGCATCACTTGACTGCACCTCACCGCGATACAGCATCTCAAGCACGATGGCATTGGCCAGCTCCTCCTCTACAGCAAAAAAGCGGCGCAGATAGTGATCGGTCATATACTGTGAGGCAAGTGCCTCAACATACGCCTTGCGATCGCCGTTGAAATTGTTTTCCAGCATATCCTCGATTTCTTGCTGTACACTTGCTGCAATATCCCCCTCAAACACGTCAAGACCGTACTCATAGCCAAGAGAGATCAGCGCAGTCTCACGGCAAACGAAGCTCTCCCAGACAAACGCGTCAAGCTCAGCGCGTACCGCTTCGTCCTGCAAAGCATTCTCGCCGTGCTTTTCTTTTAATTCAGCAATATAATTCATTGCCATAAAATATAGCTCTTCATATAAAATTTCAACGTCACCGACCGTTGCCACCACACGGGAGGCTCGCAAAGAGGCATATACAGTACCCTTTGCCGCGCAGGATACAAGCGAGAGCGTCAGAAGGCAGATCACCAGCACCAGCGTCAGTATACGGAATAATTTTTTCATCTTTTTCTCCTTTTGGCCAAGCCACACTCTTTCATGCTATATTATAATTTATACTTGTGAAGAAATTGTGAATTATAAGAAAGGTTTATAAGAGCATTTATAAAAAATTGCAATCCTATTTGCAAAGTTAAAAAAATGTGGTATAATGATATGAACAGCTTTCGTAAAGGAGTGCACGTATGCAGGAAATTTACAGTATTTCGCTTGCCAAGCTGATGGGCGAGCTTTCACTCGTTCCCCTCTATTTACCTGACGATGCCAATAATCTTATCATATCAAACACCCAGGTCGATCGCCCGGGCCTGGCGCTTGCAGGCTTTCTTGACGAATTCGAGGAAACGCGTATCCAGATCGTGGGCGTTGCCGAATATCGCTATTTAAGCAAATGCGACGAGGCCACGCGCAACGCCAAGATCGAGGCCTTCTTCGCCAAAAAGCCCGTCGCCGTGGTCTTTACCTCCACTGACGAGCAGGAGCCCTTTGCCCCTATGACCGAGGCCGCTATCCGTCACGCGGTACCCTTCCTTGCGACCAAGGAAAAAACCAGCCCCTTTATGGCGGCACTGATCGCGTATCTGAACGTACAGCTCGCCCCCCGCATCACGCGTCACGGCGTTCTGGTCGAGGTCTACGGTGAGGGCCTTTTGCTGCTGGGCGATTCGGGCGTCGGTAAGAGTGAAACGGCCATTGAGCTTGTCAAGCGCGGCCACCGTCTGATCGCTGACGACGCCGTGGAGATCAAGCGCGTATCTGCCAAAACGCTGGTGGGCACCGCTCCCCCCATTATCCGCCACTACGTAGAATTGCGCGGCATCGGCATCATCGACGTACGCCGCATTTTCGGTATGGGTGCCGTGAAGGACTCGCAGGGCATCGACCTCGTCATCAATCTTGAGCCGTGGATCCAAGGCAAGATGTACGACCGTCTTGGCCTTGACAAGCAGACCATGAACATACTTGGCAATGAGGTACCCAGCATCACCATTCCCGTAAAGCCCGGCCGAAACCTTGCCATTATTCTTGAGATTGCCGCCATGAACAATCGCCAGAAGAAAATGGGCTATGACACGGCTGAGGAATTTAACCGCAAGCTGCTGGGGCAAATGGGCCTTGAATAACAAACCAACGGAGGGTTTAAGCAAATGAACACGATCACAGCCATTGAAAGGATCAAAAAGGGCGCGCTTGATGCACGCCTGCTGACGCTGTACGGCGATGATGCACTCCAAGCACAAAGAACGCGTTATATCAAGTCCATTGAAGAATTTGCCGCCCTTTACGGCACCGAACGCGATATTTATCTCTTATCCGTAGCAGGACGAAGCGAGCTTTCCGGCAATCACACCGACCACAATCGCGGTATGGTCATTGCCGCCTCGATCGACCTTGATATCGTAGCCGTTGCCGCCAAGACCAACGATAGCATTGTCCGCGTGAAATCCGAGGGATACCCCGAGGACGTGGTGGATATTGCCGATTTCTGCACACCGCGCGAGGCGCGCTTTTCCAGATCCGACGCCATCATTGCAGGTATGTGTGCAGGGCTTGCCAAAAACGGCTATCGCACAGGCGGCTTCGTTGCCTACACCACCTCCAGCGTACTCAAGGGCTCGGGACTTTCCTCCTCCGCCGCGTTTGAGGATATGATCGGCAACATTCAGAACCACCTTTACAATGCCGGCAAGATCGACAACGCGGAAATTGCGAAGATCGCCCAGTTTGCCGAAAACGAATTTTTCGGAAAGCCCTGCGGCTTAATGGACCAGCTGGCCTGTGCCGTCGGCGGCATCATTGCCATTGATTTTCAGAATAACACCAACCCGGTGATCGAAAAGATCGATTTTGACATTACGGCCGCAGGCTACAACCTCTGCATCGTGAATACGGGTGGCAACCACGCCGATCTTACCCCCGATTACGCCGCCGTTCCCGCCGAGATGAAAGCCGTCGCAAATGCACTCGGTGCCACGGTCCTGCGCGAGCTTGATGAGAAGACCGTGCTGGCCGCAGCTCCGCGTCTGCGCAAAACGCTTGGTGACCGCGCCATCCTGCGCGCACTGCACTTCTTTGCCGAGAACCGCCGTGTGGCAGCAGGTAAAAGGGCACTTGCCGCAGGAGATCTGCCTGCATTCTTTGAAAACGTGCTGGCCTCGGGTCGCTCGTCCTTCTGCTATCTGCAAAACGTATATACCACCAAAAACGCGGCCGAGCAGGGGCTTTCTCTTGCGTTGTGCCTCGCTGAGCGTGCGCTATCGGGCAAAAGCGGTGCCTGGCGCGTACACGGCGGTGGATTTGCAGGCACAGTGCAGGCCTTTGTCAAGGCCGAGGACGTCGCAGATTTCCGCGCGATGATGGATAACGTATTTGGCGATGGCGCTTGTATGGTGCTGCGCGTACGCCGCGAGGGCGCCACACTGGTATGCTGAACCGCACACCGCAAGGAAATGGGAGCCGCACGCTATATGGCATTTTATTATGTGGCAACACGGTATTGCTTTTTATCATCTATCGCGTGCTGATCGCCTATGGCGAAATGACACAAAAGACCATTTTCTCCTTTGTCACAATGGTGATATATCTGGTGCTTTTACTTGGGTTTTCCCTTGCCTATATCATCTATAACCGTTTTTTCTGGCGCTGGGGCATCACGCACGAGCAGCTGCCCGACGATTGGAGCGCCGTACAAAAGCAGGCGTTTCTTGATACCACTGCTCAGCGAAAGGAAAAATCAAAATGGATGCTCGTCATTATTTTCCCGTTACTGATCACCTTTTTGTTTGACGCCGTAGAGCTCTTTTTATTCGACGGCATCTTCAGGTATTTATAATGAAAGATTACACCCTGCAGATCTTATATTCGGGCTCTGACGGCAATGCCGCTCTGCTAAGGGCGGGCGATACTGCGATCCTCATTGACGCAGGGCGAAACGCCAAAGCCCTCACCGCCGCCTTGCGCGCGGCATCGGTAGACCCCACATCGCTCTCGGCCATCTTTCTCACGCACGAGCATCGCGACCACACCGCAGCTCTCGACGTCTTTTTAAAGCATTATCCCCTACCCGTGCACACGGTTTTTGCCTGTGGCGCACAGTTGCGTGCCTGTGCTTCGGCCGCCCTGCTTGAAAATTTAGTAGAGCATCCACCCTGCTTTGAGGTAAACGTTGGCAGCATTACACTGACCTCCTTCCCTACCTCGCACGACAGTGCAGGAAGCGTCGGCTACCGCATTACAGTCACATCAGACAAAAAAACGCATACCGTTGGCTATGTAACCGATCTTGGCACCGTCACGCCCACCGTGGAAAAAGGCCTTTTGGGCTGCGAGGCCGTGGTCATAGAAGCCAATCACGATACCGAAATGCTGCGACAAGGCCCCTATCCCTATCCCCTCAAGCAGCGCATAGCATCGCGCTTCGGCCATCTTTCCAACACCGATTGCGCCGCATTGTGTGTCAAGCTTGCCACACACGGGACCAACCGCTTTTTATTGGCACACTTATCCGAAACCAACAATCTGCCCGACCTGGCACTGAGTGAGGTAGGCGCCGCATTAGCAGGCTTTTCCGTTACGCTGAACGCAGCCGACCCGATCGCCATCACCGAGCTATGAAAGGATACCCATGCTACATATTCGCTTGATCGTTTTAGGCAATTTAAAGGAGAGCTATTGGCGCGAGGCCGTGGCTGAATACGAAAAGCGCCTTGGCGCCTTTGCTAAGATCGATATTGTAGAATTAAAGGAGCAGCGTCTGCCCGAAGACCCCTCCCCCGCAGAGATCACCCTGGCGCTTGAGCGCGAGGCTGATGCGATCCTGAATGCTGTGCCGCCGCGCAGCTTTTTGGTCGCCTTGTGCGTGGAGGGTAAGCAGCTCTCCTCCCCTGAGCTTGCCGATCAGCTTTCTCACGTCATGCACCAAAGCGGCGCGCTCACACTCGTCATTGGTAGCTCACACGGCCTTTCTCCGCGTGTAAAATCAGCGGCCGATCTCAGACTTTCCGTATCAAAATTGACCTTTCCCCACCAGATGATGCGCGTGCTGCTGCTCGAAACCATTTACCGCAGCCTTTCGATCCTGCACGGCACCAAATATCACAAATAACACTTCACGCTCAGCCCATTGTGGACGCCGTGCCGCGCGATCCTTAAAATAAACCCTTCATATCGTATGCTTTCATATCAAAAAGCAAAAAGCCGCGCACAGCGCGGCTTTTTTATTTGCCATACTTTATAAGAGATCTGCTATAGGATCAGCGCATCGTATACGCCATAACAGCCTTGATCGTGTGCATGCGGTTTTCAGCCTCGTCAAAGACGATAGAGCGCTCACTTTCGAATACCCCGTCAGTGACCTCCATATGGTCAATGCCAAACTTCTCATAGATCTGGCGCCCAACCGTGGTACCGAGATCATGGAAGGCAGGCAGGCAATGCATAAAGCGGCATTGTGGGCCGGCAGCGTCCATCAGCGCCTCAGTCACAGCATAGGGAGAAAGCGCGGCAATGCGCTCGGCCCATACGCTATCGGGCTCACCCATCGACACCCACACGTCGGTGTAGATCACGTCTGCGCCCTTCACGGCCTCAGCAGGATCTTCGATAAACTGAAGCGTAGCACCCGTTTCGGCGGCGATCTCACGGCAGGTGGCGATCAGCGCGTCATCGGGGAAATAAGCCTTTGGCGCACAGGCGACAAAGTGCATACCCATCTTGGCGCACCCTACCATCAGCGAGTTGCCCATATTGTAGCGCGCATCGCCCATATACACCAGCTTTTTGCCCTTGAGTGCACCAAAATGCTCCCGAACGGTGAGGAAATCAGCCAGGATCTGCGTAGGATGATATTCATTTGTAAGGCCGTTCCACACAGGCACGCCCGCATATTTTGCAAGCGCCTCCACGATCTCCTGCTCAAAGCCACGGTACTCAATGCCGTCAAACATACGGCCGAGCACGCGCGCCGTGTCGGGGATGCTCTCCTTTTTGCCGATCTGTGAGCCGGTGGGATCAAGATAGACAGCATGCATACCGAGGTCGGTCGCTGCTACCTCAAAGGCACACCGCGTACGCGTGCTGGTCTTTTCAAAGATCAGCGCAATGCTCTTGCCCTCGCAAAGGCGGTGCGGCACACCGGCCTTCTTTTTGGCCTTCAGATCAGCGGCAAGATCAAGCAGCTCATTGATCTGTGCGGGTGTATAATCCAGCAGCTTTAAAAAATGCTTTGGTGTAACAGACATAACGAAAACTCCTTACTCCGTCACGCCCTCGGCGATAACGGATTTAATAATAGCAACAGCCCTTTCAAGCTCGGCCCACGGAATATTGAGTGCGGGCAGCAAACGCACCTTATGCTTGGCCGTAAGGCAAAGCACGCCCTGCGCCATACAAGCGCTCACCACATCAGCGGCGGGCTTTTCGGTTTCAATACCCAGCATCAGGCCCATGCCACTCACCGATCTCACGCCTTTGGCACCCGTGAGATTTTTTACGATATAAGCGCTCTTTTCTCTGACCTGATCAAGCAGTGCCTCGTCAAGCTGCGAGAGCACGTAAACGGCACCCGCGGCACATACGGGATTGCCACCGAAGGTAGAGCCGTGATCACCGTAAGAAAGCACACCTTCCACCTTTTCGGAAAGCAAGCACGCACCAAGCGGCAAGCCGCCGCCAAGGCCCTTGGCAGTGGTAACGATGTCAGGCGCCACACCGTAGTGCATATAGCCATAAAGCTTACCCGTGCGCCCGTTGCCCGTCTGCACCTCGTCAAAGATCAGCAAAATATCCTTTTCCTTGGCATAAGCTGCCACACGGGTCACAAAATCAGCCTCAAGCGCGTGCACACCGCCCTCACCCTGTACGGGCTCCATCATAATGGCCGCCACCTTGTTTGCCTCAGAAAGAGCGATCAGCGCCTCGGCATCGTTTGCGGGGGCGTGAAGAAATCCGGGTGTCAGAGGCAAAAACTGCTCGTGATAGTGGGCCTGCCCCGTTGCCGCCAGCGTGGTCACAGTGCGACCGTGAAAGCTGTTTTCAAGCGTAATGATATGATAATACTCCGCGCCCTTCTTCTCGGCCGCATATTTGCGCGCCACCTTGATGGCACATTCGTTTGCCTCAGCACCCGAGTTTCCGAAAAAGACCTTGGAAAGGCCGGTGCGACGGCAAAGCTCGGCCGCCAGTGTGGCACAGGGCTCAGTGTAGTAAAGATTAGAGGTGTGCTGCAAGGTGCCAAGCTGTGCACTGACAGCAGCAACCCACCCATCGTTGGCAAAGCCAAGAGAATTAACGGCAATGCCCGAGCCCATATCAATATATTCCTTACCCGTCACATCATAGCAAAGCGACCCCTTGCCCGAAACCAGCTCCACGGGAAAGCGCTTATAGGTATGCGCAACAAATTGCTCGTCCTGTTGTTTAAAGCTTTTCATATGTCAATCCTTTGTCACCATGGTACCTGCACCCTCATCGGTAAGCAGCTCCATCAAAATAGAATGCGGCACACAGCCGTCCATAATAATCACACGCTCCACGCCGCGCTCGATCGCCTCAATGCAGCAATCGACCTTCGGGATCATACCACCCGAAATAATGCCGCTTTCGTAAAGCCCCTTGGCCTCAGACACGGTAAGACGCGGGATCAGCGTGGTGGGGTCGTTCTTATCGGTCAGTACCCCTGCGATATCGGTCATCATAATAAGGCGCTCCGCCCGAAGCGCACCTGCAATGCAAGCGGCGGCGGTGTCGCCGTTGATATTGTAGGTGTTGCCCTTCTTGTCGCAGCCCACCGTAGAAATCACGGGAATATAGCCCTTTTCCAGCAGATCGATCACGGGCGCGATATTCACACGCTTGATATTGCCCACAAACCCGAGCTTTTCACTCTTGGGCATGGCCTCGATCAGGCGTCCGTCCATACCCGAAATGCCCATGGCATTGCCGCCCTTCATCTCAAGCAGATTGACAAGCGTTTTATTGACCTTGCCTGCCAGCACCATCTGCACCAGATCTACCGTTTCCTTATCGGTCACGCGCAGTCCATCGACAAATTTGGGCTCCATGCCAAGGCGCTTCATCAGGTCGTTGATCTCAGGGCCGCCACCGTGCACCAGCACGATCTTCACGCCGATCAGGTGCAAAAGGACGATGTCCTCCATGACCTGCTGCTTTAATTCCTCGTTGATCATAGCGTTGCCGCCGTATTTAACGACGATCACCTTGCCGTTATAGCGCTTGATATAGGGGAGCGCCTGCGCAAGCACCTGTGCGCGATCGGCATTAGAAAAATTATCTTTCATGCTATTCACCTCAAAATCAGGTACGGTAATCTCCGTTGATCTTCACGTAATCGTACGTAAGGTCACAGCCCCACGCAGTCGCCTCGCCCTCGCCGTCACCGAGCGACACGAGGATCTCGATCTCCTTTTCCAGCAGGATCTCCTTTGCCGCTTCCTCGGAAAACGCAACGCCCGCACCGTTCTTGCATACCTCAACGGTGCCCTTTGCGGAGCGGAAGGCCACGTCAATACGGTTGACGTCGACAGGCGCACCACTGTAGCCGATGGCGCAAAGCACGCGTCCCCAGTTGGCATCGGCACCAAACATGGCAGATTTTAACAGGCTGGAGCAAATGACGCTCTTGGCAACCGTGCCTGCGCACTTGGGACAAGCAGCACCCGTTACCTTACATTCCAGCAGCTTGGTGGCACCCTCGCCATCGCCTGCCAGCATACGGCAAAGCTGCACGGTTACGGTGTTCAGCGCCTTCATAAAGGCTTCAAAGTCAGCACCCTCAGAAACGATCTCCACATTACCCGCAAGGCCGTTTGCCAAAACAGCTACGGTATCGTTGGTAGAGGTATCGCCATCAATGCTCACCATATTAAAGCTCTTTTGCACGTCTGTGGAAAGCGCCCTTTGCAGCATGGCGGACGAGATCTTAACGTCGGTGGTGATAAACACCAGCATCGTGGCCATATTGGGGTGGATCATACCGCTGCCCTTGGCAATACCGCCAAGATGGCAGGTCTTGCCGCCCACCTCAAATTCAACGGCCACCTCCTTGGCTACCGTATCGGTGGTGATGATCGCCTCAGCGGCGGCACGCGCGCCAAGGTGATCGTATGTAAGGCCTGCCACCAGCTGGGGCATAGCCTTTTTGATGGGCGTAATATCAAGGGGCTGGCCGATGACACCCGTCGATGCCACCACCACGTCGTCAACCCTCACGCCGGCGACCTCTGCCACCAATTCACTCATATGCTCGGCGATCTCCACGCCGTTGGCATTGCAGGTGTTGGCGTTGCCGCTGTTGCAGATCACGGCCTGCGCCACGCCGTTTGCAAGATGCTTTTTCGTGACCAGCAGGGGGGCACCCTTGACGAGGTTTGTGGTATAAACAGCTGCCGCCGTTGCGGGCACGTCACTGACGATCAGTGCCAGATCCTTTTTGATTTTATTTTTGCGGATACCGCAATGCAAACCGTTTGCGCGAAAGCCCTTTGCTGCGCAAACGCCACCTTCTACAAGCTTCATTTTTTACTCTCCTGTTACAAGTCCTGTGGCCTCATCGGTGCCGAGCAGGATATTCATATTTTGTATAGCCGCGCCCGAGGCGCCCTTGCCAAGATTATCAAAGCGTGCCACCAGCAAAATGCGCTCGTCGTTACCAAGCACACCGATTTCCATATCGTCACGCCCTGCCATGCCGTTTCCGGCAAGCAGTCCCCCCTCACCCATAGTGGGCGAGTAGCGCACCAGTCCCTTTTGGTAGGTTTCACGATACACCGCCGCGATCTCGGCGGCGCCCCCTCTTACCGCGTCGGCAAACAGCGGGACGGTTACCTCCATACCTGCGTAATAGTCAGCCACGATCGGGGAAAAGATGGGCGCCACGTCAAGGCCGCATACCGCCTGCATCTCGGGCAGGTGCTTGTGCTTTTGCGTGAGCGCATACTGACGGGGCGCCTCAAGCGCCGCGGCGCGGCCCTCGCCCTCATATTCAGCGATCATTTTTTTGCCGCCCCCCGAATAGCCCGTGAGGGAAAAGGCACAAAGATGTGCATCCCTCTTGAGAAGCCCTGCCCTGATAAGCGGTGCCACAAGCGCAATAAATCCACTGGCATGACAGCCGGGATTTGCCACACGCTTGGCTGCGGCCAGCGCCGCACGGTCCTCGCAAAGCTCGGGAAAGCCGTAGATCCATCCGTCTGCCGTGCGATGCGCGGTAGAGGTGTCAATGACAGCGGTATTAGGATTTTCGATCATCGCCACCGCCTCGCGGGCGGCATCGTCAGGCAAGCATAAAAATGCCACGTCGGCACGATTCAAGGCCTCACGGCGCGCGGCACTGTCCTTGCGCTTGTCCTCGGGCAAAATCAGCAGCTCTATGTCGCTTCTCGCGGCCAAGCGCTCGCGTATGCGCAAGCCCGTGGTACCCGCACTGCCGTCAATAAATACTTTCTTCACGACGAATCCTTTCGGAATTTGGAATTTTACTCATTGTTATTGAATATTTATTCACAACAACAAACATATACAATTATTATACTCGCTTTGTGCAGCTTTGTCAAGCACTATAATAAAATAAATATATAAATAAGTACTTTTCTTTTCAGTATTCTTTCTTCTTACATTTTTTCTGTATTTTTATTTACTGATTTTGTATGTTTTTTCAAAGCAAAGATAAGATCATTTGTATCGCAATAAAAATGTCAAATATAGTTGACATTTCGCTTCCTACGCGATATAATGGAGTTAAGCAAATATACAGGAGGACGCCTGTGGAAGAAAACAAGGAAATGCGAACCGCGCGCCAAAGATTAGGCTTGTCACAAGGTGAATTGGCGCGGCTGGTCGGTGTATCACGCCAAACGATCAACATGATAGAAAACGGTGGGTATAACCCCACCATTCTGCTGTGCCTGCGCATTTGTCACACTCTGCAGGTAACATTAAACGATATTTTTTGGAGGTAAGTTATGTTTTTTGATGAACGAATCGAGCAAGAACGTGGGAAGATCACGCGTAACACCATGCTGATTGGCACAATATGCGCCCTGCTTTGTGGCATACTGCGTGCACTGAATATTGCTGTAAATATGGACCATATTCATTCATATTCTAAGCTCTATTACTTCTTACCCCTCGGTTTTGAAGCGGCTATTGCTATCACGGGAGCGCTAACGCTTCTCATTGGAATCATCCTTGCGCATGTTTCTCCACATGATGAATACGGCAAGGCTCAGTGCACTGCCTATTACAGCCGTGCAGGGCAATTAGTGCTTTACATAGCCTTGATAGCCTTCGCGCTTTTCGAGCCCTTATCCTTGTTGCTTACTACAAACATAAATTTTCAAGGCATCGGCACCGAGCACGTTGCCTTGCACCTGTTCTTGTTATTAAGCACCTACCTCGCTTTTTCCTTTAAACGACACAGTATTTATTTTAATTATTCTATTTTAGAAGCACCGCAGTATAAAAAAGCTGTTTTAAGGAATCTCGGCAAATTAGGAGTCGGTGTCCTTGTTGGGTTAGGTCTGTCCTTGTTTGCTGCCGCTTGCGGCGGTTGGCTTTTGCGCTCCTCACGCACGATCGGGATTATGCAGATCTGCCTGATTTTATGGAGCGTGCTCTTCGTGCTTTTTTCCATTACGTACGCGCTGCTTTCCCTGTTAGAATATCTTTCTTTTTATAAAAAGCAATTGCTTTCAGGCGCCCCGCTGCTAACGCTCTATTTTGTGCTTTTTTTGCGCGGCTCCTATACGGTGATCTCTGCGCTGATCGTGAAAAGCAATCAAACTATGGTAGCACAGCTGATGACACTGAATTATTTTGCCTTTTTGCCACTTTGCGCCGGTTTTTGGCTCGTGCTGTTTTTGCTCTATTATCACCATGAGTACTATACCGCCACCAAGGATCGCCTTTTCCACGTTGGCTTGATCCTCATGCTGCTGGCAGAAGCACTTGGTAGCTTTAGCGACTTTGTGCTCACACTGATACAAACCATACTTTTGCCAAAGCATCTTACCGATATTTCGCTTCATCTTTTATTTGCTGACCTCAATCTCTGGCTGTTACTACTTACACACCTTGTGTTTCTAATCGGCTTTGCACTCGTGATAGCGGGTCCTGTACGGAAAGCACACGCCCCAAAAGGGTATTTGTGGGGTGCCGTTATGATGGTTGTGCTCACCTTGACCCTTGAGTTCTTGTTTAACACACAATATTACGGCACATGGCAATATCTTGTAAACAGCCTTACTTGGCTTTTACTGTATGCCTATTTATTCTGCTTCCTGCTCTTGCTTTCGCGGCGATTGACTGCAATGGAATATTAAAAAAAAACAACAAAAAGCCCGAAGCGCATGCTTCGGGCTTTTTGTATCAATGGGAAATTTCTTATTACTTTACCGCAATGCACTCGATCTCAAGCTTTGCGCCCTTCGGGATCGCCGCCACCTGCACACAGCTGCGCGCAGGAAAGGGGGCCTTGAAAAAGCTCTCGTAAATGCCGTTCACGACAGCGAAGTCGGCAAGGTCGGCAAGAAATACCACGGTTTTTACCACGTTTTCCATACCAACGCCTGCAGCGGCCAGTACGTTCTTGAGGTTGGTCAGTGCCTGCACGGCCTGCTCCTCAATGCGCTCGGACATCGTGCCCGTTGCGGGGTCGACCGGGATCTGACCCGATACAAACACCATATTGCCAAGGTCAAGCGCCTGCGAATAAGGGCCGATAGCGGCGGGGGCCTTGTCGGTAGAAATCTGCTTAAACATAGCTATACTCCTTATACGATTTTAAATCCTGCCTCGGTAAGGGCGGTTTTAATTTCCTCGATCTGCGCAAAATCACGCGTTTCCATGCCGATCTTCAGGAAGCAGCTGGCAACAGCCATATTGGCATCGGAGCGCTCATGGTGCACGCTGACAACGTTGCCGCCGCAGCGTGAAATGATGCTGCTGACACCAAGCAGCTGACCGGGCTTATCCTCAAGGGCGATCTGCAGCGTGGCATTACGACCCGTGGTGACAAGACCGCGCGTAACCACACGCGACAAAATATTCACGTCAATATTGCCGCCCGAAACTACACAGACCACCTTTTTGCCCTTCACAGGCACCTTATCGAACATCACGGCGGCAACACCGACCGCACCTGCTCCCTCTGCCACCAGCTTTTGCTTTTCCATCAGGGTAAGGATCGCGGTAGCGATCTCGTCCTCGCTGACGGTAACGACCTCATCAACGTACTCACCGATCAGCTTGAAGGTGTTATCACCCGGGTGCTTGACGGCAATGCCGTCAGCAAAGGTAGAAACCGAATCAAGGGTGATTTGGCGCCCTTGCTTCAGGCTCTGTGCCATGCTTGCCGCACGCTCTGCCTGCACGCCGTAGACCTTCACCTTAGGATTAAGATGCTTGACGGCATAGGCTACGCCTGCGATCAGACCGCCACCGCCGATCGGCACCACAACAGCATCGGCATCGCTCAGCTGCTCTAAAATTTCAAGGCCGATGGTGCCCTGCCCTGCGATCACCTCTTCATCGTCAAAGGGGTGAATGAAGGTAGCACCCGTTTCATCGCGCAGCTGGCACGCCTTCTGATAGGCATCGTCGTAAGCACCCGGCACAAGGCAGGTCTCAGCACCGAACGCCTTCGTTGCCTGCACCTTACTGATGGGGGCGCCGTCGGGCATGCAGATCACACTCTTGATGCCCATCTTCTGGGCGGCAAGCGCCACACCCTGTGCGTGGTTACCCGCGCTACAGGCAATGATGCCCTTTGCCTTTTCCGCAGCGGAAAGCTGGCTGATCTTATAATAAGCGCCGCGCACCTTAAAGCTACCCGTCACCTGCAAATTCTCGGTTTTCAGGTAAAGCTCGCAGTCAGTGCACATATTGCGCGCCTGAATGAGGTCGGTCCTGCGCGCCACGTCACGAAGCACGAAGGCCGCCTGATAAATCTTATCTAACGTCAGCATAATACCCTCTTAAAGCGTTACTCTCCAGCCAAACGGATCGTCAAGCTTACCGGTCTGGATGCCCGTGATGGTATCGTAGATCTTCTGGCTAAGCACACCGATACCACCGTCGCCGATCGTCATCACGTCGTCCTTATAGCGAAGCTTTCCAACAGGAGAGATGACCGCGGCCGTACCCGTGCCGAACACCTCCTCAAGCTTGCCGTTTTTCTGCGCCTCCAGGAGCTCGTCAACCGAGATACGGCGCTCCTCACAGGGCACGCCCCAGGATCTCAGCAGCTGCAGCACCGAATTGCGCGTCACACCCGGCAAAATAGAGCCGTTGAGCATGGGTGTTACCACCACGCCGTCGATCTTAAAGAAGATGTTCATGGCGCCCACCTCCTCGATATAACGGCGCTCGACACCGTCAAGCCAGAGCACCTGCGAGAAGCCTGCATCGTGTGCCTTTACCTGTGCGGCAAGAGAGCAGGCGTAGTTGCCGCCCGTCTTGGCGTAGCCCATGCCGCCCTTCACAGCGCGCACGTAATCATCCTCGATCCAGATACCAACAGGAGCAAGACCCTCGCTGTAATAAGCACCGCTGGGGGAAAGAATAACCATGAATAAGTAGGTTTTAGAGGGTGCAACGCCAAGGAATGCATCCGTGGCGATCACAAAGGGACGGATGTAAAGAGAGGTACCGTCTGCCGTGGGGATCCAATCCTCGTCAACCTTTACCACAGCCTTTACAGCCTCCACAAAAATATCCTCGGGAATTTCGGGAATGCAAAGACGGCGATTGGACTCATTGGCACGCTGTGCATTTTTCTCGGGGCGGAACAAATAAGTGTTGCCGTCCTCGCCACGGTAGGCCTTCATGCCCTCAAACATTTCCTGCCCATAGTGGAATACCACACAAGCGGGCGAAAGAGAAATATCGGAAAAGGGCACCACACGCGCATCGTGCCAGCCCATGCCCTCGGTGTAATTCATCACAAACATATGGTCGGTGAAGATCTTGCCAAAACCAAGGGGGCCTTGGGGCTTTTGCTTAGGGGTCGTCGTTTTCGTTACTTTTACGTTCAGCATCTCTTAGATCCTTTCCATGATAAGTTTAGTCATGGCGGTACAGGTGAGAGGTTCCTTGGTGGAATCGGTCAGAATATCCGCCGTGCGGTAGCCGTCTTCGATCACGCTGTTGACGGCGTTTTCAATGGCATCGGCCTCCGCGATGAGGTCAAACGAATAACGCAGCATCATCGCAGCGGAAAGAATGGTGGCAATGGGGTTTGCCTTATTCTGACCCGCGATGTCGGGTGCGGAGCCGTGGATCGGCTCGTAAAGACCGCACTTGGTGGCGCCAAGCGAGGCAGAGGCCAAAAGCCCGATCGAGCCCGTGATCTGCGAGGCCTCGTCGGAGAGAATATCACCGAACATATTCGAGGTCACCACCACGTCAAAGCGCGAGGGATCGCGGATCAGCTGCATTGCGGCATTATCGACCAGCATATCCGAAACCTCCACGTCGGGATATTCGGCGGCGATACGGTGCACCGTCTCACGCCACAGGCGTGAGGTCTCCAGCACATTAGCCTTGTCAATGCTCACCACGTTTTTGCGACGCTTTCTTGCAGTTTCAAAGGCCACGCGTGCAATACGCTCAACCTCCGTTACGCTATACGCCTCAGTGTCATAGGCCTCGGGGCCGTATTTGCCCTCACGGCGACCGCGCTCTCCAAAATAAATGCCACCCGTCAGCTCGCGCACAATGACAAGGTCAAAGCCGCGGTCGATGATATCGGGGCGCAGGGCGCAAGCGCCCTTCAATGCAGGAAAAATGCGGGCAGGGCGCAGGTTGGTATAAAGACCGAGTGCTGCGCGAAGCCCAAGCAATGCCTTTTCGGGGCGGATATTGCCGGGGAGCGTATCCCACTTGGGGCCACCCACGGCACCAAGCAGAACACTGTCGCTGTTCTTGCAGCCCTCAACAGTCTCCTCAGGCAGAGGCTTACCACAGGCATCAATGGCACAGCCTCCTGCAAGGTACGGGGTAAATTCAAAATGATGGCCGAACCTCTCACCGATCTTTTCAAGCACCGCCACGGCGCTCTCAACGATCTCAGGGCCGATACCGTCACCCTTTACCAGTGCTATACGGTAGGTCATTTGGCGGCACCTCCCTTTTGCTTTGCTACAAGATAAGGCAAAAGACCGCCGTTTTCAATAATGCGGTTGATAAACGCAGGGAAAGGCGTTGCCTGAAATTCCTCACCCGTGGTGAGGTTTTTGATCACTCCCTTATCGGCATCAACGCTGACACGGTCTCCCTTTTTGATGCTTTTTGCCGCCTCAGCACACTCTAAGATCGGGAAACCGATATTGATGGCGTTGCGGTAAAAGATACGGGCAAAGCTGGCGGCGATCACGCAGGAAATGCCGCTGGCGCGAATGGCGATCGGCGCGTGCTCACGCGAGGAGCCGCAGCCGAAGTTTTCGCCACCCACCATGATATCCCCGGGGGTGACTTCCTTTACAAATTCGGTATCAATATCCTCCATGCAGTGCTTGGCAAGCTCCTCGGCAGAGGGGGCGTTGAGGTAACGTGCAGGGATAATGACGTCAGTATCGACGTTGTCGCCGTAGCAGAATGCTTTTCCTTGATACATTTCTTACACCTCCATATCGTAGGGTGATGCCACAGCACCGCACACAGCAGAGGCGGCAGCCACAGCAGGGCTGGCGAGAATGACCTCGCTCTTTACGTGACCCATACGCCCGACAAAGTTGCGGTTGGTGGTGGCAACGGCACGCTCGCCTGCCGCCATGCAGCCCATATGACCGCCAAGGCAGGGGCCACACGTAGGTGTGGAAACGGCACACCCGGCCTCAATAAAGATTTCGGTCAAGCCTTCCTTAATAGACTGCAGGTAAATCGCCTCGGTTGCGGGAATAACGATGCAACGCACACCCTTTGCCACCTTTTTACCCTTCAGAATGGCAGCGGCAGCACGCAGGTCGCCAATGCGGCCGTTGGTGCAGGAGCCGATGACCACCTGATCAATGGGCAAGCCCTTCACCTCGTCAACAGTCTTGGTGTTAGAGGGCAGATGGGGCAACGAGACCGTCGGCTGCAGGGTATCAAGGTCGATCACGACCTCGCTTTCATACACCGCATCCTCGTCAGCCTCAAACACGTGCACAGGGCGCGTGAAACGACCCGTTACGTATGCCATCGTCTGCTCGTCAACCGGGAAAATGCCGTTTTTGGCACCTGCCTCGATCGCCATATTGGCAATGGCAAAGCGATCATCCATCGTGAGAGCCTTTACGCCCTCACCAACAAATTCAAGCGACTTATACAGTGCCCCGTCAACGCCGATGCGGCCGATCAGGTGCAGGATCACGTCCTTGCCGCTGACAAAGGGCTGCAATTTGCCCTTCAGCACGACCTTGATGGCGGCGGGCACCTTGAACCAGTTTTCGCCCGTTGCCATACCTGCGGCCATATCGGTGGAGCCTACACCCGTAGAAAAGGCACCAAGCGCACCGTACGTGCAGGTATGGGAGTCAGCACCGATAATAAGATCACCGGGGCCGACAATGCCCTTCTCGGGCAGGAGCGCGTGCTCAATGCCCACAGCTCCCACGTCGTAGAAGTGCGTAATATCAAAGCGCTTTGCAAAGCTTCTGGCCGTTGCGCAAAGCTCAGCGGACTTAATGTCCTTACAGGGCGTGTAGTGGTCAAGCACGATAGCGATCTTATCCTTGTCAAATACGCTCGTGAACCCTGCCTTATCAAACACGTCAACCGCGACGGGCGTGGTGACATCGTTGCCCAGCACGATATCAAGCCTTGCCTCGATCAGGTCGCCTGCCTTTACCGAAGGCAAGCCTGCGTGTGCGGCAAGAATTTTTTGTGTCATTGTCATGCCCATTATTATGCCCCCTTTGCCTGCTCTATGGCATATTGCATTTTGTTAATGGCGTTCAGATACGCGAGGATAGAGGCCTCGATAATATCGGTAGAAAGGCCCTTACCCGTGTAGGTGCGATTGCCTGCGGCAAGACGCACGGTAACGTCACCAAGGGTATCCTTACCCTCGGAAATAGAGTGAATGGTATAGGTTTTAAAGGTGTGCTCCTCGGGATTGACGATCTTATCAATGGCCTTGAACGAGGCATCGATCGGACCGTCACCAAGGCTGACCTCCTCAAACTTCTCGCCGTCGCGCGTCAGCACCACGGTGCTTGTCGAGGTGGTAAAGTTACTGGTATGCACTACAAAGCGATCAAGCTTGAAGCCTGCGTCCTCGGGCATATCACCGACGGTGGTCTTGTGAAGCACAATAGCCTCAATGTCCTCGTCGCTGATGCTCTTTTTCTTATCGCAAAGCACCTTGAATTCCTCGAAGCAGGTCATAAGCTCCTCAGCGGACAGGTGATAGCCAAGCTCAATGAGGCGGCTTTCAAACGCATGCTTGCCCGAATGCTTACCCAGCACGAGATTCTTTGCTACGATGCCGACAGACTCGGGGGTGAGGATCTCATAGGTCTGCTTGTTGGCAAGCACACCGTGCTGATGAATCCCCGATTCGTGCAGGAACGCATTTTTGCCGACGATAGGCTTGTTGAGGGGCGCGTTTTGACCGATGATATTATAAACGGTCTTGCTCGCACGCGAAATACGCGTGGTTTCAATGCCCGTGCCGACACCGTAAAGATCAGGACGGGTATGCAGCGCCATAACGACCTCCTCAAGGGCGGTGTTGCCCGCACGCTCACCAAGACCGTTGACGGTGCATTCGATCTGACGGGCACCGCCAAGAACGCCCGCCAAAGAATTTGCCACAGCCATACCAAGGTCGTTGTGGCAGTGCACTGAAAACTCGGCGCGCCCCTGATAGTTGGTGTGCCTTACCATGTACTCGATAAGCGCACGCATCTCGTTGGGGGTGGTGTAGCCGACCGTGTCGGGGAGGTTGATGACGGTAGCGCCGTTATCAATGGCGATATTTACGACTTTTGCTAAGAACTCCCAATCCGAGCGTGTCGCATCCTCTGCGGAAAACTCAATGTTCGAGCAATACTTGCGCGCATACGCAACCATTGCGGCAGTCTTCTCAAGCACCTGCTCAGGGGTCATACGCAGCTTATATTCCATATGTAAGGGAGAGGTCGCAATAAACAAATGAATACGCGGATCGGCGGCCACTCTTACGGCCTCCCACGCGGCATCGATATCCTTAGCGGTCGAGCGCGCGAGTGAAGCAACGCTACAATTCTTAACTGCCTTGGCGATCGATTGCACCGATTCAAAGTCACCGGGGGAGGAGATGGCAAAGCCCGCCTCGATCACGTCGACCTTCATCAGCTCCAGCTGCCTGGCAACCTCAATTTTCTCGCCAAGGTTCATGCTGCACCCGGGTGACTGCTCACCGTCGCGCAGGGTCGTGTCAAATATTTTTACTCGTTCCATAAAATACTCCTAAAATTGCTTATACCGTAAGGATCGCGCCCTTGTCAGCGGAAGACACCAGCTTTGCGTAACGGGCAAGATATCCGGTCTTCACCTTTGGCTCGGGTGCCACCCAGGCGGCACGGCGAGCGGCCAGCTCCCCGTCATCGACCAGGAGCCTGATGCTGCATTCCTTGATGTTGATGGCAATGCGGTCGCCCTCCTGCACCAGTGCAATGTTACCGCCTGCGGCAGCCTCGGGGCTGACGTGACCGATCGATGCGCCACGGGTCGCACCCGAAAAGCGGCCGTCGGTGATCAATGCCACGCTCTCACCAAGGCCCATGCCGCAAATAGCGGAGGTGGGATTCAGCATCTCACGCATGCCCGGGCCACCCTTGGGGCCCTCGTAACGGATCACGACCACGTCACCCGCCACGATCTTGCCTGCATAAATGGCAGCAATCGCCTCATCCTCCGAGTCAAATACACGGGCAGGGCCCTCGTGCACCATCATTTCAGGCGCCACGGCCGACTGCTTTACCACGCACCCGTCGGGTGCAAGATTGCCCTTCAGAACGGCAATGCCGCCGTTTTCGGAATAGGGGTTATCGATCGGGCGAATGATCGCGGTGTCGCGGTTCACCACGCCCTCAAGATTTTCAGCAAGCGTTTTACCCGTAACCGTCATCACAGAGGTGTCAAGCAGCTGCTTTTTGGTCAGCTCCTTCATCACGGCCCACACACCGCCTGCGCGGTCAAGGTCCTCCATATAGGTGTCGCCTGCGGGGGCAAGATGGCAAAGGTTCGGGGTCTGCTGGCTGATGGCGTTAGACATATCAAGACTGATCTCAACCCCTGCCTCGTGTGCGATGGCAGGCAGATGAAGCATCGTGTTGGTCGAGCAGCCGAGCGCCATATCCACGGTTTCGGCATTATGGAAGGCCGCCTCTGTCATGATGTCACGCGGACGGATATTTTTCTCGATCAGCTCCATGATCTTCATGCCTGCGTGCTTGGCAAGGCGGATACGGGCAGAAAGGGGCGCGGGCACCGTGCCGTTGCCCGAAAGTGCCATGCCGATGGCCTCGGTAAGGCAGTTCATGGAGTTGGCGGTATACATGCCCGAGCAGGAGCCGCAGCTGGGGCAGGCGTTTTCGGTATAATCCCTTACCTGCTCCTCATCGATCGTACCTGCCTTGTAGGCGCCAACCGCCTCAAACATGTGGCTCAGACACGTGCGGCGACCGTCCTGCAGACGGCCTGCCAGCATCGGGCCACCCGAGCAGAAGATAGTGGGAATATTGAGGCGTGCCGCAGCCATCAAAAGGCCCGGTACGTTTTTGTCGCAGTTGGGGATCATTACAAGGCCGTCAAACTGGTGCGCGGTGACCATCGCCTCGGTAGAATCAGCGATCAGGTCACGCGTCACAAGCGAATACTTCATGCCTACGTGCCCCATGGCGATCCCGTCGCAAACAGCGATCGCAGGAAACATGATGGGCGTGCCGCCTGCGGCACGGATACCCGCCTTTACGGCCTCAGCGATCTTATCAAGATGCATATGCCCGGGTACGATCTCATTATGAGAGCAGACCACGCCCACAAGCGGCTGTGCCAGCTCCTCATCGGTGTAGCCAAGCGCATACAGAAGACTGCGGTTCGGGGTGCGTTCAACGCCCTTTTTGATCTGGTCGGAATTCATTTTAAAAAACCTCCGTGAGGAAAAATTTTGTGAAAACAGATTTTCTCTTGGAATATCGCTTGTCATACAAACGGTATTGCAGCAAAAAATCTATTAAGCCGCACAAAGCTACCCAAGGCGGTGCAGATGTGGATGCGGAGTGCCACTGCGTGGGGCGACGGTGTAGTAACACTCTGTGCCCTGTAGCAAGGGATACTATACTCCAAATATACCCAAGGCGGTGCAGATTTCTCCAAATATGCCCAAGGCGGTGCAGATTTGGATGCAGAGCGCCGCTGCGTGGGGCGACGGTGTAGTAAACACTCTGAGCCCTGTAGCAAGGGATACTATACTCCAAATATACCCAAGGCGGTGCAGATTTCTCCAAATATGCCCAAGGCGGTGCAGATTTCTCCAAATATGCCCAAGGCGGTGCAGATTTGGATGCAGAGCGCCGCTGCGTGGGGCGACGGTGTAGTAACTACTCCGAGCCCCACGCAGGGGATGCTATGCGCCAAATATGCCCGTCTTAGTTAGAAGCGGTGTCGAGGTCGCTGTCATTCTTCCACAGCATATTCTCGCGCAGCTGCTTACCCACGATCTCCATGGGGTGCTTGGCAAGCTGCTCACGCTTGGAATTGAAGAAGCAACGGCCGTTTCTGTTCTCAGCGATCCACTTGCCTGCAAAGGTGCCGTCCTGAATGTCGTTGAGAACGGCCTTCATATTGGCCTTGGTCTGCTCGTAAGGAAGCACGCGGGGACCCGATACGTACTCACCGAACTCCGCGGTGTCGGAGATCGAGTAGTTCATGGCAGCCACACCGCCCTTGTTGATCAGGTCGATAATGAGCTTCATCTCATGGATGCACTCAAAGTAAGCGTTCTCGGGCTTGTAGCCTGCCTCGACCAGGGTCTCAAAGCCACAGCGCATCAGATCTACCACGCCGCCGCAAAGCACAGCCTGCTCACCGAACAGGTCGGTCTCAGTCTCCTCGTTCATCGTGGTCTCAAGGATACCTGCGCGTGCACCGCCGATACCTGCGATGTATGCAAGTGCAATGTCATAAGCCTTGCCGGTTGCGTTCTGCTCAACGGCGATGAGGCAGGGCACGCCCTTGCCTGCCAGATACTGACCGCGCACGGTATGGCCGGGGCCCTTGGGGGCAGCCATGAATACGTCAACGTCAGCGGGGGGCACGATCTGCTTGTAGCGGATATTGAAGCCGTGTGCAAAGGCAAGCGCCTTGCCTGCAGTGAGGTAAGGAGCGATGTCCTTCTTGTACATATCGCCCTGTGCCTCGTCATTGATGAGGATCATGATAATATCAGCCTTCTTGGTAGCCTCAGCCACGGTGTAAACGGCAAAGCCGTCCTTTTCAGCCACGGGCCAGGACTTGCCGCCCTCGCGCAGGCCGATGATAACGTCACAGCCCGAATCGCGCAGGTTCAGTGCGTGTGCGTGGCCCTGAGAGCCGTAGCCCACAATCGCAATGGTTTTACCGGTCAGTTTATTAAGGTCGCAATCCTTTTCATAATACATTTTTGCCATAATCAAATTCTCCTTTTTCTTTGGTTTCATCTTTTATTGTGTCTTGTCCTCTCTCAAGGGCAATAACGCCTGTTCTGACAAGCTCGAGTATCTCGTACTCGCGCAGGAGCTTTTCCATGGCATCGGTCTTGGATTCGGCACCGATGACGGAAAGCGTAATAGAGGTAGCCGCCACGTCAATGATGTTGGCACGGAAGATATTGGCAATGCCGATGATCTCGTTGCGCACAGCACTGTCGGGGGTGCGCACCTTGTAAAGCACCAGCTCACGGCGGATCGACGCGTCGGGATTGAGTAGCTTTACGGAATGCACGGGAAAGAGCTTTCGCAGCTGATTGGCGAGCAGTCGCACCTGGTCGTCGTCGGCCATGACCTCAATGGTAATGCGCGAGGTCTCAATATGCTCGGTGGCGCCAACCGCCAACGACTCGATGTTGTAGCCCTTGCGGGAGAAAAGGCGCGAGATCTGAGAAAGCACGCCCGACTCGTTATCAACAAGTATTGCTAAGGTTTGTCTTTTCATTTCGTTTGACATCGCTTTTCCTCCTTTCAGCTGAGCAAGAAATCGGTAATATGAGAGCCGCCGCCAACCATCGGACGTACCTTTTCGTCCATATCGATGGCACAGTCAATGACGTATCCGTGGCCGCACTGCATCGCTTCAGCGATCGCCGCCTCAAGCTCGGTGACGTTTGAAACGTGCGCACCGCCAAGCCCGTATGCCTTGGCAAGCGCAACAAAGTCGGGACCGCGGTCGGTAAGCGTGGTTTGGGAATAGCGCTTGTCGTAGATCAGCGTCTGCCACTGACGCACCATGCCAAGCGTCTTGTTATTAAACACAAAAGTGATGATCGGCACACCGTAATTCTGCACCGTGGCAAGCTCATTGCAGTTCATGCGGAAGCTGCCGTCGCCCGTAATGTGAATGACGGTCTTGTCGGGGTTGCCGACCTTTGCGCCGATGGCGGCACCCAGACCAAAGCCCATCGTGCCAAAGCCGCCCGAGGTCAGGAGCTGACCGGGATAATCAAAGCGGAAGTGCTGGATCGACCACATCTGATGCTGCCCCACGTCAGTTGCCACCACGGTATTCTGCGGCAGAAGCTTTGCAATCGAGGAAAGTATCTGCTTGGGCGTCAGCGTATCGGTCGCATCATCGTACTCGGTCTCAGTCTTAAAGGAGAATACGTATTTCTTCCAGTCGCTGTGATCGGCAGGCGAGATCATCTCATTGAGGCGTGCCAGCACACGCTTCGCATCGCCCACGATGTGATGGTCGGTATGTACGTTTTTGTTGATCTCGGCACGGTCGATATCGATGTGAACGATCTTTGCCTGCTTGGCAAAGGTCTTGGGGGCAAGCGCCACACGGTCGGAGAAGCGGCAGCCAACGGAGATCAGCAGGTCACACGCATCGCACGCCATATTGGAGGCCTGCGTGCCGTGCATACCGATCATACCGGTTGCCAGGGGATTGCGGCCGCAAATACCGCCCGCACCCATCAGAGTGATCGCCACGGGAGAATCGATCTTTTCAGCGAACTCCAGAAACTCCTTGTGTGCTCTGCCTCGCACCACACCGCCGCCGCAGATCAGCAGGGGCTTTTTGGAGGCGTGGATCATATCCACCAGCGTTTGCAGGTCCTTTTCATCAACCTCGGGGGCCTTGAAGTCCTGCGAGGAGCGACGCATCATAGCGCCAAGCTTGCCCTCAGCATAATGCTGCTCGGTGGGAAGGGGTGTAAACTCGGTCTTCTCCCCCGTCGCATTTTTAAGAATATCAATAAATACAGGCCCGGGACGACCGCTCTTGGCGATCGCGAAGGCGGCACGCACGGTATCGGCCAGCTTTTCCACCGAATCCACGATATAATTGCATTTGGTGATGGGCATGGTAATACCCGTAATATCGACCTCCTGGAAGGAATCCTTACCGATCAGGTTGCGCGCCACGTTGCAGGAAATAAACACAACAGGAGAAGAATCCATGTGTGCCGTTGCAATGCCGGTGGTGAGGTTGGTGGCACCGGGGCCCGAGGTCGCAAAGCATACGCCTACCTTGCCCGTGCTGCGTGCGTAGCCGTCAGCTGCGTGTGCGGCGCCCTGCTCGTGTGCGGTCAATACGTGATTGATCCTGTCGCCGTAGCGATACAGCGCGTCATACACGTTGAGGATCGTGCCGCCCGGATAACCGAATACGGTATCGACCTCCTGCTCAAGCAGGCATTCCATCAAAATTTGTGCGCCTGTTAATTTCATCGTCAAACCCTCCTATGGGAAAATAAAAACCCTACGTTCTGAAAGTTCAGACCGTAAGGTTTACATTCAAAATCTTTCACAACCATTTTACAAGCAGGATATTTTTATCTTCTTACTCCTGTCCTGTCAAACAGCTGAGGTTTTGTAAAACCGGGCGCAACTTTCAGCACTATTCTGGTCAGCCACAACGACTAGCGAAATTAGACCTAGAATAGCGCCCACAATGGCTATATTGATCACACAAGCGATAGTAGCCATGCTGCACCTCACGTTTAATAATAATATGTTGCTATTATAACACGGTGCCCATCTGCTGTCAATACCCAAATTTTGCTTTTCGGCACAAAAAACAACAAAAAATTCATTTGCCCCATAAAACTGTGCATTCTGCACATATTTCGGCTTTTTTACTAAAAAAGCCGCCGAAGCTGCGTATATTCATCCGTTTTTTATACAAGATACCCCGCGCCGCCTCGTGCGCGCGCACAGCGCGCGTTTAAGAATTAGGGAGCGTATCCTCAAAAGCCGCTTCCAAACGTCGGTATGACAAACACCGCGATTGCATAATTACACCGTGTACACACTGCCGTGCCAGGATGCTTTTTCGGCTTTTTTGGCCACATCCCGAAAAAAGTTTAAAAAGATTGCAAAAAGCCCTTGACTTTAGCGCGGTGAAGTGTTAAAATGTGTAGGTATTTCAACAACAGGAGAGCTTTGGTATGTTTGATACGAAAAACGAATCCTTAAGTCGCTTGTTTGAGGCAATTTTGAAGCTTGAAACCAAAGAGGAGTGCGAGCGATTTTTTGAGGACATCTGCACCATTAAGGAATTGCGTGAGATCGCCCAGCGTCTTGACGTAGCGCTTTACCTTTCTCAGGGCAAAAATTATCAGGTCATCTCTACCCTCACAGGCGCCAGCACGGCTACCATCAGCCGCGTTAACAAGTGCCTGAATTACGGCAGCGGCGGCTACGCACAAATGCTGCAAAGGCTGGCTGATGCGGAGGACAAGCAATGAACACGAACAGAATTTTACAGGGTGACGAGCGTGCAGCGCTCGCCCTGCGTGCGCTCTATCACAGCTATGGCTACACGCAATATAAAATGAACAAATTTGAGGAATACGACCTGTACGTGCAAAACAAGGACTTCCTGATCTCGGATAACGTCATTACCTTTACCGACACCAGTGGCAAGCTTCTGGCCCTGAAGCCCGACGTTACGCTTTCCATTGTGAAAAACGCAGGCCGCCGCGGCAGCCTTGAAAAAGTATATTATCAGGAAAACGTCTATCGCGTATCGGGGCGCACCCACGCCTTCCGCGAGATCATGCAGGTGGGGCTTGAATGTATCGGAGCGGTAGACCCCTATTGCATTTTTGAGGTGCTGACGCTGGCCGCCAAGAGCCTTGCCACCATTTCAGAAAACGCCGTGCTTGACGTATCGCACCTTGGCATTGTTTCGGCCGTGCTCGATGCCCTCGCGGTATCTGCCGACACGCGCCGCGCGCTGCTCACCGCCATCGGCGAGAAGAACCTGCACGAGGCAACCGCCATTGCAACAGCCGCTGGTGTTGCATCCGAAAAAATCGCGGTGCTGCAAACGCTCATCTCCTCCTACGGCGCTCCACACGACGTGCTGCCCACGCTGCTGCCCGTGCTACAGGACATCGTTCCCGAGCAGACCCTTCATGCCTTTGCCGAGCTTCTTGCAGCCCTTGAAGCCTCCCCCGTTGGCGCACTTGTGCGCGTTGACCTTTCCGTGGTGGGCGACATCGGCTACTACAACGGCATCGTGTTTAAGGGCTTTATTGCGGGCGTGCCCGAGGGGCTGCTGTCGGGTGGCGAATACAATGGCCTCATGCGCAAAATGGGCAAAAAGGAAAACGCCATCGGCTTTGCCGTTTACCTTGACGCGCTGGAGCGCTTTATGGAAGATAAAGAAAGCTATGACGTAGATACCGTTTTGCTGTATGACGGGTATGTAGCTCCTGCGGTGCTGGCCGAAAAAATGGCTGCACTGGTCGCTGAGGGCAAGACCGCCCTCGCGCTGCACGAGATGCCCGAGCGCCTGCGCTACCGTACACTGCTGCGCTTGACTGACGGGGAGGTTCAAAAATGAAGGAAATGTTAAACGTTGCCCTGCCCAAGGGGCGCCTTGGTGAGAAGGTCTACGCCATGTTTGAAAAAGCAGGCTTTCCCTGCCCCGCCATTCACGAGGATAACCGCAAGCTGATTTTTGAAAATGAGGAGCTGGGGCTCCGCTTTTTCTGGGCAAAGCCCTCGGACGTACCGATCTACGTCGAGCGCGGCGTGGCCGACATTGGTGTGGCGGGCAAGGATATTTTACTTGAATATCAGCCCGACGTATACGAGCTCCTTGACCTCAAGCTTGGCAAGTGCCGCATGGCGGTTGCTGCCCCCAAGGATTTTCACGACGACCCGCGCCGTACCCTGCGTGTTGCCACCAAATTCTCACGCATTGCGAAAAATTATTACGAGGGACTCGGACGTGATATTGATATCATCCATTTGAACGGCAGCATTGAGATCGCCCCCATCATCGGCCTTTCCGACGTCATTGTAGATATTGTAGAAACAGGCACGACCCTGCGCGAAAACGACCTTGAGGTCTTTGCTACCGTAGTACCCATCAGCGCCCGTCTGATCGCCAACAAGGCAGGCTTTAAATTCAAGAATACAACCGTTGAACAGATCGTGCGCGGCATCGCCGCGCAGGTGGAGAATTGATATGATTAGAATTTTAAAATACGGCGAGGTCCCGAACAGCGAGATCTTCGCGCGCACCGAGCCCACGGTGAACGTAGCAGATATCGTAGCGGATATCCTTGCCACCGTAAAACGTGACGGTGATAAGGCACTGCTCGCCTTTACCGAAAAATTTGACAAGGCAAAGCTCGATGCCCTTCAGGTGACCCCCGAGGAGCGCGCTGAGGCGCTTTCCGAGATCGAGCCTAAATTTTTGGAGGTCCTGCGCCGTGCGGCAACCAATATCCGCCGCTTTCACGAGCGACAGGTGCGCAACAGCTTCATTTTAAATGAGGAAAACGGCGTGGTCGTAGGACAAAAGATCATTCCCATTGACCGTGCGGGCCTTTACGTGCCCGGTGGCACGGCTGCCTATCCCTCGACCGTCCTGATGGACGCCATTCCCGCCAAGATCGCGGGCTGCCGCGAGGTCGTTATGGTCACCCCGCCCCAGGCAAACGGCAAGGTCAACCCCGTCATTCTGGCCGCCGCAGAGGTCGCAGGCGTTGACCGCATCTTCAAGGTTGGCGGCGCACAGGCCATTGCCGCCCTTGCCTACGGCACTGAAAGCATCCCTCGCGTAGATAAGATCGTCGGCCCAGGCAACGCCTTTGTGGCAGAGGCCAAAAAGCAGGTATTTGGCCGAGTATCGATCGATATGATCGCAGGCCCGAGCGAAATTCTGGTCGTGGCTGACAGCACTGCCGATCCTGCCTTTGTCGCCGCAGACCTCCTGTCACAGGCCGAGCACGATAAGCTTGCCAGCGCCGTGCTGATCACCGACAGCGAAGCGCTTGCTATGGCTGTCAATACCGAGCTTGAAAAGCAGATCCCGCTTTTGCCCCGCGCCGAGATCGCGCGCACCTCGATCGATAACAACGGCAAAATTATCGTGGTTGACGACCTCAAGACCGCCATTGACGTGGCAAACGAGCTTGCACCCGAGCATTTAGAGCTTGCCGTTGACAATCCCTTTGATTATCTTGACGGCGTGCGCCACGCAGGCTCTGTCTTTATGGGCAAATACTGTCCCGAGGCACTGGGCGATTATCTTGCAGGCCCCAATCACACGCTGCCCACCAGCGGCACTGCACGCTTTTCGAACCCCCTGTCAGTAGACGATTTTATCAAGAAAACACAGTACACCTACTATACCAAGGAGGCGTTCGGACGCGTTGCCGAGGACCTTGCCTATTTTGCGGGCAAGGAAGGGCTTGACGCACACGCAAGAAGCGCCACCATCCGTCTTGAAAAGAATTGACCCCCAAACGGGGCCTATATCAAGGAGAACCCATGAGCAAATTTTTCACAGCTCGCCTTGCCGCCCTCACCCCCTACACCCCCGGTGAGCAGCCGCGCGACAGAAAATACATCAAATTAAATACCAACGAATCCCCCTTCCCCCCCTCGCCAAAGGCGCAGAAGGCGGCGGCCGAGGCTGCCGGAAGCCTGCAGCTTTACCCCGACCCCACGTACCTTGCCCTGCATACTGCCATAGCCGACTATCACGACCTCAGCACCGACGAGGTGCTGGTCACAAACGGCTCTGACGAGATCCTGAATTTCGCCTTTATGGCATTCTGCGACGAAAACAGCCCCGCTGTTTTCCCCGATATCACCTATGGCTTTTACAGCGTATTCGCCACGCTGAATCGCGTGCCCTACACAGAGATCCCCCTGCGGGCCGACTTTTCACTTGACAAGAGTGCGATGATGGCACAAAAGGGTACACTCTTTATCGCCAACCCCAACGCCCCCACGGGGCTTGCCCTTTCGGCCGCGGAAATAGAGGAGATCGTAGCCGCCAACCGCGACCGCGTTGTGGTGGTTGATGAGGCATACGTGGATTTCGGCGGTGAGAGTGTCGTGCCACTGGTACGTAAATACGACAACCTGCTCGTCACGCGCACCTTTTCCAAATCGCGCTCCATGGCGGGCGCACGCCTTGGCTACGGCGTTGGCTCCCCTTCCCTGATCGCCGATCTTAATACCGTGAAATATTCCACCAATCCCTATAACGTCAACAGCATGTCAGCGGCCGCGGGTCTTGGTGTAATGGCCGATGAGGATTACACGCAGCAAAACTGCGCCACTATCATAAAAAATCGGGAAAGCACCCAGATGGCTCTCAGAGATCTTGGCTTTGAGGTCACCGATTCGCGCGGCAACTTTATGTTTGTGCGCCACCCCCGCCTTGCAGGCAAGGCCATTTACAGTGCCCTGCGCGCGCGCGGGATCCTCGTGCGCCACTTCAGCAAAGCACCCATTGCCGATTATAACCGCATTACCGTTGGCACAGCCGAGGAAATGGCAGCACTGGTAGCGGCGCTTGCCGATATTATAAAGGAGTAGATCATGAAAAATACCGCAACGATCACGAGAAAGACCGCAGAAACCGATATCAGCCTGACCCTCTCGCGTGGCACGGGCATGGCAAGCATTGACACAGGCTGTGGCTTTCTTGACCATATGCTCACGCTCTTTACCCGTCACGGCGGCTTTGACCTGACCCTCAGCTGCGTGGGAGATCTGCAAGTAGATGCCCACCATACCGCCGAGGATATCGGCATTTGCCTCGGGCGTGCCGTAGGCGAGCTCGCAGGCGACAAAAAGGGACTTGCCCGCTATGGCTATATGATCCTACCAATGGATGAGGCGCTGATCCTCTCGGCCGTTGACCTCTCGGGCCGTTCCTATCTCGGGTACGATGCCGAGATGCCCTGCGCCCAGGTCGGTACGTTTGATACCGAGCTTGTGGAGGAATTCTGGCTGGCATTCGTGCGCGAGGCCAAGATCACCCTGCACATCGCGCAGCTTGCAGGTAACAACACACACCATATCATCGAGGGCATCTTCAAATCGGTGGCACATAGCCTGAAAAAGGCACTCACCCCCGACGAAAGCCTTGGCGGCACCGTGCTTTCCACAAAAGAGGTGCTGTAATGGTCGCGATCATTGATTACGGCGTTGGCAACCTGTTTTCACTCAGCAGCTCGCTTGCCGCCATTGGCGCCGAAGCACAAATAACGGCTGATCCCGACGTGATCCGTGCCGCCTCGCACGTGATTTTACCCGGTGTCGGCGCCTTTGGTGACGCCGCCGCAAAGCTGCGCCTGAGCGGCCTTGACAAGATCGTGCTGGAGGAGGCTGACAAGGGCAAGCCCGTAATGGGCATCTGTCTTGGCATGCAGCTCTTGTTTGAGAAAAGCTTTGAATACGGCGAGCATGCGGGCCTTTCGCTGATCAAGGGCGAGATCCGCCCCATCGCCGACGTCATTCCAGAAGATCTGAAAATTCCCCACATCGGCTGGAACGCCCTTTCCTTCGGCAAGAAAAAGCATCCCCTTTTCAAATATCTTGTGGAGGGCGAGTGCGTGTATTTCGTGCATTCCTATTACGGTGCCGAATGCGAGGAGAGCGTGATCGCCACCGCCGAATACGGTGTGCCGCTGACGGCTGCCGTGGCAAACGGAAATGTGATGGGCTGTCAGTTCCACCCCGAAAAAAGCGGCAGCGCGGGGCTCTCTATCCTGCGCGCCTTTTGTGAAATGGGGGGTACGGTATGCTGATTTTTCCCGCAATTGACTTATACGGCGGCAAGGCCGTGCGCCTTTTCAAGGGCGACTATGCCCAAATGACAGTCTACAACGACGACCCCGTGGCCGTCGCACGCGACTTTGTGACGGCGGGCGCCACGCACGTGCATCTGGTGGACCTTGAGGGAGCGCGCGACGGCAACACCCCCAATCTTGATACCGTCCTCGCCATTAAAAAGGACTGCGGACTGTTTTGCGAGATCGGTGGCGGCATACGCAGCATGGAGGTGGTCAAGCGCTATATGGACGCAGGCCTTGACCGCGTGATCCTCGGCACTGCCGCTGTTTCCGACCCCGATTTTTTGCGTGAGGCGGTTGCCGCCTACGGCGACAAGATCGCCGTAGGTGTTGATATCAAGGATGGGTTCGTGGCTGTGAAGGGCTGGACCGAGAAATCAAACGAAAATGCACTTGATTTTTGCCAAAAGATGCAGGAATGGGGTGTGAAAACCCTCATTTGCACCGACATTTCACGCGACGGTGCCATGCGCGGTGCCAACCACGCGCTTTATAAGACCTTAAAGGAGCGCTTTGGCATGCAGATCGTCGCATCAGGCGGTGTATCCTCGATGGAGGACGTTTGCGCGCTCAGCGCCATGGATCTTTACGGCGCCATCATCGGCAAGGCCTATTATACGGGTGCCATTGACCTGAAAACTGCAATAGAGGTGGCAAAATGATTACAAAGCGCATTATTCCCTGCCTTGACGTGCGCGACGGGCGCGTGGTCAAGGGTGTAAACTTTGAAGGGCTCGCCGACGTATCCTCTCCCGTGGAGCTTGCACGCTACTACAGCGACCACGGCGCGGACGAATTGGTATTTTACGATATCACTGCCTCGGCAGAGGGGCGGCGCCTCTTTACCGATATTTTGACCGAGGTGGCAAGTAAAATCTTTATCCCCCTCACGGTCGGCGGCGGCATCAACACGCTTGACGACTTTGACCGTGTGCTCAAATGCGGTGCCGATAAGGTCAGCGTCAATTCGGGTGCCATTCGCAACCCACACCTCATCGAGGAGGCCGCCAAGCGCTACGGCAACCAATGTGTGGTGATCTCCGCTGACGTGAAGCGCGTGGACGGCAGCTTTCGCGTTTTTGCGAAGGGCGGACGTGAAAACACGGGCATGGAGGCCATCTCCTGGATCCGCCACTGTGTAGATCTCGGCGCGGGCGAGGTGGTGCTCAACTCGATCGATACCGACGGTGTCAAGCGCGGCTTTGACCTTGAAATGTTAGCGGCCGTGTGTGCCGCCGTGCAGGTGCCCGTGATCGCCTCGGGCGGTGCCGGTAAAATTGAGGATTTTATTACGCTGTTCAATACCCTACCCGGTGTGGATGCGGGCCTCGCCGCCTCTATTTTCCACTTTGGCGAGGTCAGGATCAGCGACCTGAAGGAAGCTATGAAAAAAGCGGGCATACCCGCAAGAATATAAGTGAGGTAACTATGATAACCCCTAATTTCAGCATGGATGAATTAAAGTTTGATGAAAAGGGCCTGATCCCTGCCATTGTAGTAGATGCCGTCAGTAAGCAAGTCCTGACGCTCGCGTATATGAACCGTGAAAGCCTGCAGATCACACTTGAAAAAGAGCTGTCCTGCTTCTTCAGTCGCTCACGCCAGGAGCTGTGGCTGAAAGGCGAGCACAGTGGCAACGTTCAGCACGTGGTTTCGATCACCGCCGACTGCGATAAGGATGCCCTGCAAGTAATGGTAGAGCCCGAGGGGCCTGCCTGTCATCTCGGCACCAAGAGCTGCTTTAGCTTTCCCTTCGGTGAGAGTGAGGCACGCCACGAATTTTCGCTTGAGGGTCTGATGAAATTGATCGAGGGCAGAAAGACCGAAAAAAAAGAGGGCTCGTACACCACATACCTCTTTGAAAAGGGCCTTGATAAGATCCTCAAAAAGGTCGGGGAGGAATGCACCGAGGTCATCATCGCCGCCAAGGCCGAGGACCGCGCTGAGACCGTCTACGAGATCTCGGACCTTGTTTACCACGTAATGGTCTTGATGATCGAGGCGGGCATCTCTCTTGAGGATATTCACCGCGAGCTGGCCTCGCGCCACGTCATTGACCACAAGGTAAAGCAGGAAAAAATGACAAAATAAGCATTGCTTCTTAACACAACAAAACAACCCGTTGCCGTGGCAACGGGTTGTTTTAATTTATGCCCTTGATCTTTTTACCGAAAGCTGATCTATCACACGCTGCAGCTGCGCCACTGTGCGGTACAGGCAACAGCAAAGAATAATGGAAGCCAGACCGTCCACGACCCAGCTGATGATCTGCCCCACGAAAACGCCCTCAAGCTGCCACTGAGGAACAAACAGCATCGTGGCGATATACCGCACGGTACTACCAAGGATCGTGACCGACAAAACAGCGCGCATACGGGCAAGGCTACGCATATAGGCATGAAGAACGTGCCCCACCATTTGTATGTAAATAAAGGGGAGATAATGGGTGGCATAACGAACGGCATACTGATACGCCTCGCCGACATACCCATCAGGGAAAAACAGTGATACCACCTCGCCTGAGAAAATGGCGATCAGCAAAACGGGCAGCACGAGCAGGACGGCATTCAATACGTAGCAGCAAGGAATACCGCGGCGTATCTTGTGAGGATCTCCCCGTCCTGCGCACTGTCCGATATAGCAGCCAAAGCCCGAGGTGATGGCAGACAAGCCCATCCAGGAAAAGCTGTATAGACGGTTGGTAACGTTATAGCCCGTCGTGGCAGCCGCACCAAGGGCATTGATCGCGGGCGCGATCAAAAAGTTGACCCCGTGAAACGCCATCATCTGAAGAGCGGCCGGCACCGTATAGCGCCAGGAGCGCGCCAGGCAACGAAGATCAGGACGGTAAGAGATCGGCTCGCTTGGCATTTCCTGAAAGGCGCGATATACCATCCATATATAAATTACGCTTGCCACCGCCGCTGACACCAACGTAGAAATGGCCAATCCTGCCACACCCATATCGAATACCAGCACCATCAAAAGATTACCGACGACGTTCAAGATCATCGATAAAAAGGAAACGTAAAGCGAAAACGAGGTCACACCAAGGGCATGCAGGGCGTTGATCAGTATACCGTTCAGATACAACACAACGTATCCCGCCGTGTAGATCACAAAATACCGCTCAGCTTCCTCGTATATCACGGCATCCACCTGCAAATATGTCATAATGGGGTGACGCATTGCAATAGAAAAAGCACTGATGAGTATGGCAAAAATCACAATAGCCCCCGAGGTACCGATCACGTCACGCTTGACCTCAGCATATTGCCCCTTGCCAAAAAGGTGGGATATATAGACACCAAAGCCCGATGCAAATCCCGTGTTCAGCATACTGAAAAGCATTTCAAACGAGCCCGTGGCACTGATCGCCCCCAGTGCATATTCACTGATAAACTTTCCTGCGATCATCCCATCAACCGTGCTGTACGCTTGGGAAAGCAAGGAAGAGAGCATCAACGGAACGGCATATATCAACAGATTTATATATATGTTACCCTGCGTGATATTTTTTGTGGCCTTCATTTTTCATCATCTCCTTGACGACGGCGCGGTAACTTGCTATAATTAGTATAGCGCTTTCTCAAACCATGTCAATTACGTTTAAAAAAATGATAAATTCTCAAAGTTTCTCAAATTAAGGGGCGGTTGTTATGTCACAAAAATTACGTCACGAGCAGATCCTGCACATTCTGGAAACGCGCGGCTTTGTTACCGTGCGCTATCTCACGGAAAAGCTGCAATATAGCACCGCCACCGTAAACCGCGACCTCAACACCCTGCAAAATGCAGGCCTGGTCAAACGCAGCTACGGTGGCGTGGAGGCTGCAAAGCGCAGCCACCTTCCTGCGTTTTTGCAACGGCAATTTTATATGAAAAAGGAAAAACGCTGCATCGCAGAAGCGGCCGCCGCCTTGGTCAAGGAGGGCGAGACCGTCTTTTTAAGCAGCGGCACGACAGTACAGCATATGGCGCCGTTTCTTTTACAAAAAAAGCCGTCGCGCATCATCACCAACAATATGCATCTCGCTATTGACCTCGCTGACGCCGCCTTTGAGGTGATCTGCCTTGGCGGCCGCATCACGGAAAAGCCCTACGTGCTAGGGGGTGATATCACCATAGAGCAGGCACTGCACTATCAACCCGATAAAATGTTTTTCTCCACCGCGGCCGTCACCAATGACGGTCTTGTCGGCGGTCAAAACGTATTGCTTCGCATCATGATGAAGGTCAGCGCCGAGGTCTGGCTGCTGACTGACCGCACCAAACGGTGTGATCGCACGGAAAACGTTTTATTTGATTTCTCGTCACTCACGGGCGTTATTTCGGATTATCCCTTCTCTGATGAGCTGAAGGCACGCTATGAGAGCGTGCGCTTCCTTGAGCTTGACCCTACCACACAAGCGTCCCCCAAAAAGCAATAAAAGCAAAGCTCCCCGTTGCCGATGGCAACGGGGAGCTTTCTCATGTATTTACAGCGTATAACGCAGATCTGCACGAAAACTCTATAAATGTATATGAGAACTCTTGCGAGATTTTCACCGCTTATTTTGCGTAATCCACGGCGCGGCTCTCGCGGATCAGATTGACCTTGATCTGGCCGGGATACTTGACCTCGTCCTGAATCTTTTTGGCCATTTCGCGTGCAATGAACTTCATACCCTCGTCGGTCACGTCCTCGGGCTTCACCATCACGCGCAGCTCGCGGCCCGCCTGAATGGCAAAGGCCTTTTCCACGCCCTCAAAGCCCTTGGCGATCTCCTCAAGCTTTTCAAGACGCTTAATGTAGTTTTCAAGGTCCTCGCGACGGGCACCGGGGCGCGATGCGGAAATGGCATCGGCAGCCTGCACGAGAATGGCGATCACAGTCTGGGGTTCGACGTCGTTGTGATGCGCCTCGATCGCATGAATGACCTCACGGCTTTCCTTATACTTACGTGCAACGTTTACACCAAGCTCGATGTGCGTGCCCTCCACGTCATGGGGGAAGGCCTTGCCGATATCATGCAAAAGGCCCGCGCGCTTTGCGGCGGCGGCATCAACACCAAGCTCCTCAGCCATAATGCCTGCAAGGAACGCCACCTCGATCGAATGCTTTAATACGTTTTGTCCATAGCTGGTACGGTAACGCAGACGCCCGAGGAGTCTGACGAGCTCGGGATGCAGGTTGGGGATACCCACCTCGTACGTAGCACGCTCGCCTGCCTGCTTCACAACGGCATCGACCTCACGGCGGCATTTTTCCACCATTTCCTCAATGCGTGCAGGGTGAATACGGCCGTCAGCGATCAGCTTTTCAAGCGTCAGCCTTGCCACCTCGCGGCGCACAGGGTCAAAGCCCGAAAGGGTAATGGCCTCAGGGGTGTCGTCAATGATCAGCTCAACACCCGTCAGGGTCTCAAGCTTTTGAATGTTGCGGCCCTCACGGCCAATAATGCGACCCTTCATCTCGTCGCTGGGGATCTGCACCACGGAGATCGTGGCCTCTGCCACGTGGTCGGTGGCACAGCGCTGAATAGCAAGGGAAAGAATGTTGCGCGCCTTGGTTTCAGCCTCGTCCTTAAACTGGGCGTCAAGCTCGTCAAGGCGTTGGGCAAGCTCGTGCTTGGCCTCGCCCTCCACACGCTCGATCAGCTCCTCCTTTGCCTCCTCGGCAGTAAGGCCTGCAAGGGCTTCCAGCACACGCTTGTGCTCAGCAAGGGTGGCCTCGATCTCGGCACGCACCTCGTCGTTTTCCTGCAGCTTCTGGTCAAGACGCTCGTTTTTGCGCTCCAGTGCCTCAGACTTCTGGTCAAGGTTTTCTTCCTTTTGCGTCAGTCTTCGTTCCATACGGGTGATCTCCGCACGGCGCTCCTTCATTTCCGCTTCACTTTCGTTACGGCGTTGCAAAATTTCTTCTTTGGCTTCGAGCAGCTTTTCTTTTTTCATACGCTCTGCTTGCTGCTGGCAATCGGTCAAAATGCGCTTTGCCTCAGCTTCAGCAGAACCGATCTTCTTCTCAGCGATCATACGGCGCAGCAAAAATCCCACGCCAAAGCCCACTGCAAGGGCCGCTGCTATCAAAGCGATAACAAGTCCTGGTTGCATCGATAAACTACCTCCTTTTCGATATTTTTACTTTATATACAGCAGTAAATTGCTACCCCATTGTATATACTATTTAATTATACACTTATATTTTGTAAAAGTCAAGAAGAAGAACGGGATTTTATTTTCTATTTTTGTGAAAAACAGCGATTGACAAGCGTAGCACTATCCGATATAATGAAGATGTGATCGGGCGACGGTGCCCGAAATAAATCTAAGGAGTGTTCGCCATGACCAGCACCAAAATTCGCCTTTCTACCATTGCCGACGTACGTGATTTTGTCAATATCGTTGCAAAAAGCGATATCGACATTGACCTGCAATCGGGCAGATACGTCGTTGACGGCAAATCGATTATGGGCATTTTCAGCCTTGACCTGCTTTCCCCCATCACCCTCACCGCACATTCCGACGACACCGACGAGCTGTTTGCTGAGCTCGACCGTTTCATTATCAAATAACCGCAAAAGCAGGGAGCCGAGGTGCCTCGGCTCCCTGCTTTTGCATAACAATGGCTTTGTCAGGATCATCTTGATCATGTTGCAAATCGTAGTTAACAGGTCAAAATAGATATTATACTATCAAGGGATCCAAGGCATGCCGTAAGGAGAGGATCATTATAAAATGAAAACCTGCTCAAGTGGTATAACAATATGATAAAGGATCGGTAAAAGCATGACGTTTAGAACAGTTGAAGAATTGATGAAGGCCGTCGGATGTGCGGCATATCCCGCCCGTTGGGGTGAAATTTTTGATACCGTTATGGCGGATTTTGACAAAAACGGCTGTTACATGACAGAACCCGCCTATTACGATATGCTAAACAAAAAATACGGCGTACTGAATAAGCACCTTGATCTGTTCAAGGAGGCCGCTGTGGCGGTTGGCAGGCGTGAGCCGCTGGCACGTCTGCTGGCACTACTGGTAGCAGCCCTCAAGGACAGAGCTCACGTGGATGCCGACCTGAAGGAATTCAAGCAACCGCTCTCCCCCACGGGCACGCACGATCTCGCCATTGATATGCTGACGGGGCTTGCTTTATTTGCCATGGTCCCCTACACGGCCGAAAAGATCGCGCCGCGTCATCTGCCCCGTGAGATCTCCGATTATATCCTGCAAAACTGCGAAATGTGCGTTAATTACTACAAGGCGCGCTATGGGGTACCCGGCTGTAATCTCATTACCTGGTATCAACTCGCCATTGAAGGACATTTATTCCGTATCGGACGTCTTGAAATTCAGATCTGCGATAAATTTTGTGGCGGCTCGGTCTACGAAAACGCCAAGGGCGAGCGCGTGACGCTCTGCCACGATGTGCTGCTGCACCGTGACGGCTTTCCGCTTGGCTCCCACGGCTACGAGGACGGGGAAGGCAGCTTTACCGCCACCCTCACCGAAACCGACGAGGCCTTTGTGGGCTATCCGTATTTGCCAAGCGGGCACGTAAGCACTACCACAACGGCCCTTCAAAAATCCGAATGGAGGCAGATCCTCACAAACGGTGATCCCGTCATTTCTCTGCACATTCCCCCCGGCGGTGGACTTACCCCTGCGGTGGTAGATGAAGCGCTGGCAAAGACCAAGGAGATCATGGCGGCCTACTTCCAGGATATCCCTTACAAGGCCTTTTGTTGCAGCAGCTGGCTGCTTGACCCCCAGTTAGTGGAGCTGGTCGGCGCCGACTCCAACATCACAGCGTTTTGCCGCCGCTTTACGCCCATGGCGCAAAAGAGCCAAGGCAATGCCGTGATGAATTTTATCTTTTTCGACCCCGACCGCCGCATTCCCCTTGACGAGCTGCCCGAGGACACACGCTTGCATCGAGCATTAAAGCAGCATTATCTGAACGGCAAGGCCATTTATGAATTTTACGGTTATTTCTTCTGAAAAAAACACCCCGTGTCGCCAAAAATGGCACACGGGGTGTGATTTTATACAGGCAATGCCTCTTCACTGTCAGCAGCTGCCTCATCGGGCTCCTGCGGCTCCTTCAGATGCGATAGATCCATCTTGGGCTTGCGTGATAAGCGCACCTCACTGGTTTCCAGTGTATCGAAAAGCACCTTAATGGGGTGGATCTCGATCTCCTTTCCTTCAGCGATCATAGCCTCGGCCATAGCGAGTCGCTGGTCGCCCTCCTCGCCGCAATCATAGGTAAAGAGAATATCGGCTGCGCGGGTAGAAAGCGTATAGCGCCCACCCTCGTTCACGATCATCTGCACCAGATACAGCATCTCGTTAAAGTGATGGCGCTGATACCCAAGGCTGACCGTCACGGTATGGCCCGTCAACAGCGGCGGCTTGCGCGTCTTTTTTGGCTTGACGGTTTCAAGATATTTCACGAATAGCGCGGCATTCTCAGACCCCGCCTCCATCATATTGGCAGTGTCGGGCTCCGTAGCCTTCTTCTCCTCGCCCTTGCCCTTTTTGCTGCGGCGGCGCTTTTTCTTGGGTGCCTCCCCCTCAGGCTTCTTCCAGCCGTATTCCATCGTAAAGCCCTCGGTATATCCACCGCAATCGGGATACATTTCAAGCAGCTCGGGAAGATTCTTACCGTGATAAGCGGCGATCGCCTTCAGGATCAGCATCGTGTTATAGGCGTCCTCGTCACTGCGGTGCAGATTTTCGGGCTCGATGCCACACCAAGAAAGCAGACTGTCCTCAAGGTTTTTCGCGGTATTGTTTTCGGGCTGACGGGCATAGATCTGCTGCACGTCAAAAAAGCGATAGGTGAAGGGCGTGAGGCCGTAGCGCTTGCAGTCGTCCTGCAAGAAGTGCACGTCATTGGTAACAGCATAGCCGATCACGATCGTATCCTTGTCCTCAAACATTTCACGAAAGCGCTCGTAAAAATCGGGGAAAGGCGGCTGCTGCGCAAAGATCTCACGCGGATAGGCCATCATTTTTTTCGCCACGTACCAATCAAAGCGGTCGCGCGGATTGATAAGCACGTCCTCTTTGTCATGTAAAACGTTAAAATTTTCATCGGTGATACAATAACCAAGACTGAAAATTTTTGCACAGTTGTTATAGCAATTGGCACACTCAATATCAAAAAATAAGTATTTCATTAAAAGCTCACATTCAATTTACAAAATCCATAATGTCAAGCTGCATCATCGGCAAGAGTCTTGTCAGCAGCACGCGATAACGCATATAGGCATGATAACGCAGACCCTTTTCCAGCAGCGCCCCATCGACGTGTACGTCAGCAGGATCCGTAACGGCGCCTGCGGCACGCATCAAGCGCATCATCGTTTCATCGTCAGGCAGCATTTCCTTGATCATGGCGCGGATCTGCGGCCAGCATTCCTTCAAGCGTGCGGGCGAGACCTTGTCGGTAATGGTAGGAGAATTGACCTTTTTAAGGTCTGCATGCTGCGATTCATCAAAGGCGGCGCGCACCTCATCCCAATCCGTTGGGTCGGCAATGGGATCAATTTCTGCGACACGGTCGGCAAGATTGTGGTAGACACGGTTGATCAGAACCGTAGCAACGCCCACCTTTTTGCCGTGAAACTCAGGCCAGATGCCGCGCGCCAGCTTATAGCACTCCCAGTAATGCGAGACCACGTGCTCAGCACCCGATGCAGGACGCGACGAATTGGCCAGCTTCATAGCAACACCCGACAAAATAAGGCCCTCCATCACGCTGGCAACAGCACCCTCGTCATCGGTTTGCAGGCGATCGGCCTCTGCCACGATCTTGGCAACACCCTGCATGGTGATCTCTGCGATCTTAGGACAATAATACTCGCCCGTCAGCAGCTCGGAAATGCGCCAATCAAGGATGCCGATATATTTTGCCATCATGTCGCCAAAGCCTGCGGCCTTCAGCTCTGCGGGTGCCTTGGCAAGCACAGCCGTGTCCGCTAAGATCACGGAGGGCTGCTCAACGTACCAGGAATTTTTGAAGTTGTTTTCCACAATGGGAGCCGAGTCCGAGGCAAAGCCGTCCATAGAGGGCGCGGTGCCAAAAATACAGAACTGCTTGCCCTTGTTAAAGGACGCCACACGGCAAATATCATTGACAGACCCCGTACCGAGCGCCAATACGCCATCGACGTCATCAAGCAGCGCCTCTACCTCACGCACCTGCTCGATCTTCGCGTAGGTCATCGTATCATAAACAAGACGCTTTAACACAAAGCCGGCCTCCGCCAGACTCTTTACCACATCGGGGGCAGCCGAAAGCGCATGGCTATCCGTGACCACCAGCAGATTTTTGGGGAAATCGAGGCCCTTTAAGATGGTGCCGCAGCGCTTGGCCACACCGTGCCCGATCTCTACGTGGCGCAGTGCCACCTTATGCTCTCTGCCGCACGGGCAGTTTTCAAGAGAAGTGAGAAGATTTTTTAGATCCAGCATTCGCAAGACTCCTTTATCTTTATATTTTACACTGAATTCCATTATATAATAGCAATCGCGGTTTGTCAAGGTAAAAACACAGCCGGATATCAAAAATTATACCGCGGCACTTGCTTTTTCCAAAAAATTTGCTATAATAATATCGGCCGCTGACATAAAAGCAGCGCCAATCAAATCCGTTCATAGAGGACGCTGCAAGCGCAGGTGAATCACATATGCTGAAGAAAATAAGAATTGCCATTAAAACCACCCAACGGGAGCTCTCAACCTCCCTGTTTCATCAAAAGCACACGGGGGAGGTATCAGGTGAGCCCGAAACCATTGAGCTGATGATGGAGGGGCGCTATCACGATGACGGCACGCGTGTCACCATATCCTACAAAGAGGGGGAGCTGACGGGCATGAAGGATGCACGCACCTCCATTTCATTTCAGAAAAACGAGCCGTGCCTGATCACCATGACACGCGACGGCGCCGTGCGCACCGCCATGATCTTTGAGCCGGGGCAACGCCATCTTTGTATGTATCAGACACCCTATATGCCCTTTGAGCTGGCCGTCGCCACCAAAAAGGTGGAAAATCACATTGAGGAAAGCGGCACACTGCACCTGATCTACACCGCAGAGATCAAGGGCGCCAACGGCCAGTATACCGACTTTACCATGACGCTATTGCCCGATATCAGTAAGCCGCTCGGCACTTAAATAGCAAAAAAGAGCAGACACGTGTCTGCTCTTTTTTACTTTTCGATACAGATCGCCGCTTCAAGCTCCCCTGCGGTATCAACGACCGTTTTTGCGCCCTGCTCACGCAGGAAGGTCGCCTCACGGAAGCCCCAGGAAACCAGGATCGCGTCGACACCTGCGTTCTCGGCTGTCTTGATATCGACCTCCGAGTCACCGATATACACGGTCTGCTCACGGGTAACGCCAAAGGCCTGCATGATCTCATACACAGCATCGGGTGCGGGCTTGCGCGGCACACCCTCATTTTCGCGTTCACCAAGCGCCATGGCAAACGTATCGCCAAACATATCGCAGCAAAGCTGCTTGGTGATGGCATCGGGTTTATTGGAAAGCACCGCGGTAGCAATACCGCGCGCACGCAATCTGCTCAAAAGCTCTGCTATACCTACAAACGGGGCGGTTTTTACAGTCGAATGTGCCGCGTAGTAGCTACGGAAGTCCTCAAACACACGCGCCACCAGATCAGCTGCGGTCCCCTTGGGGGTGACACGCTCGATCAGCTTTTTCACGCCGTTTCCGACAAAGGAGCAGACAGACTCCCTTGTGTGCGTGGGATAGCCGTTTTTCAAAAGCGCCACGTTCACCGCATCCGTGAGATCCGCCAACGTATCAAGCACGGTGCCGTCAAGATCAAAAATAGCCAAGCGATACTGATAACTCACACCGTTAGTCCCCCTTTTTTAGTTTTCCATTTATAATGGCCTCTATCACCGCAGCAAGCAGCCCCTCGCCGCTGTCACACAAAACAAGATCCGCTATCTCTTTTACACGCGGCAGTGCATTGGTGGGGCAAATAGCGATATCAGCACTCTCCAGCATCTCAATATCGTTTTCAAAGTCACCGCAGGCAATGACGGTACGTGTGCCAAAATCACATACCGTGCGCAGCTTTTCAAGCCCTGCGCCCTTATGGCAATCACGGTAAAAGATCTCCAGAAAATGATCGCCCGATCGCAGCGCCATCAAGCGATGCCCCGCAAAGCGCCTGTCAAACGCCGCACGGATCTCAGCCAACACCTCACCCTCGCCACGGAACACCAGCTTATACCAGTCGTCAAGCGGCCAGTCCGCCAGGCTTGGCAAAATTTCAAAGACCTCGCGACCGTATGCTACAAGATCGCGCGTCATATATCCACTTCCACTCAACGCACGCATGCCTTCCGGTGTAGATACGCGCCAGGAGGCGTGAGGACATTCACAGGCAATAAAATCAAGCAGCTCCTGCACGTGTACTCTATCAATAAAGGTTTCTGCGCTGGTTTTCCCCACCCCGTGGTCATATAAATATGAGCCGTTACACAGCACCATAGGTGCGTTGACCAGACGCGAAAGCTGCGGCACTGCGCCTGCAATGCTCTGTTTGATGCGTCCTGTGGCGATCGTAAAAAGTCCGCCGTTCTGAATGAACTTTTCCACCGCCTCCATATTTCGCGGCACAGTCTTGCCGTGATGCAAAAAGGTACCGTCAAGATCTGTGACGATCGCATAGCTCGAAAAATCCATTACGTGCACTCCCTTTCCAAAATCTCCAGTAACGCGGAAAACTCAGTCGGGAGCGGAGCCTCAAAGCTCATACGCACACCCATTCTGGGGTGTGTCAATGACAAACGGCGCGCAAACAGGCATTGACCGCTGATAAGAGCTTTGTGTTTTGCCTCAAACTTCGTACCGTTTCCGCCGTATACGGGGTCACCCAGCAGCGGGTGCCCAAGCGAGGACATATGCACACGGATCTGGTGCGTGCGTCCTGTTTCCAGCTGACATTCAATATGCGTCATACCGCCAAAGCGGGAAAGCACACGATAGTGCGTCACAGCCTCTCTGCCCTGTTCCTGCTTGCGTGTGATCGCCATGCGCTTACGGTCAACAGGGTGACGCCCGATGGGGGCATTTACCGTACCGCTATCCTCCTTGAAATTCCCGAGGGCGATCGCCTCGTAAACACGGCTGACCTCGTGTACCTTTAATTGCTCGGAAAGAGCCGTATGTGCGGCATCGTTTTTCGCTACCACCAAAAGCCCTGCCGTATCCTTATCGATGCGGTGCACAATACCGGGGCGCTCCACGCCCCCAATGCCCGACAGCGACCCCTTGCAATGGTAAAGAAGGGCGTTGACAAGCGTGCCGCTCTCATTCCCTGCGGCAGGATGCACCACCATCCCGCTTGGCTTATTTACGACCACGATATCCTCGTCCTCATAAATGATATCCAGCGCAATATTCTCAGGCTGCGCCTCGGCAGGCACAGGATCAGGGCACGTCAGCACAACGGCTTCCCCACCCCGAATGACGTATTTTTTATTCACGTCACCAAAGGAAAGCGACACCATACCCTCGGCGATCAGCCGCTGAGCGGCAGCACGTGAAAGCTCAAAGCGCTCAGCAATGAAGCGATCCAGTCGCTCACCGCGATCAGCCTCAGCCGCAACGATTTTAACGATCTCGCTCACGCCCTACTCCTCCGTTTTTTTCTGTGAGGATGCACCCTTAGCCTTGGCAAGCTTGGCCTCGTTCAGCATATCGAGCAGCACGTCAAGGACAAAAAGTGCAGCACCCACGCACACAGCAGCATCCGCCACGTTGAAGACCCAAACCCAGAAATCAAAGGCGCAAAAATCAATAAAATCCACCACAAAGCCAAGGCGAACACGGTCGATCATATTGCCGATACCGCCGCCCACGATCAGGGCCAGCCCCACACGCGACAGCGGACGCTTTACGTAGCGGAACAAATAAAAGCATAAAAGCCCGATGCCCACCACCGACAGCACGATAAAGACCCAGCGCTTGTCAGCAAGCAGGCCAAAGGCCATGCCCCTGTTTTCAACGTACGTAAAATTCAAAATGCCCTCAATGAGCACCACGCGCCCCTCGTACAAATACGTCAGCACCAGCAGCTTGCTTATTTGATCAAGTAACACGACAAGCACAATGATGCTCGCGGCCAAAATCATTCCTAACATACAGACTCCTTAAAAGTGCCGCAAGTGTCAAAAGACATTTGCGGCACTTGTGGTATAGCCGAACACATAAGCCTCTCGGCTATAAAGCTTATTTACCAAGCACAGCGCGGCAACGGGGGCACAGACACCCGTCCTCCTCGCTGCTCACACCCTCAGTGGTGTAGTTCCAGCAGCGATCGCACTTCTCGCCTGCGGCCTCGCTGACCACAACACCGATGGGATAGCCCTCCTCTACCACAGCACCCTCGGGTGCAGCAGCATTTTCAAGAGCCACCTGCGACACGATAAATACCGTGGGCAAGTCCTTAGCAAAGGTATTCAACAGCGCAAAGGCTTCCGCGTCGGGCGCGTATACCGTAACGGCCGCATCGAGCGATTTGCCGATGCGCTTCTCAGCACGTGCAAGCTCAAGCGCCTTCATCACAGGCTCACGCAGCGCAAACAGACGGTCCCACTTTTCGCGCACCTCAGCGAAGGACAGTGCCTCGTCGTAGGTGGGCAGATCGTTGAGGAATACACTTTCAGCCACGTCGCCCTTGGCGCGCGGCATAGCCTGCCAGATCTCCTCGGCAGTGAAGGAGATCAGAGGCGCCAGCAGGCGCGTAAGAGTGCTGATGATATAGTACATCGCGCTCTGCGCAGAACGGCGTGCAAAGGAGGTAGCACCCTCAGCATATACACGGTCCTTGGTGATATCGATATAAAGCTTAGAGAGCTCGACCGTGCAGAAATTATTGACGTCGTGATAAATGGTATGGAACTCGTACGCATCGTAAGCGGCACGTGCGCGAGCCACCAGATCGTTCATCGTGGACACGATCCACTTATCGATATCCAGCATCTTGTCGGCAGGCACCGTATCGGTTTCGGGATCGAAATCGTAAAGGTCGGCCAGCAGGAAGCGGGCGGTGTTGCGGATCTTACGGTATGCATCGGAAAGCTGCTTGAAGATCGCTTCGGAAGCGCGCACGTCCACGTGATAATCGCTGGAGGCCACCCACAAGCGAAGCAGATCGGCACCGTATTTTTTGATCATATCGAGGGGATCAACGCCGTTACCAAGCGACTTGTGCATAGCGCGGCCCTCGCCGTCAACCACCCAGCCGTGCGTAAGGACCGTGCGGAAGGGGGCTTCACCCTTACCGGTAGAGCCAACGGCCGTGAGGAGCGAGGACTGGAACCATCCGCGGTACTGGTCGGCACCCTCAAGATAAACATCGGCAGGCCACTCGCCCTCACCAAGCACGGCAAAGTGCGTGGAGCCCGAATCGAACCAACCGTCAAGGGTGTTGGTCTCCTTGGTGAAGTGCTTGCCGCCGCAATGCGGGCAAGCAAAGCCTCGGGGCAGCATATCGTCGGCCTCAGTATCAAACCAGGCGTTTGAGCCCTTAGCAGCAAAAAGATTGGCTACGGCATCGATCGTTTCATCATTGCAGATCGGCTTGCCGCAATCCTCGCAATAAAACACGGGGATCGGCAGACCCCAATGGCGCTGACGGGAAATGCACCAGTCAGCACGTTCACGCACCATCGATTTGATGCGCTCACCACCCCACTCGGGCAGCCATTGTACGTTATCACAGGCCTCGGCGGCCTCGTTCTTGAAGGCATCGACCGAGCAGAACCACTGGGGCGTTGCGCGGAAGATGATCGGCGACTTGCAGCGCCAGCAGTGCGGATACTCGTGCTCGATCTCCTCGCTGGCAAAGAGCGCACCGCTCTCCTTCATATCGGCAAGGATCGCCACGTTACTTTCGTCATAGCGCAGCCCTGCAAACTTGCCCGCCTCGGCAGTCTGATAACCGCGGTCGTCAACGGGCACAAATACGTCAATGTTATAACGGCGGCAGGTCTGATAGTCGTCAGCGCCAAAGCCGGGGGCGGTGTGCACGCAGCCCGTACCGCTCTCCATGGTGACGTAATCGGCATTCACCACGGTGGAAAGACGGTCAAGGAAGGGATGCTGTGCCGTCATATACTCAAATTCCTTGCCGGGCATGGTCAGCACCACCTCGTAATCGGCAATACCACCCTGTGCCATGGTCTTGGCAAGCAGAGCCTCGGCCACGATATAGCACGCGCCGTCAGCAGCCCTCGCTACCACATAATTTTCCACAGGATTGAGTGCAATGGCAATGTTACCGGGCAGGGTCCACGTGGTGGTCGTCCAGATCACAAAATAGGTATTGGCAAGGTCAACGCCGCCAAGCTTGCCCTTGTCGTCTGCCACACGGAATTTAACGTAAATAGACGTGCAGGCATCGGTCTGGTATTCGATCTCAGCCTCGGCAAGCGCCGTTTCATCCTTCGGGCACCAATAAACGGGCTTCAATCCCTTGTAGATATAGCCCTTCTTATACATTTCACCGAATACGCGTACCTCTCTGGCCTCAAATTCAGGTGCCATGGTGAGGTAAGGATTTGCCCAATCGCCCGTAATGCCAAGGCGCTTGAACTGATCCATTTGAATATTGACAAAGTTCTCGGCAAACTGATAGCAGGCACTGCGGAACTCGGAGATCGACATTTTCTTGCGGTCAAGCTTATTCTTTTTGATGATCGCACTCTCAATGGGCATGCCGTGGTTATCCCAGCCCGGGATATAGGGCACGCGATAGCCCATCATGCTGCGCGACTTGTTGATAAAATCCTTCAGGATCTTATTCAGCGCGTGGCCCATATGAATATTGCCGTTCGAGAAGGGGGGGCCGTCGTGCAGAACGAAGGTGGGCTTGCCTGCGCGCACCTCCTGCATACGGTCGTAAAGCTTCATCTCACGCCAATACTCAAGCATTTGCGGCTCACGCTTGGGAAGCTCGGCACGCATTGCAAACGTGGTGTTTGGAAGATTGAGTGATGCACTGTAATCTTTTGCCATGATCTTTTCTACTCCTGTATGTTTACTAAACTATGATTATAATTTCGCGGTCGCAAAGCAACCGATCATTGATACTGATCCGCCACCAGACGGTAACGCCCCTTTTTGGTTTTATCCGAAAGCGCACGGATCACAAATTTCCCGTAGCCGCGCACCGAAAGCACTGCACCCTCGGGCACCTCACGGTCATATTTCTGAAGGGACTCGTAGTCCATTTGCACCAGATCTTTTGCAAACAACGCCTGCGCGCGCTCGCGGGAAAGATGGCACAGCGCCGCCACCACGGCATCGGCACGCGGTGAGGCAACGGTGTCACACAAAGGCCTGAAGCTTCGCCCACCGTTGAAATCGGGCGGCAGGGTCACCTTGCCCACCGTCACGGTATCGTGCGCTACGCGCACAAGATTTTCCTTTAAGAACGCGGCCATCACACTGTCACAGAACAGAATGGCGCCTTGGTCGGGCAGCACACAGATATCCCCCACAGCCTCACGCTTGATGCCGAGATGTAACACGGCCCCCAGGTAATCGCGGTGCGTTGGCACGTAAAATCCACTGCCCTTTATCAAAAGCGGCATCACCGCCTCGCCCAAAAGCTCACCGAGCAGCTCCTTTCGCACGTCGCCGTCAAGCTCTGCCATATATTCGGGCAAAAAAACAGCTCTTGCACGCTCGGCATCGGGATAGCCACCGCAAAACAGAGGCGCATCGCGATGAGAAAGCCTCACCCGCAGGATACGCTGCTCCTGCGGCGTTAAAAAGGGGCTGTATGCCACCTCACCGTCGGCGGCCCGCTTCATCAGGTCCCCGGCACGCGCCAGAAGCGCGTCGATCTCTTTTTCCGTCATACGAACAATGAAATGGCGCTGATCACCATAAAGGCTGCGAAAAAGGGTGCGTCAAGCACACTGCTCTGAAACCACCCAAGGCGGTCAAACAGCGCACGTATGGGCGCTATCACAGGCTCGGTGACAAGGGCCGTAAAGCGTGCGATGGGATTTTGCTCGTCAACGGGCAAAAAGGAAAGCACGGCGCGCACCAAAAAGCAAAGCCTTAAAAAGGTTAAAAGCGCACGGACCGTTCCTATCAGCAACGCAACGAAAATATGCATATCCTTCCCGCTTTTTAATATTCCTCGTCGTTATCCTCACCCGTTACCTCGCCACTGCGGGGGGAGAGCACGAGCGTGGTTTTGGTAACGCGGCGGAACTCACCGTCAAGCACCTCAAGGGCACCGAGCAAGAAGTCGATCAGGCGCATCGCAGAGGCGCGCTCCAGATCCTCAATATTCATCACAACGGTATACCCGTCCATCAGATATCCCGCAATAGCGGGTCCATCGTCATAATTACGGGGCTTTACGACCTTAAGCATGTTGCCCGTAGCGGCGCTTTGCGTCGGACGCTTGGCAGGCTGCTGACTCTCGGCGGCTTCACCAAGATCATCCACTACACCGTCCTCCTCGTCCTCATCACCGCGGTAAAAGCCTGCATCGTAATCCTCATAGCTTTCATAATCGCTTCTCTTGTTCTTAGCAAATGGGTTTTTCATATGTACCTCCCTGATTTATGTTCATTTATTGTTCTTCCTTCAAAAACAGGCGTCTGCCGACGCGCACCATCGCGGCGCCCTCGGCCACGGCCTCGGGAAAACTCTCCGACATGCCCATGGAGAGCAGCGGCTCTCCTTCCTTTCCAAGCGCCTGCCAGATGTCCTGCGCCAGCAAGCGTGCCGCCTTAAAATACGGGCGATACTCATCTGCCCTCTCGCAGTGCGGCGCCATTGTCATCAGACCCTGCAGAGCAAGGTGCGGTAACGCCTCTATCTCCTCACAAAGCGCGGCAGCCTGCTCGGGCATCACGCCACCCTTGGCGCTCTCCCGACCGATATTGACCTCGGCAAATACGCGTAGGATAAGATCGTGCTTTGCTGCATGGCGCTCAAGCTCACGGGCAAGCTCTATGCTGTCCACCGAATGAACGGCATACACCTTATCGATGATATACTTGATCTTATTTTTTTGCAGCGTACCAATAAAATGCACACGCGGCGCATAAGCCTCATAAAGCGGCAGGTGCGCCAGCAGCTGCTGCACACGGTTCTCACCAACGTCGGCAACGCCCAGCGAAAGCAACATATCGAGCTCCTGCTCATCAACATATTTCACAGCGGCGATCAGCGTGGTCCTTCCCTCGCGTCCCGCCTCCCGCTCAGCGCAGGCAAGCGCTTGCCTTACGGCGGCAAGATTTTTTTCCACGTATCCCGTCATGACAGCACCTTTCCATCAAAAATACGGCGCGAGGTAACAACGATCTGCTCACCCGCTTGTAAATATCCTTCCTCGGCAATAGGCGCGACCAGGCAGCAGCCATCACGCTCAGTGAGCACCTCGACCGTGCGGAAGCGCGCTTTGCCATCCTCAGCAACGAACACGCCCTTTTGGCCGTTCTCCTCACGCAATGCGACCATCGGCACCAGAATACCGCTTTGCTTGCCCACAGTAACGCGTATCTCCTCATTCCTCGCAAGATCCGCCGGGGGCGGCGTGCCGTCAGCACGGAAGATGACCAGTGCCTCACCCGCCGTATCGGGAGGCGTCACACGTACCATCGTTAATGATATGCTCTCACCCGTACGCAAAAAGTCGATCTCATACGCGGCGCCCTCGATAAAGACCTCAGCCTCATCGGCCGACAGCGGTACCGCAAGATACCACACTTGCCCCACCAGAAGTCTGCCGATCATGGCCGACGTGCTCTGCGGCGACAGCAAAAGCGCACGCAGACCGCCGGGTGTCAGTGTGTCGACCGCAGCGATCCCCATCACACTCTCATAGCCGTCGACCGTTCGGTAAAAGGTTCCCGAAACAGGCGCGCTCACCTGCTCACTGGCATTGAGATCGTTTTCGATCAGGGCAGCAAGCTCGGCCTGCAGCGAGGCGATGCGTGCCTCACGCACGGCCTTCTCCTCCCGACGGGCGGCAATCAGTGCAAGTGCCGCCTGCACCGCCCTTACGTCAGCATCGGTGCCGGGAAGCGCTCCGCCGCAAAGCGAGGACATCATTGCATGATATGAGCCGTAATAATCGGGCAAGTAATCGGGGTCGTCCACGGCCTGCAGGCGCTCGATCCCATCAAGCAGCACCGCCGCCTGCGCACGCATCCCCGTGTTGGCGCCGTCACGGTAGACAGTGGCCAGCACATCACCTGCCTCCAGATGCGAGCCGCTTGCGGCTGCGTAGAAAACAGGACCGTTATCCCGACTCGTCAACGGTATCTCGTCACGGAAAACGTAGCCCGTAGCGTATACCGTATCGTCAAGTGTGGCCATAGCAGCCCCCTCCTGCCGCAAAGCGGCCTCGGTGCGCTCGGCTTCAAAAAAGAGAATGCCCCACAGCAAAAACGACAGCAGCAGCACAACGAGGATCTGAACGACCAGCTTCGCACCCTGCCCTTTTCGTACCCTTGCCACGGCAATCCCTCCTTTCGCGCGCGTATATATGACGGCGCGCACAATTAACGATATAATATTATATCATACTATGCACGCGCCGTCACAATATCCACTGCATTGTTTACAATTTCTTCAAAATTTCGCGCCTCTCCTGCACGATCTGCCAGGATCGGCGTTACGTAAGGCTTGGCGGAAAACCACGTGATCTGGCGCTTGGCGTAGCGGCGTGTCGCCTGCTTTAAGCAAGCCACAGCCTCGTCAAGCGTACATTCCCCCTTCAAATAGGGCAACAATTCTTTATAGCCGATGGCGGCGGCGGCCGTACCCAACGCCTCAAAGACGCCCTGCTCCAGCAGCGCACGGGTCTCCTCGATCAGTCCATCCTTCAGCATCTGCTCCACACGCCTTTCGATGCGGCGGTACAAAAGCTCACGGTCCTCAAAGCAAAGGTACAGGACCGTTGCGTCGTAGCGCATGGGCTGTGTACGGGAGCGACGGTCCCATTCTGACTTTGTGACCCCCGTGGTGAGATATATTTCAAGCGCGCGGATCACACGGCGCAGATTGGAGGGGTGCGTTGCAGCAGCACTTTCGGGGTCAACGGCGGCCAGCTCGGCATGAATGGCCTCATTTCCCTCTCGGTCAGCACGCATCACCAGCGCCTCGCGCAAAGCGGCATCGCCGCCGGGAGATTCGGGCATTCCGCGCAAAAAAGCATCAAGATACAGGCCCGTCCCACCGCAAAGGATCGGCAGCTTGCCGCGACGGAGAATATCCGCAACAGCGCGCTCCGCCGCCTCAAGATAAGCGACCATGGAAAAATCCTCGGTGGGGTCGGCCACGTCAAGTAAATGATAAGGGACCTCACGAAGCGTAACGGCATCGGGCTTGGCCGTGCCGATATCCATACCGCGATAGACCTGCATCGAATCGCAGGAGACCACCTCGCCGCCAAGGCGCCCGCAAAGCGCCTCCGCCAAGGCGGATTTACCGCTTGCCGTAGGACCGACAATAGCCAGTATTCTTGGTTTTTTCAACACCGTTATCACCCCTTTCAAAAATGCCGTTGCCCGTTTTCGGGCAACGGCAGCGCTTAGTCACAAGAAATTGGCGCCATGCTTCAGCGCAGGCAAGATATCACTCAAGAAGCTGTTATCCGAAAAAACGAACCAAAGAACAAGCGCCACCACGATCACGCCGATCGCAAACTTTGCCAGCTTACCAAGCAAGCGCATGGCAAGATACACAGCCAGTATCGCCACCAGAATAGCAACCGCCGCAATGGCAACGTCAACTAATATTTGTACGTCAAACACAGCACTTCTCCTTTCGTTTTTTAATAACAACAGTATTATACCAAAAAATAAGCAAAAAGTCTATAACCGCAGAAAAAAATTTAAATTCCGCCCGCTGCTTGGCAGCTTCCCCGTTCATTCAAGAAGCAAGCAAGACAGAACTCCGACGACATAGCTACGATGTCGAGGGCGACAAGTTGATGCTTTAACGCGGTCGGGGCGTTCATTGAACGCCCGCAGGCGACCGGTGGTCGCCCCTACAGTGAAATTTATCCTTTATTGTATGAGCATCGCATCCGCGATACTATCTGCTGATCAGCAGAAATTTCGCAAGACAAGGCGTAAGGGCGCGAGCGAGATGAGGCCGTAGTTACCTACGGCGATTTGAGTGAGTCACCCGACAACGCAGTATTGGACGATTTATACAATCAGCATCGCATCCGCGATACTTATCTGCTGATCAGTAGAAATTTCGCAAGACAAGGCGTAAGGGCGCGAGCGAGATGAGGCCGTAGTTACCTACGGCGATTTGAGTGAGTCGCCCGACAACACAGTATTGCGGAATTTATACGATCAGCATCGCATCGCCGAAGGAAAAAAACCTGTACCTTTCATCTACCGCCGTTTGGTAGGCGTTTAAAACCGCCTCGCGATTGTAAAAGGCGGATACCAGCATCACCAGCGTGCTTTCGGGCAGATGGAAGTTGGTGATCAGCGCATCCACCGCCTTAAAACGATACCCGGGGTAAATAAAAATACCAGTATCCCCACACACGGGGTGCACGATCCCCGCCTCGTCCGTCACGCTCTCGAGGGTGCGGCAGGAGGTGGTGCCCACCGCAATGATGCGCCCGCCGGCGGCACGGCGCTCATTGATCAGCCTTGCGCTCTCCTCACTCACCGTAATAAATTCCGTGTGCATCACGTGCTCGTCAAGCTTGTCCACCTTCACAGGGCGGAACGTACCAAGCCCCACGTGCAGCATCACAGGCGCGATCGCCACGCCCTTTTCACGCACGCGCGTTAAGAGCTCGGGGGTAAAATGCAGGCCCGCTGTCGGGGCGGCGGCAGACCCCTCCTGGCGCGCATAGACCGTTTGATAGCGGCTCTTATCCTCCAGGCGCTCAGTGATGTACGGCGGCAACGGCATCATGCCGATCTCATGTAAAATACTATAGATATTCTCATACCGTTGGCGGTCATACTTAAATTCGATCAGGCGGTTTCCCTCCTCCACGATCTCCTTCACACTCGCCGTAAGAAGCCCATCACCAAACACCAATCTCGCCCCAACGCGCGCACGCTTGCCGGGCTTGACCAGTGTTTCCCACGTGTCAAGCGCGCGCTGACGCAGCAGCAGCAGCTCGATCTTCGCCTCGGGGCGCCCCTCTACGTGACCGTAAAGACGGGCGGGAATGACCTTGGAATCGTTGATCACCAGCACGTCACCCTCGCGAAGATACTCCACGATATCATAAAAATGCCGATGAGCAAGCGTGCCCGCAGCGCGGTCAAGCACCATCAGGCGAGAGGCATCCCGTTTTTCAAGCGGATGCTGTGCGATCAGCTCCTCGGGCAGGTCGTAATAAAAATCTGCCGTTTTCAGGTCGGTTTTTACCTTTTCGTTTACAATAACCTCGGACATAAGTACCCTTTCGATTCGATTCAAGAGAAATTTCAAAAAATCGTTGACAAGCACGCGGGATTGTGCTAATATGAAAAAGAAGACCAAACAGGTCGGGAAAACATAATATAATGATAGAGGCGCATGCTGCGACCTCGGCAAGCAAAGGCCGCCGCGGCCGTTTGATGCTTGACGGGAGCGTGGCGTGCCGAAGTGAGTCACGGCGGCACGTGGCTTGCTGGTTCACACGGTTCAGAGCTGTGGAACTGTCGTCAAGCTTTGATGGAGAGCTATCTGTATATGTGCGATAAGCGGCGTCTTATCTCATTATAGTACAAATACAGCTGGTTTTCAACCAGTTTTTTTATTTTTTGTGTTTTTCCCCACAGAAAGGAAAGAGCTATGAGTAAACTGAAACCCACTATTTTCAAAGGCGCCGCCACCGCCATCATCACCCCCTTCAAAAACGGCATGATGGATCTTGACACGATGGGCGCGCACATTGAGCAGCAAATTGCCGCAGGCATCGACGCACTGGTGATCGCAGGCACCACAGGCGAGGCCTCCACCCTCTCGCACGAGGAGCACTGCGAGCTGCTGCGCTATGCTGCTGAAAAGGTCGACGGTCGCGTGCCGATCATTGCGGGCACGGGCAGCAACGACACAGCCTACGGCATTGAGCTCTCGCGCTACGCCTGCGACGTTGGCTACGATGCACTTCTGATCGTGACCCCCTACTATAACAAGGCTACCCCCAAGGGTCTGATCCGCAACTTCCTCGATACGGCCGATGCCACCAGCAAGCCGATCATTCTTTACAACGTCCCCTCCCGCACAGGCGTAAATATTCCGCTCTCGGTATACCGTGAGGTTGCCAAGCACGAGCGTATTGTGGCCGCCAAGGAGGCCTCGGGTAACCTTTCCGCTATTGCGCAGCTCCTTGACGAGTGCGGTGACAGCCTTGACGTTTACTCGGGCAACGACGATCAGATCGTGCCGATCATGTCACTGGGTGGCAAGGGTGTCATTTCGGTGGTATCGAACATTCTGCCCAAGGAGACGCATGACCTCTGTGCCGCCTGCCTTGCGGGTGATTTCAAGACGGGTGCGGAGATGCAGCTCAAATATCTCAAGCTGATCAACACCCTGTTCTGTGAGGTCAATCCCATTCCCGTCAAGACCGCAGCGGGCCTGATGGGGCTTTGCAACGGTGAGCTCCGCCTGCCTCTTTGCGAGATGGAGGATGTAAACCGCGAAAAGCTGATCCGCGTCATGCAGGCCTATCACCTCATCTGATGCCGAAAGGAAGTTTAAATATGTTAAATATTCTGCTTTGCGGGTGCGGTGGCAGAATGGGCGCGGCGCTCAGCGCCGCGGCCGTCGCCGCAGGCGACCGTATCGTGGCGGGGGTCGATATCCACCCCACGGGCGCCGCCTCCTACCCCGTTTACACCTCTGCTGACGAGTTTGAAGGCAAGGCCGACGTAATCGTGGATTTCTCACACCATTCGGCGCTTTCCTCTCTGCTGGCTTACGCTGAGCGCACCGCAACGCCCCTGGTGGTCTGCACCACAGGTCACACCGAGGAGGAGCTGACTGAGATGCGCGAGGCCGCCCTGCGCGTACCCGTTTTTTTCTCGCGCAATATGTCGCTGGGCATCAATTTGCTGATGGCCCTGTGCCGTCGCGCCGCTGCCACGCTCGGGGCAGATTTCGACGTAGAGATCATTGAAAAGCATCACAACAAAAAATTAGATGCCCCCAGTGGCACCGCGCTGATGCTGGCAGACTGCATCAAGGAGGCCGACACCGATACCCCCCATCCTTACGTATATGAGCGTCACAGTGAGCGCCGTGCACGCGAGCGCGGAGAGATCGGCATTTCCGCCGTGCGCGGCGGCACCATCGTCGGCGAGCACGACGTGCTGTTCTGCGGCAAGGACGAGGTCATCACCCTCTCGCACAGTGCGACCTCCCGCGAGGTATTTGCCACAGGTGCCCTGCGCGCCGCACACTTTATGGTCGGCCGCGCACCCGGTCTTTACAACATGGATAACGTGGTAAACGACCTGTAACATACTCTCAATAACGCAACGTAAAACGCACACAGAGCCACCTTGGCGCCGTGTGCGTTTTGTGTTGATTTTCTGAAATTTTTACCAGCTCTTGACTGTGCGACCGAAAATGCTCTATAATGTATGTAAGAAACCCATCACAGGAGGGCTTTATGATACGTAAAAAAAGAATCTTGCGCGTGCGTTTGCTTTACGTCGTGCTGGCGGTGCTGCTGATCGCAATAGCCGCTATTTTGATCGTATACTTTTCAAACAAAAATCAAAAGGGCACCTTTGCTGAGGCAACCGTGGTGCGCGCATCGCTTTCGAGCAACCTCTCCTCAACTGGCAACATCACCAACCTTGCCTTTGATACCGAGGTGCCATTGGCCGCCTTGGTCCTCGAGAACGCCGACAAGCTGTCTGACATTACCGAAAACAGCTATACGGTAAATCTTATCAAGCTGCTTTCCGAGGGCAGCCAAGGCCCGATCCTTTACCGTGTCAGCTGGATCGACGAAACAATGATCGGCAAAAAAACCACCTTCTCTACCGAGGATGCAGCCAAAAACATCATCACGCTGGTACCCATTTATTTTGACTGGGAAAAGGCGAGTGACCGCTGGGCGATCGAGGTGTCGATGGGTACCACCGATGCCGAGAACGTCAAGGAATACGTGGTCTCGCTTTTGCTCCGTGAGGGCTTTTCCAGCGTTGATCCCTCTGCCTTCCCGGATGATTTCTGGCGTGAGGATACCGCCGCGGCCCAAACGATCACCAGCACACGCCTCGGCACGCTTATCCTGAATGAGCTTGAGCACGTGGAGGATATCGAATTCACCATCTCACACTTCACCTGGCAAAAGGGCGACGTGCTTTTGCTTGACAACGATCTTTTCACGCTCTCATACAGCGAGCTTTTTGTTTCCTTCGTCCTCTCGGAATACGACGTAGCCAGCATTCATGCCCGCTTGCAAAAGGACGAGCGCGTCTATGCATCCGTGAGCATCAACGCCCTCTCGGGCCGCAGGCTGATCTCCGAGATCATCACCATCGAGCAGGGCAAGACCGTGTCAGGCGTCGCCTACTTCACGCTCCTTGCCCGTCTGGTCTTCCCCGACATCATTACCAACGCAGACGGCACTACTGCCGACAACTATACCTACTACGATAGCTTTTTAAGTGATAACAACGTGGCCTACCTCGGCCTTGACCTCTCAGACAATCTTACCGAGAATGAGATCTTAGAGGGCTACTCGGTTATCGTTTCCGCACAAAAGACCGTCGTGCAGGACACCTTGATCATACCCACCAAATGTATTTACTACGATGACGCCAAGCGCCCCTACGTGGCCGTGCTTGATGCGGACAAAAAGGAAAAGCGCGTGTATATCAAGATCACGCTCTCCACAGGCACAGACGCGGCCGTGGTTGCCGCCGACGGCTACACGCTAAACGAGGGTGACGTTTTGCGTTATATCGCCGATTCTACACTGATCGGCTCGCTGTTTTAATGGAAAATAAGCGCCACCTGCTCTCCCTTGAGGGCATCCAAAAGACCTACGTCATGGGTGACGTGCTCTTTCCCGTGCTCCACGATATCACCCTTTCGGTGGATACGGGAGAATTTGTATCGATCCTCGGCCCCTCGGGGTCGGGTAAATCCACACTGATGAACATTATCGGCTGCCTTGACGTAGCCGACAGCGGCACGTATACCATCGGCCGCCACAACGTGGTAGGCCTGCGTGAACGTGATATGGCACGTATACGTAACCGCGATATCGGGTTCGTATTCCAGAGCTTTCAGCTTCTGCCGCGCATCTCCGCGCTCGAAAACGTCATGCTCCCCCTCATCTATGCCAAGGTGCCGCGTGCACAGCGCCTGGCACGCGCGATGGCCGAGCTTGAGCGCGTGGGGCTTGCCGATAAGGCCCACAATCTCCCCCGTCAGCTTTCAGGCGGTCAGCAGCAGCGTGTCGCCATTGCACGCGCGCTGGTCACGCGCCCTCGCATCCTGCTTGCCGATGAGCCGACAGGGGCCCTTGACCGCACCACGGGAGCGCAAATTATGGATATTTTCAAGTCCCTGCATGAAGAAGGCAGCACTATTGTGATGATCACACACGACCACAAGGTTGCCTCATGCGCCTCACGCATCGTATACATTCTTGACGGTCATCTTTACAGCGCTGAGGAATATCATGCGCTGTATGGCGAATAAGGGGGTGAGGGCATGTTTTTCTTCAGCACCATTCGCATGAGCTTTTCCAACCTGCGCGCCAATGCTATGCGTACGTTTTTAACCATGCTTGGCGTGATTATCGGCATCACCTCTATTATCGCACTTCTTACCATCGGCAGGGGCGTGACTGACTCGGTCATCGACCAGCTGGCAGGCCTTGGCGGCAACCGTGCCACCGTGTCGCTTGAAAACACCACGGTAAAGGCAGGCTTTACCGACGAGGAGATGGCACGCTTTGCTGCCCTTGAGGGTGTTGACGGCGTTGCACCCCAGCTTTCGGCCTCGCGCGCCATTACCCTCCTGCCCGATCTCACCCAAAGCAACTATGACGGTCCCTACACCACGCAGCGCCGTGTGATGGGCGTCAACGACTTTTATTTCTCCACCTATACCAAAAACGCAGGTCTGCTCTACGGACGCAGCATCAGCGCAGATGACGTGACACATCGCACAAGCGTTTGCGTGCTCGGCTACGACTTCTGGCAACGTCACTACGGCAACTATGCGCCCATCGGTGAGGTGCTGATGATCAACAACGCACCCTGCACCATCGTCGGCGTGATGAACAAGCTGGTTGGCATCGACGTATCGGGCAACAATGCAGTCATCGTGCCCTACACCACCGCCTCTCAGACCCTTGCAATGGGCCTGCCGGGCAGCTTTGACGTTGTCATTGCATCGGGCGCGAACGCTGACGAGACGATCGAGCGTATTGAGGATCTCTGCGCTCAGCTTCTGAATTCGAGTGACAAGGATGCCTACCGCGTTGTCAACCAGGAAGAGGTGCTTGACATGGTGCTGACCATTACCGACCTTGTGCTGGGTATGCTGGCAGGCATCGCCGTCATCGCGCTGGTGGTGGGCGGTATCGGCATCATGAATATGATGCTCGTCACGGTATCCGAGCGTACTGCCGAGATCGGTCTGCGTAAGGCGCTGGGTGCGCGCCCGGCCGTCATATTACTGCAATTTCTGATAGAGGCCATGATCATCAGCTTATTTGGCGGTCTGATCGGTGTGCTGTTAGGACTCGGCGCCTCGTATATCGCCTCACTCCTTATCGGCTATACCTTCAGCTTCAATCCCGCAACAGCCGCACTTTCCCTTCTTTTCTCGCTTGCAGTCGGTGTGATTTTCGGCCTGTTACCCGCCAGACGTGCCGCAAAAATGAATCCCATCGAGGCACTGCGTGCCTCATAATACACCAAGGCCGCTTCCCCTCTTTAATAGGGAGAGGCAGCCCAAAAAGGGTGTGCGGAGCACTGCTCCGCACACCCTTTTTTTATTTACTTGGTACAAATCCGTCAAAAATAGGATATTGCTCTTTTGCCAGATGCAGGCGAAGCTCCTGCTCGTTTTTCACGGTGTAAACAAACGACGCAGCACCAAAGAGTGCCAGACTGCACCGCAATGCGACACGGCGCGGGTACTTCTGATCCCACGCGTGAAATTGCGGACGGCAAAGAAAGGTCAGGAGAAGCGCGGAGAGCGCGAAATTCAGCACACGTGAGCCCTTTTTCTTCTCTTTTATCAGGTTAGTGGAAAGCAGACCGCGTACCACCTCGGGGCAATTCCTTTTGAACCAACGCAAAAGAAGCGGATTAAAGCTTTCTACACACCATTCACCCTCATAACCGTCAAGGACAGCTGCAACACGCGGACAAAGCGCCGTGTTTGCACTTTCCCCCTTCAGCTCGATCAGAAGCGGCACACGCCCCGCGACCACCGTCAGTACCTCCTTCAAGGTCGGGATCCTTTCAGTCGTGTCGCCAAGTGTAAGATTACCAAGCTCAGCTACAGTAAGATCGGACAGCCTTTGCTCGGTCTTGCACATACGCGTGAGCGTATAGTCATGAAACACCATGACCTCGCCATCACGGGAGAGCTGCACATCAAGCTCAATGGCAAAGCCCTGCTCAGCAGCAAGGCGGAAGGCTGTAAGTGAATTTTCGGGTACGCCCTCCCCCCAAAGACCGCGGTGTGCGTAGGTGCGCAAAAAGGGCTTCATCGCCGCGCGACGGACGCGCGGCGCGATCAAAAACAGCCACAAGGCAAGCAAAAGCAGCAAGGCCCCCGCAAGGCAAAGAAGCACGATCGTGACGGGTGACATCAATCGGCACCTCCCACACCGTCAAGCACAGTCGCCATCGCATCGGGCTTGACGTCGCCGTGGCGCACGAAGAGCATCGTTAAGAAGGCAAGTGCTACGAATATTGCGGCATATGGGAAGAGCGTGCGCCAGCTGACGTAATCAAGGAATAAGCCCGACAGGATCGGGGTGATCACCTGCGCCGCCATGCTGGCCGTGTAGTAAAAGCCCGTATATTTACCAACGTTGCCGCCGCGCGACAGCTCGACCACCATAGGATAGGAATTCACATTGATGGTGGCCCAGCCGATGCCGGCCGTGGCAAAGAGCAAGGGCATCAGGATCTGCTTCACGGCCTCGGGGCTGTCGGCACTCAGGAAAGAGGCAAAGAAGAACGAAGCACCAAGGATCACGACGCCACCAAGGATCATCTTTTTCCTGCCAAGCTTCGCAGAAAGAAGCCCTACAGGCAGATAAGCGGCAATGGCAGCACCCTGCGCGATCAGGAGCGTAGTGTTGTAATCGACGTTCAGCACCGTGCTGGCATACACCGAATATTTACTCGTAACGGCGTTATAGCCCATAAACCAGAACACGACCGAGGCAAGGATCAAAAGCAACGAGATCCTTTCACCGCGTGTCAGCGTGCGCACGGGGGCCGACGGCTCTGTCCCCTCCTCACGGTCAAGACCGAGGCGGGCGCTCTCAGCCTCCATTTCAGCGGCCCAGCGCGGCTCGCGCACCTTGAAAAGGAAGACGGCAAGTCCCACCAGCATGATCCCTGCCACCACCGAGAAAAACACCGTGTAATTCATCAGGGCGTTTTTGGCCTTGCCCGTACCGAACACAATGCCAAGCAGCAGCACCAGAATGCCACCGGCCGTGCCCATCAGGTTGATCACAGCGTTAGCCTTGGAGCGCAGAGGCTTGATAGTAACGTCGGGCATCAACGCCACAGCGGGTGAACGGAACGTCCCCATCGCGATCAACGCGAAGAAGAGCAGCACCATAAAGACGATGAGCGACGAATGATCGCGTGCCGTAACACCTGCGGCATAGGCCTGTCTTGCAGGCACCACGATATTGCTATAGTCGGGATTGGTCACGGCCTCCCCCTTCTCGTCAAGCACCGTCATCGGAATGTCAACAAAATCCGCACGCGATATCAGCTCCTGCAAGGGGCGCTTTTCCTGCACGATGGTATCGGCGGTAAAATCCGCAACCGAGGGATTGGCTTCCCACAGCACGTCCAGTGATGCCACGTAGGCCTCCCCTTCTGTGCCCGAAACAGCCTCGATCTTTTTCAACTGTGCGCTGTCAGCCACAGACAGCGAGACCAGCAGCACCGCCGCGCAGATCGTGCCGATCACAATAAAGGGCGTGCGGCGCCCAAAACGGCTGTTTACCTTATCGGAAATAGCACCGAAGATCGGCAGCAGCACCAGGGCAAACACGTTGTCAAGTGCCATGATCGCCCCGGACCAGGTCTGTGCCAAGCCGAATTTATCGGTCAAGATCTTCGGAACGATGGTATCGTAAGCCTGCCAGAATGCCGTGATCAGAAAAAAGGCAAAGCCGACAAAGATCACGCGCTTATAGTTGAGCTTCATAGTTCACGTTCTCCTTTTCCTTTTCTTTTAGCATCGCCCACACACGAAGCGCCGCCACCTGAGTTTTACCGTCAGGCAGATTGCCCGACATGATCTCCTCAACAAGTGCGTCAAGGGGCATGCGAAAAACCTCGAGAAATTCATCATCATCAGTTTGCTGCTCGGTAAAGGTAAGGCCCGTAGCCAGATACAAGCGGATCCGCTCGTCAAGAATGGCAGGCGAGCCGTAAAAATCACCAAGATAGGTAAGCTCTGCCGCAACAGCACCCGTTTCCTCTCTCAGCTCACGCAGTGCCGCCTTGCGTGGATCCTCCTCGGGGCTATTCAGCTTACCTGCAGGGATCTCCACCAAAATATCGCCATACGGGTAGCGGAATTGACGCTCTAAAATAACCTCTCCCTCATCGGTCAAGGGCAGGACCGCCACGGCACCGACGTGATGCACGTATTCACGTACCGCCTCCCTGCCATTCGGCAGCTGCACCCGATCACAACGCACGTGCAGCACCACACCGTCAAATATTGACTCGGAGCTGAGCCTTTGTTCTTCTAAATCCATACGATCGTCGACCTCACTCAGTAATTTCTCTGACATATCCTATTATACTCCATTCTCATATATTTGTAAACCCCGTGCGAAAAAACCGAGCGCTGATTTTTTCTTTTCTGCGGCTGCAGGCCATGCTTATCAAACCCACAAGCCCTGCGGCTACGCGCCAAAAACGTACACATATGGGCAAAAAAGCCGTGTAAAACACGGCTTTTTTGCTACCATTCCGGCACTTTTAAATTTCGGCGTTCTCTTCAAGCGCCATTTTCATCTCACGTGCAGTATAGCCGTATCGCATCAGCTTGGCAGCGAAGCGAGCGATCTCGCCATCCTCCTGCGGCAGGACCATACGGCGCTTTTTGATCAACTTTGCACACCGTTTGGCGGCATTTTGACCTTTTAGCATGTCCTTTACCGCCTCCAACGCCGCATCATGGAAGCCCTTGGACGCCAGATCCTGCAAAATGCGCTTATCGCCCCAGAGCTTTGCCAAACCGCTTTGTGCGACGGCCAAAGCGCTTTCTGCTTCATTAAGATACCCCTCCTGCACCAGCAGATCGGCCGCCGCATCCGCCGCCGAGGCAGACACACCGCGCACACGCATCTTCTGTATCAGCCTCATGCGTGACACGCCGCTATATGCCAGCAGGCGTAGCCCCAGCGTTACTGCCTCACAGATATCTGCCTCGTGCAGAAATTCCGCATACGTGTCGGGAATAATCGTACCGCAAGCGGGTAAGCGCGCCTGACGTGCGGCAAAAATGCAAAGCGTTTCACGCCGCATGTTCTCCCCCTCGCCATGTGCGATATCCAGCAGCAGCCGTGCGCCGCCATCAGTGGCGCGCACGGCACACAGCGTTATTTTTTCTTTAGTTTTCATCGTCCATCTTCAGGGCGCGAAGGTCAAAATCCTCTTCCTCCTCGTCGTCAACATCAAAGGCTTCCTCAGCGGCGCTCATCTGCTCGCTGGCAACACGGATCTTGCTCTCGATCTCCTCAAACAGCGCCGCATCGCTTTCCAGCATCTTACGGATATTATCCTTACCCTGCCCCAAGCGCTCACCGTTGTAAGAAAACCACGAGCCGCTTTTTTGAATGACGTCAAGTGCAAGGCCGATATCCACCAGCTCGCCCGCACGGGAAATTCCCTTGCCGTAAAGAATATCAAACTCTGCCACGCGGAAGGGGGGCGCCACCTTATTCTTCACGATCTTGCATTTCACATGGTTGCCGTAGATATCGTTGCCGTTTTTCAGCTGCTCGGTCTTGCGCACGTCAATGCGCACCGAGGCGTAGAACTTCAGTGCACGACCGCCCGTGGTGGTCTCGGGGTTGCCATACATCACGCCAACCTTTTCACGCAGCTGGTTGATGAAAATGACCACGGCATTGCTTTTGGAAATGACAGCAGAGAGCTTACGCATGGCCTGCGACATCAGGCGCGCCTGCACGCCCACCTGGGACTGACCCATATCGCCCTCGATCTCCTGACGGGGCACGAGCGCCGCCACCGAGTCGATCACCACTACGTCGATGGCACCCGAGCGTACCAGTGCCTCGGTAATATCAAGAGCCTCCTCACCGCAATCAGGCTGCGAAACGAGCAAATTATCAATATCAACACCCAGTGCCTTCGCGTACACAGGGTCAAGCGCATGCTCCGCATCGATAAAAGCAGCCTGCCCGCCCGTTTTTTGCACCTCTGCCACAATGTGAAGCGCGACAGTGGTCTTACCCGAGGACTCAGGACCAAAGATCTCAATGATACGTCCACGCGGCACACCGCCAATGCCAAGCGCCATATCAAGCGACAAAGAGCCCGTGTGCACGGCCTGCACCTCCATGTGCGTATTCTCACCCAGCTTCATGATCGTGCCGGCACCAAAATCACGCTCCAATTGCTTGATCGCGGTCTCCAGCGCCTTCTTTCTCTCGTTTGCATCAACGCCCGCGGCTACAGCGGTCTTCTTCGTGCTTGCCTTCATATCAGTTACCGTCCATTCTACAAATTTTTATCAAAGAAGGGCTTAACGCCCTCAGCTGTACTCATTATACACACGTTTTAGCAAGTTGTCAAGTGGTTTTGGGGATATTTTTCCAAAAACGGAAAAATATTTTTATTAGTCACTTTTATTAAATTGGATTAATACTTTTATTTTTCCCAAACAAGCACCAACGATCCTCCCGTGCCGTCAAAGCGCACAGGCACCTGCCTCTCCATACACGCGTGCGCACGATCATATAATGTAAGCACTTTACAAATCGCCTCTCGCCAAGCATAAGCACTTGCGCACGGCTCCATTTTGGCGCTCCATTTGACGCATCGCGTGCAATGCCGCCCGCCGCAGTAATGCCGCCGCAATAACGCCCACCGCAGCAGCGCTCACTACACGTGTCATCACAGCCCGCACGAAGCCCTCGCAGATGTCGCTAACGTCGCTCCGTAAATTCCAGTTTGTTTTCATTATTTTCCAACTTTTTATTTCATAAAATATATAATTTTCTAAAATCAAGCAAAAAAGAAGGGTAATTGCCGTGCAATCACCCTTCTTTTCTTTGTTTCCTTCAACCAAGCTTATTTGAAATCAATCACAATATCAGCGGCATGCGACGCTCCCGCAGGCAAGCGGAACATGTTGCACTTTTCCTCCAGCGCCACAGACCCCTCCTGCGTAGCCATGCCCCACCAGGGCTCAATGCAAATAAAGGGACCGTCGTTGTCACTCGTCCACACACCAAGGTAGGTGGCATCACCGTAAGAAACCGTCACACTGCGCGCCGCCTTGTCCGAGCAGAGCGTCACACTTTGTGCCATGCCCGTGAGGAACACGCCGTCAATGCGGAACAGATCGCGCGAAAGCCTGAAAATGCGGCTATCCTCCAAGGGGTATGCCACGCGCTTGCCGCTGTCCTGCAAGGAATCAGTAAAGATCACCGAATCAGGATAGCAGGGCTTGTCAAACTCAAGGCGCCAATCCGAGAAATCGCTCTCGCCATCAAGTGGAATATTAAATCCGGGGTGACCGCCGAAGGTCGCGGGCAACAGCTCAGTGCCCTTGTTTTCCACCGAAAGACGGCAGCTGAGGCGCGCACCCGTGAGCGTATAAGAAATGGAAAAAACAAAATCAAAGGGATACTGCTTTTTCGTCTGCTCGTTGGCTGCCAGCACAAGCGTAAGGCTGGTATCGCTTACTTCTTTTGCTTCAAATTCGCTGGCCTGCGCAAAGCCATGGCATTCCATTTCAAAGGTCCTGCCGCCGTAGGTGTACTGACCGTTCGGCAATCTGCCGCAGATCGGGAAAAGCCACGGTGCCGTGTCCTCCCAATACTTCTCGTCACCCTGCCACATATATTCACACCCGTCAGCGCCGACCACCGAGGTCATCACAGCGCCAAAGCTTGAGATCTTGACGGTAAGCTTGTCATTTTTCAACACGTAGATCATAAAAATTCTCCTTTCACGCAGGCACACGCCTACGCCTGTTATCCGCATCCGACAAACACAAACACGGCTTATCGGGCGCGATCATATGTATTATAGCACATTCGCACCTCAAGTGCAATAAAATAGCAGAAAAGTTATAAATTTTAGCCGCGCTGTGCAAGGGGTGTTTTTCCCGTGTGCCGCTTGATCAGTCGGCTGAAATAATTGACGTCCTCAATACCGACCGAGGCCGCCACCTCACACATGCTCAGATTTGTAGTAGCAAGCAGATCAAGAGCCGCATTGATCCTGAGCTCCAGCACGTAACGCTTGGGGCTGATACCCACGGTCTCCTTGAAAACATGCGCAAAGCGTCCAACACTCAAATGACACATTGCGGCATAAAAGGCCACGTCGTGCGCCTCGCCGTAATGACGGTGCATATACCGCAGGACCTCGGCAATGCCCTCGCCGCGCGCGGCACGCATTACCTTATCTCCCCCCGCGCCGCGTGCCGCCAACGACATAAATTGCAACAGCAAGGCAGCAGTGTTTTCTGTATAATAGGGTTTTTTAAGGCAAAATTCGTCAACCATGTCGCGAAAAAGGCGTTCAAGACGCTTGTCTGCTCCCGCAAAAAACGCACGCGAAAATCCAAGGCCCCCCAGGATCTCATCTGCGGCCGTTCCCGAGAAACTCACAAAGCCCGAAACGCTACCGTCCACGGCACGAAAGACATATTCCTGTCGCTCGTGCGGACGATACAGGATCAGATGTCCTGCCTCAAGCCGCGTCACACCTCCCGGCTCGCCCACGTAGCAAGCACCGCGCAAAATATACAAAAGATGATACTCCGGGCGCCCTTCGGGCCGCAGCACGCGTCGGTCGCGCATTGACAGATCCTGAATATTACAATTATCGATCTTCAAAAAGCGCATTGCGCTTTTTTCGCTGCTGGGCTGCATACCATCACCTCATTTTTATTTTAACAGGCGCGCCGCTGCTTGTCAATAGCAGTTTTGTGCTATAAATCGGCAGTTTGGTGAATGGTAATGCCCGCGCTTGCGTGCTATACTTGTCTTACTTGGATCCAAGTGGGATACTGACACGTCAGATCTTACCTCGCACAGCAACACCTGCACCTTCCCTGCCGTCCGCGCCACCGCGCGCCCCGTTTCATTCTAAAAAAGAGGTTCACTATGAAAATATCCTATTATCATCAAGCAAAAGAGGCCATTGCGGAGCTTTGTCGCATAGCCGACCTGCCCGCAGGCAGCATCCTTGTGATCGGCTGCTCCACGAGCGAGATCATCGGTCAGCGGATCGGCACGCATTCTGCCCCTGACGTTGCAAAAGAGGTCTTTGACGGTCTTTACGACTACGCAAGAGAAGCAGGCATATACCTTGCCGTGCAATGCTGCGAGCACCTGAACCGCGCCCTTGTCATTGAAAAAGAGGCGCTTCCCTTCGCCGATCGGGTAAACGTTGTGCCCCAGCCCAAGGCAGGCGGCTCGATGGCGACCGCCGCCTATGCCGCCTTCAAGCACCCCATCCTGGTAGAAACGATCAGGGCTGATGCAGGCCTTGATATCGGCCTTACGCTGATCGGCATGCACTTAAAAAGCGTCGCCGTGCCCGTCAGACTCGAAAGCAACCGCATCGGCAGCGCGCTTGTGGTCGCCGCACGCACACGCCCCAAATTCATCGGCGGCGCCCGTGCCGTCTACGATGACACAATACTTTGATAACATCATAAAAAAGCACCGCAAACGCGGTGCTTTTTTGTCGCTTTTTAACGGCACGTATGCCGTTTTTTTATTTTTCAAGATAAACCGTCGCGCCCATAAGCTGATCGCTGTTGGGGCCAACAAAGACCTCAAATTCGCCACGCTCCGAGGCAAAGGTGCCATCAAGCGTATGGAAGCGCAGGTCCTCCTCCGTGAGGGTGAAGATCACCGCAGCGCTCTCACCGGGGGCAAGCTCCAGCTTGACAAAATCCTTCAGCTCAAGCAGGGGGCGTGCCACGCTGGCGAATTTATCGTGAATATAGAGCTGTACGGTCTCCTTGCCTTGATACTGACCCTCATTTTTCACGGTGACCGCGATCTCAAGCGGTGTATCGGGCGTGATCTTATCGTCACTCACCGTAAAATTGTCATAGGTATACGTATTGTAGGAAAGACCGTGGCCAAAGGGATACAGGGGCAATACAGGCGCATCAAGATAACGTGAGCGATAAGGTCTTTTGCTCACGACCTTGGGGTCCTCTACGGGTCGACCGGTATTCATACGGCTGTAATAAATGGGGCACTGACCCTCGGCATAGGGGAAGCTCATAGACAGCTTACCCGAGGGATTGGCATCACCAAACAGCAGCCGTGCCACCGCATTACCGCCCTCAGTGCCGGGCTGCCACACGTAAAGCATAGCGGGCGCGATCTCTGCAAGATCGGTGAGCACCAGGGGTCTGCCGCCAAAAATAACGGCGGCCGTATTTTTATTATGCTTCAAAACAGCACGCGCCAGGGTCATTTGTGCCGGCGAGAGGGTCAGCGTCGCGCGGCTGTTGCCCTCGCCCGAATGTTCCTGATATTCACCAAGGCACAGCACCACGGCATCGGCCTCCGAGGCAAGCTCGATCGCCTCATCAAGCTCGGGCACCTCGGTTTCGCCAATTTCCCAGCTGCACCCCTTAACGCTCGCGACCTCGGCATCGGGCAGTAGCGCACGCACGCCTGCGAGAACCGTTACGCAGTCCTCGTCACGGCCGGCGCAGGCCCAGAAGCCCTTGATCCCCTTCTCTTTGGCAAACGGGCCGATCACGGCGATCTTTTTCGCATTTTTACTAAAGGGCAGCACGTTCTCGTTTTTCAAAAGCACCGAGGCCTCCTCAGCGGCACGGCGGGCAAGGGCCCTGTGTGCAGGGCAAAGGTGTAGCTCGGCCTCCTCCTGCTCGTTGGCCACACGGTACGGATTCTCAAAGAGCCCAAGACGATCCTTAAGCTCGAGCACACGCAGCACCGCACGGTCGATCTGTTCCATCGTCAGCCTGCCCTCAGCAAGCAGCTCCTCGCCATGCAGATAGGCCGTCGCCGACATCATTTCAATGTCGCACCCTGCGCCAATAGCAAGCTCTGCTGCGTGCTTATCGTCCTCCGCGACACCGTGCTTGACCATTTCGCGGTACGCATTATAGTCGCTGATGACGATACCGTCAAACGCCCACTCGCGACGCAAAATTTTATCAAGCAGCAAACGGTTGCACGTCGAAGGCACACCGCCCACGGTGTTAAACGAGGGCATGATCATCTCGACCCCCGCATCAATGCAGGCACGGTAACCGGGCAGATAGCTCTCGCGCAGGGTATGCTCGGAGAGCTCCACCGCATTATAATCGCGTCCTGCCTCAGGCGCGCCGTATGCGGCAAAATGCTTCACGCACGCGGCAATATCGTATTTTCCTTGCAGCTTATCACCCTGGTAGCCGCGCACGAAGGCGGCACCAAGACGACCGTTCAAAAAGGGATCCTCGCCCGTTGATTCCATTACACGCCCCCAGCGTGCATCGCGCACCAGGTCAAGCATGGGAGAAAAGGTCACGTGCACGCCGCTGACCGCGGCCTCCTTGCCTGCCATACGGGCGCATTCCTCAACCAATTCCTCATCAAAGGTACAGCCCATACCAAGGGGAATGGGATAAATGGTGCGGTAGCCGTGGATCACGTCCTGCATAAACAGGAGCGGGATCCCGTGAGGCTGCGCCGCCATCGCGATATCCTGGATCTTCTTCATATCCTTAGCGCCGATAAAGTTGAGCGTAGAGCCACAGTAAAGCGCATCACTCTCCTCGATCCCAAGAAGGGAAACAGGGCCGGTAATATCGGCGGTGTTGTCGGGCTTGAAAAAAACGGCGTTGACCTGCGTCAGCTGACCAAGCTTTTCCTGTAAAGTCATTTGAGATAGCAGCTTTTGAATATCCATCACTTACTCCTCATTTTATACTATTTTATACAGCATACTCTTATTTTTTTCGCAAAATGCGTGAGCTGTTGAGAAGCACGGCAAAGGCACCGAAATTATGTAATACCGTGCCCGCCAAGGCACTGATAACGCCAAAGGCGGAAAGCGTCATCATCACTGCTGTAATACCGATAGACAGCACCAGATTCTGATAAATGACGCGTCTGGTCTCGCACGCAAGCGACACCACAAACGGTATGTTCATAAGATTGTTGTTCATCAGTGCAATATCCGCCGAATCAATGGCAAGATCGGCACCCATAGCACCCATCGCGATGCCGACGTCGGCCTCGCGCAAAATAAGCGCATCATTGATGCCGTCGCCCACGGCAAGCACGTTGTGTGCCTCACGGGATACTGCCTGTAAATGTGCCAGCTTATCCTCGGGCAAGAGTCTTGCGTACACCTCATCAATTCCCACGCTCTCACCGATCGCACGTGCCGGCTCCTCACGGTCACCCGTCAGCATCACGGTGCGCTCGGCACCGAGCGCACGCAGCTGCGACACACACGCGGCAGCATTTTCGCGCACCGTATCGTTAAAGCAAAGAGCACCGAGCAGCACGCCGTCCCTTGACACGTAGCTAACGCTTCCTGCCGCGCTTTCGGGAAAATTCTCAGGGATCGCAATGCCAAGCCCGCAAAGCCACTCACGGCGGCCAAAGCGAAGCACCGTTTTCCCGTCATCAGCCGTGCCCTCCACGCCACCGCCCGAGATCTCACGGATCGAGGACATCGGGACATATTCAAGATCCGCAGCCGCAGCGCTGACTGCGCGCGAAACGGGGTGATTGGAGCCGACCGCCAAAGCGGCGGCACTTAACAGCAGGGCGTGTTCGCTTACTTCACCAAAGGGCAAGACCTCGTCAAGGGACAGCTCACCGCAGGTCACCGTACCGGTCTTATCAAACACCACGGCATCGATCTCTGTCAGCTCCTCAATAAATTTTGAGTTTTTGATCAGGATCCCGCGCTTGGTCGAGACCGAAAGCGCCGCGATCATCGGCGCCGAGCTTACCAGCATCTGCCCACAGGGGCAGGACACCACGAGAATGGCAATGGCCTTGGCGATATCGGCACTGATCAAAGCGACCGCACCCGCCACCGCCAGCACGAAGGGAATGTAATAGCCAAGAAAACGGTCGGTCAGACGAGATTCAGGCACAGAAATGCCCTCCGATTCCTCAAGGACCTTCAGGATCTTGGAAAACGAGGTGTCCACGTGCTCACGTGCCACGCGCACCACGATGCGTCCCGTGAGGTTCACAGTCCCCGCGTATACGGTATCACCAACGGCGGCTCTTGCAGGCTGCGGCTCACCCGTCAGGGACTTCTGGTCAATATCGGTCTCACCCGACAGCACCACACCGTCGATCGGAATACCCGCACCGGGCCTGATCACAATCTCCTGCCCCACGTGCAGCTCCTTTACATCCACCTCACGCTCGATACCGTTTTCAAGCAGGATCGCCGTGGCCTGCTGCATTTTTTTCAGACCCTCAATGACGTCGCGCCCACCCATGATGCTGCGCTCCTCCAAAAGATGCACCACGTTCAGGATCAACGGGATCAGCAACGCAAGGATCAGCTCACGGTTAAACACACACGCAATGACCGCAATGCCCACAAGGATTTCCATGGCATTGGTAAGATTTTTCGTAAAAATGCCCCTCAGGCCTGCCACTAACACGGGCACACCCTCAATGAGAACACCGATAAAATACAGGAGCTGGGGAACAATGGCATGCTGCCCCTTCAGAATATAGGTGTAAAAAAGTCCGCAGGCAAGGCACGTCAGGGTGATCACGCCGCAAATAATATCACGCGTCAGCTTTTTACGGCCAAGGGCCGTAAGATTATCGCGCGAAAGCGCCTCGAGGCTGTTGCGGCCCATATTATCAATATTTTCCATAAAGGCCTCCCCCGTTAAGGACTGATGACGATCTTATTGTCACCGTTTTGTACTACGTACACCTTTTTCAAGCGCTCCATAAAGCTGATCGCACGTGCGGAATAGATCCTCGTCGTTACCACGTCGGGATTGGTCTCGTATTCCTCCTTCACGCCCCAGAACTCGGCCATATCAGAGTTAGCGGCTGCCACCTTCAGGGCTTTGTCTGAATTGGCGGCGGCGATCAGCGAGATGGCGCTCGACTGCGCGGCGGGAATCAGATTTTGTCTGTACTGCCTTGCGCGCTCCACGATAGTGGTGGCCTGAACGGTAGCAGAGTTTACGGTTTCGTAAACCGCACGCACCTCCTCGGGCATCGCCACATTGGTCAGCTCCACGGCCGTGAGGGTGATACCCGCGCCGATCGTTTGCAGCTTGCTGTCGGCACGGGTAAGCACCGCCGTGCCGTAAGCATCCTTACCGTCGGTAAGAAGCTTATCCACGTCAAACGAGGCCGCCTCGGAGAGCATCGCGCCGCTGACGGCACAATTGATCATAGAGGTGATGTCCTGCACGTACAAAGCATAGGCAACGGGGTCTGAGATCACGTATTTGACCGAGGCCGATACCACGGCCACGTTTTGATCCCCCGTGATCACGTATCCGCCGCCCGAGGTGGGCACGGCACCGTCAGGATCGGTATAGTGTGTGGTAACGCTCTGCTCCATCACGCTGCCCGTCGGCACCACCACGACCTCGTCGATAATGTAAGGAAAGGCAAACATAAGCCCCGGCTCATGCACCTGCTCCTCATAGCTATCTCCCACCAAGCGTCCAAAGCGCAGCACCACGGCGACGTTGCCGCTTTCCACCACGCGCAGACCCGAGAAGAAGATGCCGACGACCACAAGTCCCACCAAAAGCAGAAAGTATTTGGTAACCGTTTCAAGAACGTCAGCAAACAAGGTTTTTTGTTTCATGGCATTCTCCTTATGGCATCGTGACGCCGTTTTGCGTGGCAGCGTCCTCAATCAGGGCAGCCACAGCGTTGATCAGCGCCTCACGGTCGGTCTCATCAAGCTTGGTAAGGATATACGTGAGGTCGTTGATGACCGTCTTATCCCCCTCATATTCCATGTATTTGGAATACTCGGTAAGAATGTTAAAGGGATATTCGTTAGCCTTAACCACCAGGATCGTCGAGCTGTTGACCGACGACACCACGGTGTCAAGATTTTTCAGGAACTTATAAAGCTCAATATTGGCAGCCTGCGCATCGGCATAGATCTTGGCCACAGCCGTTTCGGTCTCCGCCTTGATCTTAGCAGCCTCCGTCGTACCCTGCCCCACGATCTCAGCGGCCTCGGTATCCGCATCAGTGGTGATCTTATTTGCCTCCTTTTCGGCATTGGCAAGAATTATGTCGATATCCTTTTCACGGTCTGCACGCATCTGCTCAAATACAGCCTCAAGGTTGTTGTCGGGCAGGGACAGGCGCAAAATGCTCACGTCAACGATCTCGATACCGTAATTGGTCAGGCAGTTTTCGCGCACACGGGTAAAGATCTCGTTTTGAATTTCATCGATCTTGATCTTTTCCTTTTCCAGCGACACAAGGGAGGTCAGCTCATATCCGCCGAGCGTTGAGTTGGTGGCACTGGAGATCTGTGCCTTGATATACGAATCGGTGGCACCCTGTGCACCCACACTGTTATGATAGAGCACGGGGTCAGCGATCTGCCACACCACGTAGGACTGCAAAATGATATTGCGCTTATCCTTGGTCGTGGTCTCAAGCTTGTTGGATTCCAGTGTTACCAGACGGTTGTCATAGGAAACAACGCTTTCAAAGGGCCAGGGCAGCTTGAAATAAAGCCCTGCCTCGGTGGTCTCCTCACGCACAGCGCCAAATCGCAGCACCACAGCGCAGCTGCCCTCTCGCACCTGATAGGTAAAGCCGAACCAAAAAAGCACCAGCAGCACCACAGCGGCCGTCAGATATTTGGCAATGCGGCCAAACCACACGCCCTTTTCCTTTGCCTTAGCGGGCGTCTTTGCCGCCTCAAGCGACTTATTTTCTCTATCTTTTATGTTCTTACTCATTGTATTCACCTCAATCATACTGATTCGTCGAAGAACCAATGTTGCCAATATAAATATTTTCCTCGTTGATGCCGTCACCGACGATCACCAGCTTGGCGCCCGAATAGGCCTCGGTGATCGCCTGCATATACTTGTAGTAACGGTACTCCTCGGAGTAGGCGTTATCCGCTTCCACGCTGGCCATGAACTCCGCCACTGAGGCCCTCGCCCCTGCCATGCTCTCATGCTTGGTGATGTTGGCCACCGCTAACGTGCTGTCGTAGTCAATCCACGCCCAAGCCAAGCGTTCGCCTGCATAAGCCTCGGCATCAAGGATCATCTGGCCTGCCTCGATCTCAGCACTGATCATCGCCTGGTAGGCATCAGCGATCTCCACAGGCGGATGGATGCTTTCCAGCACCACGTTCACCACCTCAAGACCGGTCTGATACTTCGTCAGCACCTCGGTCAGTGCCGCTGCAAAATCCGAGGCAAATGCCACACGGTCAGTTGCAAGCATGGCATCAAGGTCACTTGTGATGGTGCGTGCCGTAATGATCTCATAAGAGGCTGCACTCATCAGCAGCTCGGGTGAGCTGCAATTCGTCAGATATGCGCGCAGGTCCTTGATGCGGTACATCACGCGCAGATTGACCGACACCAATTCATTGCCTCCGCCCAAAAGCAGGCGGTATTCCTCGCCGCCGTGCGCCTCGGTCCAGATATTATCGGCATCACCCTCGGCAATGTAGCCCACCGTCATTTTATTGACAGTGCCCGTGTCATACACCTCCACGGTATCAAAGGGCCACGGGAGCGTCAGATGCAGGCCCGGGCCAAGCGTCTCCTCACGAAGCTCACCAAAGCGATAATGGGCACCCTCCTGGTGTGATTCTACCATCACAACGCCCGTCACGCCCCACAAAAGAAGCACCGACATCAGCACTGCATACGGGATGGCCTTTTTGATCATCTGTATGCTCCACAGCGAGCGCATGCTGATGCCCGTATTTTTCTCAAGATAGGTAACGATGCCAAGATCGCCGCCCTCCACACCGGGGGCAGGGGCTGAAACCTCAGGGGCTACCTCAAGCTCGCGGCGCACCAGCACCACGAACAGGGAAATAAAGGTAAACGCAGTCTGATAGGCAAACAGGATGCCGAAAAGAACCGTCAGCCATTTTGTAAAATCATAAATGCCAAGCAGCGCAAGCATTACTGTCACGGCTGACAGCAACACGCCAAGACGTGCCAGGGCAAAGGCGCTTTGCATATTACGCAGCAGCGCCGCGCCGTATCGTTGCTCAACGGCAGGCTCATTCTCTGCACACTCGGGCATACGGTGCTTGCACCATTTACCAAATACGATAAAAAGCACAAACAGCGCCGCCAGCAGCACTGCAATGAAATAATTGAGTCTGCCCGCATAAGTGATATTTTTCAGCGTCAGCCAGAAAAATACGTTTATCGCGACCGTCAGCAGCACGATGCCACCCGCGAGCAGGCTCGCACGGCGATGGCAAACGGCACGGGCAAAACGCAGCACCTGCTTTTTAAAAAAGGCTGCCACACGCGCGCGGCGTGTGAGAAGCTCGGATATCTTTTCCGAGGAAGCCGCCGAGGCCTCCTTCTGCCCTTCACGCGGCAGGGGCACCAACAGCAGCAGGTTGATCGCCGCAGGCAATGCAAGGATCAGAGCAAGCAGGAGCAAGGGCACATAATTGGTCCGATAGCGTAAAAACACCATCAGCGCAGCTGCCGCCAGCAAGCAAAAAAGCGATGCCAGCGTAACGAACCTTGCCCCCGACATGCGCGAGCGGGGTTTTGGATTCATACGTATACCTCCATACACAAGCGTTTGTGTCAAATCAGCAAAGACGAAATGAAAAAAGGGATCGTTTGACGTTTTGAATATTTAGTTTTATTATAATATTCACAGAAGATTTTGTCAAGATTGCCGCAGTAAGTTGGCCCTGCCTTTATTTAACAAAAAACGCCGTATGGTTTTGTGCAACAAAACCATACGGCAATTTCCAGCTATTATGAAAATTCTCTCATCAGACGGCCGATCTCCTCGCCCGTAGCAAGCCCGCTGCCCGTCGCGGTGGCGCTGCCTGCGGCGATGGCAAGGCGCAAGGCGTGTGCATACCCCTTGGGAACACCGCACAAAAATCCCGCAACCATTGAATCCCCCGCACCCACAGTGTTCACGGGAGCACCGCCCACCGCACGCTCGCGATGAAACCGCCCGTGCTCATCAAGCAGCAATGCCCCCTCACCGCCCAGCGAGACCAACACGTTTTTGGCCCCCGCCTGCTGCAATTCGGCAGCCGCGGCAGCGATCTCGTCATCATTTGAAAGGGGCCTGCCTACCATATCCGAAAGCTCCTGCAGGTTGGGCTTGATCAAAAACGGATGATACGGCAGCGTTCTCAAAAGCAGCGCACGCTCAGCATCCACCGCCACGCGCACACCGAGAGGGGCGACGCGGTGCAGCATCTCCTCATATACCCCATCGGGGAGCGAGGGCGGCACACTGCCCGCCAGCACCAGCGTATCGGTCGCACGCAGCCCGTCAAGCTGCTTCATCAGCGCCGCCAACGCCGCAGGCGGCACGTCGGGGCCCGTAGCATTGATCTCACTCTCCTGCTCACCCTTGATCTTCACGTTGATACGCGTTTGCCCTTCGGGCAGGTGTATCATCTCCTGTCCGATATTGGCAGCGGCAAGCGCCTGCAGCAGTGCCTGCCCCGTAAAGCCGGCAACAAAGCCCAGCGCCACCGTCGGCTCACCGAGTGCGGTCAGCACCGCCGATACGTTGATGCCCTTACCGCCGAAAAAAAGCTCCTCACGACACGAACGGTTGGTCTTACCAAGCGCAAAATGCGACAGGTACACCGTATAATCAAGCGCAGGATTTAGGGTAACCGTATAGATCATTTTAAGGACTCACCTCCCGTAATTCAAAATACAAGCCGGAGCAGCAGCATATACGCTGCCGTACCGCCGAGAATACTCACAAGCGTGTTGCGCCAACGCACGTGCAGCAGCACGACCGCGGCGCAGGCGATCAGCTGCGGCAGACCGTAGGGATACGAAAGCGGAGCAACGTCACGCAAGCAGTACACCACAAGCATACCCATTGCAGCGGGCGGCAATACACGCCCGAGATAAGAGATGAACGGGGGCACCGCGCGCTTTTTGCCGAAGATCCAGAAGGGCAAAAAGCGCAAAAGCACCGTTACAAGCGAAATGACCGCGATCATCGCGATCACGTAAGGCTTATTCATAGCGCGCCACCTCCCGCTTACCCGTCAGCCACAGCAGCAGCAGGATCAGTGCCATCGCAAGAAGCAAAAAGTCATCACGTCCCAGCAAAAGCAACGCCAGCACCGAGCAAAGCACGCCGATCACGGCAGGCCCGTGCCCTTTGCCCGAAAGCCACTGCTCAGTGAAGATCGTCAGGAACAAGGCCGTCAGTGCAAAATCGATCCCCTCCGTCGAAAAGGGCAGCACCGCACCGATCGCAGCTCCGATCACACTGCCCGATATCCAATACAAATAATTGAGCAGGGACACAAAAAAGTAATACCGTGTGGGGCTTTCCTGTGCCGGAACACCCTCGCGATGCGATACGAGCGAGTAAGTCTCATCTGTCAGCGTAAAGATCAAAAACGGCTTGTGGCGCACGTTCTGATACGGCTCCACCATCGAAATGCCGTAAAAAAGATGTCGGGCATTTACCATAAGCGTTGTCAGCGCCGCCGCCAGCAGCGAGGCGCCGCCCACGATCATATCCACTGCCACATACTGCATCGACCCCGCATACACAAAAATGCTCATGGCGGCCGCATACAGCACCCCGTAGCCGTGCGAGCGAAAAATAACGCCGAATCCGATACCCAACACCAAATATCCCGTTAATACAGGGACGGTATCTAAAAACGCGGCCTTCAGGCCGCGAAAGGCGGGGGCTATCCCCCGCCTCTTTTCTGCTTTTTTATCCATATTTCACTCCATCCTCGCCTTGGCATAACGATAGCTTGCTATCACCCCGACAACAGCCCACAGCAGCAGCACGCCCAAGCCGATCGCCATAGCGGCAGCGCCCTCGCACAAGCAAGCCGTAAGCAGCATCATACCGCCCGCAGCAACGCCCGAGATGCCCGCAAAGCGCTGGCTTTTTTGCCACGCCGTATCGGAGGAAAGGCTCCATTTTGTGCGCAAGCCGAAAAAGCGGTTGCGCGGCACCTCGCGCAGCAGTATCCCAACGACCGAAACAGCAACACCAAGGATCACCAGTGCCACGCGCCATACGTCAGGCACAGAAGCTGTATCGGGATCGCCGGAAAGCAACGCCCTCAAAGCAAAATAAACGAACAGTGCAAGCAGGACCACCTGCATCAGAATACAGGTCCTCAGCATCGAGATCCGCTCACCGTGTATGCTTTTTTTGCCGACTGAAAGAAGAAAGAAGGCCGTAAGCAGTGTGATAAAGACGGGCAGGATCAGCTGCTCGTATTTGCTGCCAAAGCGATCGACCTCGCCTGCTGCATTATAATGGACAGGCACCGTATCCGGCAATAGCATCAGCATCACTGCGGCAAAGCTCCACGTGACGATAAGTAACGCCATAGCGATCAAGAAACCCTTTTTCATAAAGCACCTCCAAAGACTTGCATCTTAAGTATATCACGTTTTTGCGGAGCCGTCAATAGCGCTGTTTATTGACAAGCAAGCACATTGATGATATAATATAGCAGTCTATTACAGCAAGGAGCGTATTATGAGCACCTATAAGATAATTTCCACAGACCTTGACGGCACGCTTTTTAACGAGCACGGCGTGATCAGTCCCGAGAACGAGGCTGCCATCAAGGAGCTTCACGAGCGTGGTGTGCTGGTCGTGCCGAACTCAGGCAGATGCCTTTCGGAAATGCCCGCCATCATCACAGATCACGCGCTGTTCCGCTATCTCATTCAATCCGACGGCGCCGTGGTATACGACAAGCAGACGGAAAAGCGCCTCACACGGTGCTTGCCCAAAGCGGTATCCGATGCTGTTTTTGAGATCCTGAAGGATCATCCCGCGTCAGTCAGCGTACGCCAGGATGGCTTTTGCTATGTGCGCGACACTGCACACAACGATGCCGATTATATCAAAAACGGTGTTTCTCGCGGCTGGCGCGATCACTTTTATAAAACCGCCACACCCACTGATTTTTCAATGTTTGATGCCCCCGACACGGCTATTGAAATGTTCTGCGTCTTTTTTGCCGATATGCAGGAGCGAGAGGCTTGCATCCAACGCCTGCTTGCCCTTGGCACGGTACAGGTCGCCTCGACTGATGCAAACAACATCGAGGTTTTTTCTGTTCACGCCGGCAAGGGCAAGGCGCTGCTGGCCTTGGCTGAATCACTCGGCATTGATAAAAAGGATACCATCGGTGTCGGTGACAGCACCAACGACAGTGATATGATCCTGCGCGCAGGCACAGGACTTGTAATGGAAAACGCCTGCCCCGAGCTCAAAGCCCTTGGCGACACAGTGATCTGCCACCACCGCGACCACGCCATGCGCTATATTTTAGAGCACTACATCAAATAATCGTTGACAAATGCTTTTAGGCATGCTACAATAACCACGTACAATAAAATGAAACACAATTCGGTGCGAAACGTATCGCACAACTGCGCGCCCCGCGCGCAGGGATGAGGAAAGCACGGTGCAAATCCGTCACAACAGCCATTGCCGTTACGTGGCCGCAGGGCCCCCAGTCGGAATGCTCATCGTCTTGTGCCGCAACGCATCCCCGGGCAAAGGGGGAGGGCCGCGCCACAAAACCGCACCGGCGGTCTTTTTGCGCACCCCCCACAGGGCTCTTTCCCGTGGGGGGTGCCTTGCTTTCGTTTTTTGTAAATAAAAACGAAAAGAGGAAAGAAAATGAAAGCAAAAGCTCTCACACGTATTCTGTGTATGCTGCTTACCTGCCTGCTGACGGCTTTTATGCTTGTCGCCTGCGCCGACGTTGACCGAAGCGGCGACTGGGAAACCGCCACCTACGTCAAAGACGAGACCCTTGGCAAGGGCGCCAAGACCATCACCGTCAAGGTCGTGGCCGACGGGCAGGAGCTGACCTTTACCGTCAGGACGGATAAAGAGAATTTAGAGGACGCACTTTTGGAGCACGAGCTGATCGCGGGTGACGAAGGGGCCTTTGGCCTTTACATCAAAAAGGTCAACGGGATCGTAGCCGACTACGATGCGGACAAGTCCTACTGGGCAATCACCAAAAACGGCGAGCCGACCTCGGGCGCCAGGGACACCCTCATTGCCGACGGTGAATGCTATGAGCTCACTAAGACCGTCAGCGAATGGTAAACGAGCACAAAAGCAACGGCATTGAGGCAGCAACACCGAAAAAACACAAAAAAAGAGCCTTAACGGTGCGAGAAATGACGATCTTCGCTATGCTGGGCGCCATGATGTACTGCTTAAAGCTGGTGCTGGAATGGGCACCAAACATTCACCTCACTGCTCTGTTCATCATCGCCATCACCGTAGTGTGGCGCGTCAAGGCGCTGATTCCTATTTATATATTCGTGATGCTCTCGGGCCTGTTTGGCGGTATTTCGGTATGGTGGGTGCCCTATCTTTACGTGTGGGCGATCCTGTGGGGGGTCACCATGCTTCTGCCTCGCCGCATGCCAAAAAAGCTTGCCGCCGTCGTTTACGTGGTGGTGGGCACGCTGCACGGACTGCTGTTCGGTCTGCTCTGCGCCCCCTCGCAGGCCCTTTTCTGGGGCCTTAATTTTGAGGGAACGCTCGCGTGGATCGCGCAAGGGCTGTATTTTGATATTTTACACGCCGCAGGCAACCTTGCCGCCTGCACCCTTACCCTGCCGCTGATCACGCTATTCAAACGCTTGCGCAAGCAATAAAAATACCCCGTATGGCGATTTTTGCCATACGGGGTCACTTTTTTGATGCTTTTGCGGCTCATTTTGCCACGAAATACGTGCCGATCTCCTTGCCGTCAAAAAGATCGTACAGGACGTGCGGATCCTTGCCGTTTAAAATGAACATAGGGATCCCCGCCTCCGTAACGGTCCTCGCCGCCTCCAGCTTGGTGGCCATGCCGCCCGTGCCGCGCGCGGTACCCGCGCCCCCGGCCATAGCCAGCACCCGCTCGTCGATCTTTTCCACGCGGGCAATGAGCCTTGCCGCGGGATCTTGACGCGGATCGCTGTCATAAAGCCCCTCAACGTCAGAGAGATTGATCAGAAGGTCGGCGTGACAGACCAGTGCCACGTAAGCCGAAAGCGTATCGTTACCGCCAAAATTCAGCTCGGTGGTGGAGATACAGTCGTTCTCATTCACGATCGGCACACACCCCATGGTGAGAAGCGTTTCAAAGGTATCCTCTGCCGCCGCGCGGCGCACAGGATTGTCGATCACGTCCTTTGTCAGCAGCATTTGCGCCACCGTATGCCCGTAATCCGAGAAAAAACGCGAATAGATCTTCATCAGCTCACTTTGTCCGACTGCGGCCATCGCCTGCTTCTCCTTGGTGCAGGTGGGACGGTGCGTGCCAAGGCGCGCAACGCCGGCACTGACAGCGCCCGAGGAGACCAGCACGATCTCCTTGCCGGCATTTTTAAAATCGGAAAGTATTTTCACCAGCGCCTCGATACGGCGCAGATTGAGGTGCCCCTCCTCGTGCGTCAGAGTAGAG
>SVSV01000028.1 GCA_015064125.1 Oscillospiraceae bacterium
CCTGATAATTCAAAACAGCTTTTCTACTCCTTTCAATATTTTAAGCACGGCCACGATGATCTCGCGGCCGTTTTCCTGCTCCATAACGTCAAGCGCGCGACGTTTGACGTAGCTTCATTCGAGCATATCGTTACGCGGGGCAGCGTTGACGCCCTTTGCATAAGCAATATCTGCCTCAATGCGCGCCACCATTTCAGCCTCGTCAAACGTACACCCGAGCTCCCCCGCCAGCACGCGCAGACGTGAAAGCACGTAATTGAGCTTTTCAGCCGAGGAATACCCCTGGTATTTTTCGGCCTGCAGCTCATATTCACGCGCGGCCTCAAGGAGTGCGGCCATGTTTTGCAGGGCCTTCACCTTGCCTGCACTGCAAAAGCGATAAATGTTATACACAAGTCCCGCAAGGTTTACCAAAATACCAAAGCAAATACCGACAAGCTCCCAGTTAGCACAAATAAAATCCAGCATAGAACACCCCTTCAACGCGGCACGCGACGCTTGCCAAAGCCACAGCGACGCTGTATATGACGGGCATAATCCTGATACGCCTCACGGAATATAGCATCAGCAAATCCATAGCTTTCAGGTGTACCCTTTACCATCTCAAGCATCGCAACAAGATAGGTCCAATAGACCTTGTCGTAAGGAGCAGGCACGCTTAACTGCTCCTGAGAAAAGCTGATAAAGCGCTCGTCACGCATAAATTTACCGTGAATCTCACAAGCAATCTTTTTTTCCAGCTCCTCCAGCCAACGCAGCATGACCGCATCCTCCATTTCGTGAGGCTTGATGCTCTGCACGAAGGAAAGCACCTCGTTTTTCGTCATCAATATCACCTCACACGTCGCGTCTGCGGCTCTCGTCAGCAAAGCGTCCCGCCTCGCGCTCCATCAGCTCTGCTGTGCGCAGATCCTGAATCTCGGACTGGTCGAGCAGCAGTGCGAATTTGCGACGAATACGTGTCCAGACGCCGCGGCGAATGACACAGTTTTTGCCATTAATGGCCACGTAAACGTCATCCTTATATTTTTCATTATCCTTGAAAAGACGCACCTCAACGTATTCATTGAGCCACGCCTCCTGCTCACGCAGAAATTGCTTGAATTTGGCACTTTGCGCATCGGCTGCCCTTGCCATTTCGCTCTTTTCATCACGAATGGCAGCAAGCTTTGCCTCATATTCAGCGCGCATGGCCTCAATTTCCTTTTGCAGCGCGTCAAGCGTTACCTTTTCCCTTTCGGTTGTCTGCATAATAGCTCCTTTCTTACCCCGTATGCCCATAAGCTATGCGTATACGGGGCTTTTTCAGTTAATTCTCGCCCACCTCAAAGGTAGAAGCTGTTTCAATACGTACCATGAAGGCCTCCACCAAACGCGCGGCAGCCTTAGTTGCCTTCCAGCCGACGGTAGCGCGCTGATTAAGGGGGTCTGCCGTACCTGCAGAGCCCAGCTGCTTGACGATATGCTGCAAGCCACCGCCGGTCAGCTCAGTAGTGCCGTAAGCGTTATCGCCAAACACGAGCGTCGCATAGACATCACGACCGCCAAGGCCTGCCTCACCGGGATACAGAATATCCGCGGTCGTGGTGGTGATATCGGTACTACCGATACCGCCTGCGACCAGCGCACGGTCAAAGAACAGATAGTTATCGCCCGTTTCACTGTATACGGCACCGGTCACCTCGGCATACTGCCAAGACCCCTCAGAGGCATCGTACATCAGCACGGCGCGCCCTACCATATCGGGGGTAGCGCGATGGCCGTTGGCACCCACACCGATCTTCAAGCGATATTTCGAGCCCGTACCGTAGCCCGCAGTAGCTGTGCCTGCGCTTTCCAGCGTGCTGTAAGCATTCGCAAGGCAGGTCATGGTGCGAGAGGTGGATGTGAGGTCGGGCGCATGGAAGACCTTTGCCTCTGTGCTTTCTACAAAGCGCACGCCCTCGATCATGCCGATCTCACCCTCGTACAGCTCCTTGGTGTCACAGTACTGATGCGGATATTTCCAGTTGGCATCGTTGGTGAGGTCATAAGCGCAGTCGGGGTGAATGATGCAGGCATATGCACCGTTGATCTTTTCGGCGTTCTGATTTTTCAGGAAACGCACGGCGCGCTTGATGCAGTCCACCGTCATATAGTGGTTACCGCTCTCAGCACCGCCCACCAGCAGGTAACGTGCCGTTACAGCATCCTCGCCGTACTGTACATTGGTACCGCCGCAAAGCACCTCACGCGTGATGGTATCCAGCGTTCTGCCCGCCTGAGAGCCAAGCAGCTTGGTGGCCATGACAAGGTTATTGTCGATCGCCGCCAGCAAAAGCAGATCGGAAAGCTCTACGTAGCCGCCGTATTGACGCACGGTCGCCTCCACAGCACCCATATTGAGCGACTGACCCGTTGGGGTGACGCCCTCGCAAAGCGCCGCAGTCAGCTTAGGCAGCGGATCGTACTTGCGGAAACGAATCGATTTGCCGCCATTCTTGGGAATGGCGTGCTTTTGTGCGAACTGGTCGTGGATCAGATTGGGCTCAGCATTGTCAATGAGATAATCCGCATAATACGTACGCATCTCATCGGAAAGCCCACCGCCCTCCACGTAAGAGGTTACCGTACCGCTTTCGGCATCGGTATAGCCCACGGTGGTGTTAACGTTTTCACCTGCGCCAAAGCGATGCAGGTCCAAAAAGTTTTCTTGTTTTGTCATACCTTTTCCTTTCTTGTGTGCAAAAGGCATCTCAGAACTCAATACGCTCGCCGCGTGCGGCCCTGCGTGCCATCTCAGCACGTTCTGCACGCGTGAGGCGCGCGGCACCGCGAATTCCTGCGCCGACACCGGGAGCCAACGCATTTTCCGCAGGCCGCAGCCCACGCGCACGGATACTTTCTGTTACGGCGCGCTCGGTCTCCTCTCGGGCGCGGGCCACCGCCGCTTCGATCGCGGCGGCGCTTGCCGCTATATCCGACTCTGACGGGTGGGTGCTCGGTGCCGCCTCAGCCGACGCCGTTTTTTCTTTTTCCGCCCGTATGGCGGCACAAAGTGCCACCTCGTCATGTGTACCGTAGCGCTCTGCCGCCGCGCTCACAACGTTGCGTGCGCGGTCAAGCTCCTCCATCATACCCTTTTGCTCTTTGAAACGGCGGTTAAAGGTCTCCTGAAAAAATGCCTGAAAGAGGTCCTTATATTCTCCCTCCATCATACTTTTAAAGTGCTCCCTCCGCGTTTCTTCATTCTCTTCCCCGGCGACGGGAATTGCCTCTTCGCCCGATGCCTGCCGGGTGAGCGCAGGCGTTTCTTGTCCACCCTCAGGACCTTCGCCAAAAAGCGAAAGACTGTAAACAAATTGATCTTGCATTTTTACCTCACTTTCGCGGCCTTTTCGCATCGGGAGGCCGCCGCTATTTTATCAACGCCCATCATACTGATGTGGCGTGGATATTGCCGCGCCAATGCAGACAGCGCCGCAACAATCATTTCAAACGCATTTTTGAGTCCGCCACGACAGCTGAAAAACACGTAGCCGTGTGACATAGTGGCACGCAGAAAGCGACAGCTTTCCTGACTCCTGGCAAATTGCAAAAGTGCCCCCGTTAGGGCAGATACCGCAGCACACACCAATGCGCCGTCAGCATCACCGTCATCGGCATGCCCCTTTGCCAAAAGACGGTATTTTTGACCTTCTCGGTCAGCATATATGCATATCATACCGTCGCATTCTCCTTGGCGTGCTCCTGCACAGCCCTTGCACGCTCCTTGGCGTGCTCACCGGGACTGAGCGGCGTTGTAGGCTGAGCTGTGGGCGTGACCCTTTTCGGCACCGTCCCCACTCTCAAGGCGTCATGCTTGCCAATTGCCGCACGAAGCTCGCGCACCCCGGGAAAGCTCATCGCACCCAGTAATATCTGTGCCGCCTCGGCATTTTCAGGATGGAATACCCCCATACTGTACAGCGCTTTTAAAAGCTCGTTATATGAATAACGCGTATACGGGTCCTGTTTTTCAGCACGCACCTCAATGTCAAAGATCGGCACACGGGAAAGCGGCAAGCCCGTGGCAGAATAACCAAGCGACTGCTCCTTCATATTCGTGTTTGACCAGGTAAGATATCGATGCTCACCTTCTGTGCCAAGGATGCGGAAGCAACGCGCCTCCCCATAAAACTGCCTGATGCACTCAATGATCAAATACACCACAGATTCAAATGCACGGTAGGAAGCGCTGATCATATCACGCATGCTTTTATTCCCCGACTCCTGCAAAGCGGCAATGGCGGCAGCGGCCGTCACGCCCGTATCAGTGGAGCCCTGCAGCACGTCACGGTTTGCGGTGGTTTCCTTAAGCTCCCTGATCTTATCCTTTTTCAGATCCAACCAGATCGGGTCAAGCGTACTGACATCTATCTGGCGCAGGCGCTCCTCGTCGGGGTCACCCTCTACCGACACGATGCGGCGTGAAAGGTCTAAAAACTCGTCCTCGTTGATGCCCGTGCTGCGCTTGCAGAAATAACGCACACGGGTGGCCCAATCCATATACTCCAGCAAATTGCGGTCCATACGGTCAATATAGGCCTGCGGGTCACGTCCGACAGCGATCACGCCAAAGCCAAGACTGCTCCCCTCGATCGGATACAGCACGTCAAGAACAAACGGATAACGTCCATGCAAATACCAGCCATTTTCGTACGTCACGTCATTTTCGGTAGAAAACAGCACTGTATCCCCTGCAAATTTGCAGTAATGCAGGCAGGTACGCCCATTGGGCAGGTGCTTTTTATAATACCAATCCACCACCATCACGCGATCGCCGTTCTCCCCGGTGGGTAAAAAGAAGGCGTCAAGTCCCTCACCGGATTTGCCGTTATACTGCGGAAAACGGGCACGCAGGGCAGCGATATCACACTCCTGCACGTAATATATCGCACGCGAATCCTGCAGATCCCGCACCCCGGGCTGCCAGAAAAGATTGGCAAGATCTACGCGGCGTACGTCAACGTCACCCACACCGTTTTCAAGTGCGGGATTCCAAAAAACACCCCAGGCGCAAACGCCGTGCTTCAATTTGTACCACATATTATCCGAATAAGCGCCCTCGAACCCTGCACGTGTGAGTATGACAGGCAGGATATCAGAAAGGGCACGGGCATCTGCCTCATCCCCCTCCTCGCGCGGCAGGCACACCGCTGTTGGAAGGTTTTCCATCAGGTCGGCATGCTTTTGCATCAATGCGTTGAAAAGCCATGCCGAGGTGGGAGCAAACACCTCACCGTTGCTGTTTTGTGCGGGGGTCGGCATCACACGCAGACGATACCACTCCTCCTCGTCACGCACACGCGATAAAAATCCCTCCTGGGCGCGACGAAAGCTAAGCAGCTCCTCCATGGCACAGCGGATCTCCGCCTTGCCGATCACATTCTTTTTTCTCATATTTTTTCCTTTCCCTATCGCTCCTCACGGCGATAGACGTAATGTGTAATATCACGGTCGAGTGGATCATTTACGTGAAGTGCCACCGCCCTTGGGGGCGCCTTTGTTTCGATCGGCACCATCATACAAAGATATCTCGTTTCGTCGGCGATATGGTCCTCCATATCGCTATCCACGTCCTCGGCATGCGTGCGGCTGTACTGCAAAATGGGGACAGTACGTATAAATTCACTGCACCCTGCAAACACATACAGCATCGGTACGCCGTTTTTATCAAAGCAAAGGCGGTTGTGCAGCTGCATCCAGCCTGCCACACGTCGATTGTCACCGCGCTCAAAGTACACGCCGCAGCGCTCAGCGGTGGCGGCAATGGCCTCACCCCGTGAGGCATCCCAAATAGCAGGATCAGCCACACCGGTGATCTGCTTGCCCATCAGCCACGGATGCTCACGCTCCACACGCGCAATTTCGCGGAAGATCTCCTCGGGGCTCATGCGTACGCCGACGTTTGCCTCACCGCGCACACAGCCGTATAGCTCTAAAATACGGTATAGCCGCCCGTCACCGTCACGCGCCCACCACCCAACCGAAAAGGGCTTGGCGTAGCCAAAGTCGAACGAGCGGTAAATGCGCCATTCGCGCGGCGGTGTAAAGGGGGCAATGACGTGGGTAAATAAACGGTCGTGGTAATGCGCCGCATCATTGCGAAACTCCTCAAACACCTGCCCCTCATAGACGTTCCAATCGCCCTCAAGATGGGCGCGACGCTTATGTGCGGGCAGAGCCTCAAGGCGCCGCACGTATTGTGGGTCAGCCTGCATCAGCACGTGATTATCATATACCACGGCGGGAATAAAGGCATAATCGGCACCATCCTCGTTTTTTTCAAAGCGACGGTCGATAAACAAGCGCTTGATATATGCATGCCCGACGCCGCCCGGATTACAGGTGTAATAGACCCTGGCAAAGAAATGAGGCTTTGTGGTACGCAGGGCCGTGCAGATAAATACGATCCACTCCTCCTTGAAGTGCGTGGCCTCCTCAAATCCAATGACGTCATATTCGGCGCCTTGGTATTGCAGCACGTCCGCATCGCAATCACAATAGCCGAGTGTCAGCCGCGAGCCATTGGGAAACAAAAAGGCTCGCTCGTCCTTTTTAAAGGTGGCATAGCCGCCAAGCTCAGCCTGCAGAGGCAGCACGTGATTTTCACGCAGCTCCGTCAGGCTCCGACGCAGCAGCAGCAAGCGCAAGCGTGGATAGCGCATCGCAAGCAGCACCATTTTACGGCGCATGGCCCACGACTTACCGCCCCCACGCGCACCGCCATAAGCCGTATGACGCGCTGTAGAGCAAAAAAACTCGCGTTGGCGTGCATTGGGCACCTCTCTTCGCAGCTTTTGAAAGATCAGCGGCTCCATTCTTCCAGCACCCCCTCAAAGCGCACCACGCCCTCCCCTTCACCACCCGAGGGCGCCGCATTTTTCCCATAAGCACGGTCTAAAATGCTCTCCGCCGCCTTCAGGCGCAGCTCGGGCTTGATGCCGCTGTCCTGCATGAGTGAAACGATCACCTCCACTGCCGCCACACCCGAGCGCAATAGCAGCTCCTCGGCGCCAACCGGTGTCATCTGCTCCTCCGTTGCCATGCTGCCCACCTCTTATGCTTCAGCGCTGCTTTGATGAAAGGACAGCAGATATCCATCGTCGTGATGCTTCACCTCAATATGCCAATGCTTCAGGGCATCGGCAAGAGCGAGCCTTGAAACAAAGACCTCGGGAGAAGCGCCGCCCTGCTCACAGACCCGTATCGCCTCATCTGCACGACTGTCCTGTGTCAGCGCAAGTGCAAACAAAGAAATAAAGGTTTCGGATAGCTGCAGCGCCTCCTCAAGGCCTGCAATATCCTGCTTCAGACGTGCAATCTGCTTGGCGCGAGCCGTAAGCAAATAATTTGCCATATCGGCGCTGTGTGCTTGGCTTTTTACTTTTTCTTCACTCATTGGTATCTCCTTTCGTAATATCCGTCAAGCGCCAGCTTAAACGGACAAAGCTTGTAGTCGGTGGGGTGCGCGCAAAACGCATAGACGATCTGGCGTCTTGAGCGCAGATCCGGGAATTTTAACTCACCGCACTCGCAGTGCGTAATCCCCTCTTTTTCATATTGAAAATAAGGACACATCGCAGCAACCGGCATATTAGAACCTCCTTGAATTCGTCTTATTTTTAGAACGACCGTCTTAAAAAAAATCGTCGCAATTTTGAAACATCAGTTCAGAAAATCAAGGTGTTATTTTGATTTTAAAACCATATTTGACGTGTCAATATGCAGATGTTTTTAAAAATCGTCCTGTTTGTGGAACGACTACATGATACACCACCGCGCAGTAAAAGTCAAGCACGCAATCATGAACAAAATGTAAATTCGTCCCTATTTTGTGACGGCTGATTGACAGGACGCACAGCTTTTGCTACAATAAAAATAAAGAAGGCCACCGCCCAAAGCAAGGCGATGGCAAGAAAGGTAATTTGGCTTTATGACTGTATCTGACCGCATTCGCGCCAAAATGAACGAGCTCGGACTTTCTTACGGCGAGGTTTCTGCCGCCACCGGCCTTGCAAAATCTGCCGTTCACCGTTATGCCACGGGCAGCACCGACAAGGTGCCCACCGAGGCACTTGAAAAATTAGCGCGCGTCCTTGGTGTAACTCCCGCCTATCTCACGGGCTGGGAGCAGGAGCGCCCCCACACCCTGGCAGCGCACTTTGAGGGTGAGGAATTTTCCGACGCGGAGTTAAAGGAAATCGAGGATTTTGTGCGTTTTGTCAAATCCAAGCGCATGCGTTGACCCAAAAAACAAGGAGAATCTATGTACGAAAAGCTACTTGATGAGGCTGTTGAAAACGGCATTACCGTGATTGAAAAATACCCCTTTCAATCGGCGCGCATCCGCGGGCTTTGCTACGATAAGACCATTGCTATCAGCGAGCAGGTAGATACCGAGGCTGAGCGCACCGTGGTGCTGTGCGAGGAACTGACGCACGCCATGCACTCAACGGGCAATATTTTGCACGATAACCGTGCAGAGCGCCGCACAAGAGAGCGCATTTTTGACCGTTTGGTAGGCCTTGGCGGATTGGTAGAGGCCTTCCTCGCGGGCTGTCGCCAAGCGTGGGAATTTGCCGATTTTTTGGGCGTGCCCGAAAGCTTTTTCAACGCCACTATGCAAAACTACCGCGAACGCTTTGGCACCATGGCAACTCTGACCCGCGGACAAAATAAATTCATATTATCGTTCGAACCCACCTTTCGTGTGCGGCAGCTATACTGCACGCGCAACAAAAAACGTATGGTTGGAAAGGAAAGCGCCGTATGAAGGAATACTTAATGGCCTTTGACCAAGGCACCACCAGCTCTCGCACCATCATTTTTAATAAAAAGGGCGAGATCGTCGCTAAGGCGGCACGCGAATTTACGCAGTATTTTCCGGAACAGGGTTGGGTCGAGCACGACGCGGAGGAGATCCTTGCAACGCAGCTTGCCACCGCCAAAGAAGCCCTACGGCTTGCAGGCCTTGGCGCCGAAGATATTGCCGCGATCGGTATCACAAACCAACGAGAGACCACCGTGGTCTGGGAAAGATCCACGGGCAAGCCCATTCACAAGGCGATCGTGTGGCAATGCCGCCGCACAGAGCAGGACTGCACACGCCTGAAGCAAGAGGGGCTTGAGGCTGTTATTCGCGAGAAAACAGGCCTTGCCGCTGACCCTTATTTTTCCGCCACCAAGCTTTCATGGCTCTTACATCACGTAGATGGAGCCATGGCACGCGCGAAGGCGGGCGAGCTTTTATTCGGCACGATCGACACGTGGCTGATCTATCACCTAACAGGCGGTAAGGTGCACGCTACGGACCCATCCAATGCCGCTCGCACCATGCTCTTTAACATTCACACCCGCACGTGGGACGACGACCTCTTGAAGCTATTTGAGGTACCACGCTGTATGCTTCCCGAGGTACTCCCCACAGCCCATACCTTTGGGCAGACCCTCCCCTCTTTATTTGGCGCCCCCATCATCATCGGCGGCGTTGCCGGTGACCAGCAGGCCGCCTTGTTTGGGCAATGCTGCTTCGCCGCGGGTGACGTCAAAAACACCTATGGCACAGGCGGATTTTTGCTGATGAATACGGGAGCTGCCCCCGTCACCTCCCATAACGGCTTACTGACCACTATCGGCTGGCAGATCGGCGATAAGACGACCTACGTTTTAGAGGGCTCAGTCTTTATTTGCGGCGCCGCTATACAGTGGCTACGCGACGGTCTTGGGATCATTGCCAGCTCCAGGGAAAGTGCCGAAATTGCCGCAACCGTACCCGATAGCGGCGGTGTATACTTTGTGCCTGCCTTTGTCGGTCTCGGCACCCCCTATTGGAATGCTGCAGCCCGCGGCACGCTCTGCGGCATCACACGAGGTACGACAAGAGCACATATCGTACGCGCAGCGCTTGATGCCATGGCCTTGCAGACCGTCGATGTGGTAGAGGCCATGCGACGCGATACGGGCCTTGAGGTTCCCTTACTTCGTGTAGATGGCGGCGCCAGCGTCAACGATCTGCTTTTGCAGCTGCAAAGCGATTATGCCGCGGTTTCGGTCGTGCGCCCTGCCTGCATTGAAACTACGGCCTGGGGCGCGGCAGCCCTCGCAGGCCTTACTGCAGGCATCTACAAGGATCTGAGCGACCTGCACGCCCTTACTACGACAGCAAGCATTTTTACGCCTAATATCGCCCCTGCCACGCGCAAAGCCCACCTTGCAAAATGGCATAAGGCCATTAAAGCAGCAGAGATCTTTGCCGAAAGCGAAGCTTTTTAATGAATGAAAAAACGCCCCGAAACGGGGCGTTTTTTGTTTGCTTATACCTTAAACCAAAAGGCATCAACGCAAGGGCAGCAAGCTTAAAGCACTGCTTACTTGACTGCCGCCCCGCAGGGCGGCAGCTTATGAAATTCCTTTTGGGATCTTAACCTACGATACCGGAGCGCTCGATACCCTGTACCAGATATCTCTGGCAGAAAAGGTAAAGAATGATCAACGGTGCGCAAGCCATCAGACCGCACGCATACGTAACAGCCTGAGAATATTTGGGGCTGGAGCCCGTTTCCTGCGTCCAAATGGTCGCAATGGTAACCATGTCACCAAGGTTAAAGCTGGGCAGATAGGACATCAGCTGAGGCGGATTGACCGAGAAGAACAAACGAAGATAGAAATCGTCTGTCCACTGCCAGCAGAAGGCAAACAGGAATACCGTGATCAGCATCGGGATCGACAGGGGCAGGATCACCTGCACAAAGGTGCGGAAGGTGTTTGCGCCGTCAAGATATGCGGATTCCTCAAGCTCGTCAGGCACGCCACGGAAGAACTGGCGCAGCAAGAAAATGTAAAGACCGTTCTTAAAGGCAAGACCCGTGATAGAAAGCAGCAGGATCGGCACCACGCTACTGATCGTACTGATACCACCGATAAACTTGCTGGGCAGAATATGGATGCTCGACAGAATTTTGTCGATCCCCTCGATACCCGTGCGGGCACCGCCGGCAAGGAAGTTGAAGATACCGAAGATATCCATATGATTGAAGCGATAGAAGATTGCCGACTGCATCGTACCGTGCGGGATAACCAGCGTGAGGATCACCAGCAGGAACACGACCTTTGCACCGCGGAACTTGAATTTAGCAAGGCCATATCCGATCAGCGCGCAGGAGAAGGTCTGCAGCAATGCACAACCAAGAGAAAGTGCCAGGGTAAGGAAGAACACCTTGAAGTATTCAAGATCAACGATAATAGATTTGTAAATGAGCGCCGAGAAGGCACGCGGTACGTTCACAACCGTATCATCCACAAAGTTGGATGCCTCCATGAAGGAGCGCATGATCATTGTGTAGAAGGGCTTGAGAATTACAAACGCAATACCGATCAAGAGCAGAAGACGGAAAATGTACCAAAGCACGTTCTTAGCGAAATATGCGGAAAGGTATTTTGCCTTCAAACGCTCTTTCAGGCTGGTGCGCTCAAAGTCAACGCGAATTTTATTTTTAGATTCACGCATGACCTGGGGCTTTTGTTCAACGTTATGAGTCATTGTCACATCCTCCTTTCCTTAATCTCTACGCTGATAGAAGACGTAAGCGGAGAAGATAGCCGCTACAATGCCTACTATCGCCAAAACCACGAGGAAGTACATCCAACCCATGGCAGCACTGATATATGCGCCGTCGGAGTTCGGGCTCATATACATGTTGTTGATGATCTTCATAACCGAGTTCGAATCGGTTGTGAACGAGTCGATAATGGTATACACAGCGTTTACCAAGATCATCGGGCTTACCATCGGGAAGGTGATCTTCCAGAAGGTTTCCCAGGACGTAGCACCGTCGATCTGGCAGGACTCGTAAATAGCGGGGGAAATCGATTGCAGTGCGGCCAGGAAAATAAGGATCTGAACGCCCGAGCGATTGATAATACCCGAGATACTTGCTACTGCCGAGGAAATATAGGTTACAAGACCTGTACCTACACCAAGGCTGGAGAAAATGTTGGTAAGCAACCCCTCCAAGGCCATCGTTTCCTCTACCTTTTGTGCAGCATTCTCCCCTTCACCGAGGTCCATCTGGTTACCCGATGCACCGTAGGAGCTGACCATGATAGATTCCATAATACCCGTAGAAACTACAACGGGCAGGAAGAAAATAGCACGGAAAGCGGCACGGCCGATCATTTTCTGATTGAGGATAACTGCCACAAACAAGGAGAAGATCAGAATTGCGGGAATGTTAAAGGCCATTTCCTGCAAGCCCGTCAGCAGCGACTTCGCAAAGTCTGCCTCACCGAAGAGCGCCGTTTGGTAGTATTTAAAGCCAACAAAGGTTTTGGTAACGATACCGTCAACGGTCACGTAGTTATAAAAGCTATAGGAAATAGACTCCCACAGGATGGGCAGGTAGATAAACACAAGGCCAACGATAAAGGGCAACACGAATATCCAACCTGCACGGGCCTTCTTTCTGTCAAGAGAGGCAATTTTCTTTTTCTTTTTAGGCGCTGCGGTGGCAGGCGCTTTGACTTCATTTGTCATATTTTGTTACCTCCCTTTCTTAAGAATTGTGAACGATCACAACGTAATCGTAGGCAGCAATGTTGTAGATCACACCGTTCACCTCAGTGGTTATTGCATAGTCATTGAAGTTAAGGATCAGCGACTTGTAGGCAACAGCCTCGCCATTTACAAAATCACCGTAGGTCACGAGTACGATCTCACTGTCAACTGCATACTTGTAAGAGGTATCATTATCCTTCTCAACAGTGGTGCTGCTCTCGCCTGCAACAGGCTCAGACTTGATCTCAAGCTCTGCTGCAAGATCGTTTACCATCTTGTCAAGATTTGCTCTTACAGGAAGAATGCCGTCCTTGAGCATAGCCTGCTTAAACAGCTCCTGCAGATCTTCCACGGAAGCATCAGTATACAGCGTTGCATTGTACAGGAAATTATCACGGTCGGTAGCGGGATCGTAGGTAACGGTGGTCTTCTGACCGTAGCCGTCGACCAGTGCGTCATACAAAGCCTCAATTTCAACCATCATAGCGGATGCAGATGCAACAACAGCAGCCTCAGCCTGCGTATCTACCAGGAACTGAAGATTTGCCTCAGCCGACTCCATCAGCGCATCGATCGTCGCGCGCATAGCAACAAGCTCTGCCAAGGGCTTCGCCACATTGGTGGAGAGAGCCATCACAAATGCACGGTGCTCTGCGGTGCCGCCGGTTGCATTGGGGCGGTAAGCATCCCAAGCAGTCATCAGTGTGCTGGTTGCCGAACGCTGTGCGTGGATCGCAGCAAGGTTGGTGGTCAGCATCGTCTGATACAGGCCAAGTCTTGTCTTGACCTGAGAAAGGCTGTTCATAGCCAGATTGATGTTGTCGTATCTATCCTTTACGGCTGCGGCCTGCTTTTCAGCCTCGGCAATGGCATCCTGCAGAAGCTCATCTGCATCGGGCACACGCTTACCGTCAAGGAACTGATGGTCAACGATCAGCTTGGTCTGCACGTCAGCAAGCACGCTATTGAGCTCCTTGTAGATCTCAACCAAGCGCTTTTGCCAGATATCGTAACGAACCGAATAGTTTTGAGAAAGCAGCTCGTCTTCCTTCAAAAGCTCAGTGTTGGTGTAGGAAAGCAGGAAATAAACACCTGCACCGCTCTCCATCGCCTTCAGCATGGCATAAGTGAGGTTACCCTCCATGTTCAGCGCCGTACCCGCAAACTGCACGTAGCCGTGAAGCACCACGCCCATGAAAGGAACGGTTGCATGCTCGTTGTTGTAGCGGTTAGAGGTAAGCGGTACGTCAAGAATGTAATCAGCATAGCCCCAGGTATACGCATTACCGCCACCAAGCATGAGCTTATAGTCACGGGAGGAGAAGTAATCAAGAGCGGTCATGGTATAGAACTTGGAGTCCTCGCGCAAGGAAAGATCATCCTCGTTAAAGCTGGAGTTCAGGTCGCTACCCATCGTGGAAAGCGAAATAGCCTTATTGTCAAGCTTGCCGTACTTCTTTTCAAGCTTTTCGTAGAAATGACTGAACGTCGCGGGAGAAAGCACCATCTGGAAATAGCTCACCAGCGTCTGCTTCGTAACCGAATACATACGCTTGGTGGTGTAACGGTTACTAACCGTACGTGCACCGTATTTCTTCATATTAACGGAGCTATCGCCGTTCTTGGTGTAAACGAAGTCGAAGTCCGGGAAGAGGCCAAGCTCGGGATGATCAGCCGCATACTCAAGCAGATCCTTAAAGCCGGACTTGCCGCCAACCGAGCGCTCCCATTTCAGCTTGTAGGGCACCTCGGAGTAAAGACCGCCGTTGGCATAACCGGTCATCTTGAACTGCACGTTGGAAATGCCCTCACCAAGCAGGTAATCATACATTGCCTCGATATCGTCAAAGGAGGTCAGTGCCACCGATACGGTAACGGGTACAGACATGATCTTCTTGACGGTATCCATGCAACCAAAGGTCTCAAGATACAACGGGATAGAGGCTGCTACGTCATCATTCGTCAGACGCTTGAAGCCATTGTCCTGTGCGGCAAGGTAATCGCGATAAGCGCGTGCCATGCCCATCCAGGTGCATTCGTAGTAGTTGGTCAGCGAAGCATTCTGTGCCTTTGTTTCATCACTCAGAAGGATATAACGCATCTTGTAGTCGTCGGTATAACGACGGGTCGCATATACCGTCCAACCGGATTTCGAAACATCGCTCTGACGGGTAATGAAGGAAGGAATGATCGTAGAATAGTACTCTGTGCCTTGGTTGATCTGCAAGGAAGCGAGCGTGTCGCCCTCCTCGATAATAGCAAAATAACCGCGGCTGGTGGTGACACCGTTTTTATCGGTCACAGTCTCGACCTGACCGAAAACAGGCATACGCATCGGCGTAGTGTGAGAGCCGGTCACATTCATAAGTGCGTAGTCTTCACCGTACACACGCGCAGTACGAATGACATTCTGCGTCAACTTATAAAGCGAACCCGACCCATCGGGCAGGAAGGCATAGCCGGTGTAAACAGCACCGTCATCAAACTGATACTCGGTGTCTGGCTGACCGCCCTCACCCTTTACCTTCACCATTCTGCCGGGATTACCCTTGTAGCTTGCGCCCATGTAAGGCAACACCTGCAGATCAATGACACGGTATGCAGATTCATCGTAACGCAGGCCGTTTGCGGGAAGCGATACGGACAGACCGTTTTCGTCAATGGTATATTCCAGTGACACACGGAATACGGGGGGCGAAACCGCCTCCTGGTAGAAATCTACCAGCTCGTAGTCCTCATCCATTTGTGCAAAGGAATAGTCAGGGCAGTACTTCAGAACCCACGCCTCAAGCTGACGAAGCACCTTGGTCTTAGTGGTATCGTCATTGTAAACGTAAATGTCAATACCCTTTTCCTCGGTTACAGGATATGCAGCCTCAATACCGGGGCCACCCTGCACCTTAAGGGAGTAGTAAGACATAAACTTTGCGAAATTACGAGCAGACAGGTTCTCCCTGAGGGGCTTTTGAATGCGCTCCTCAAAGCTGGTTCTCTCAATACGAAGCGGCAACAGAATACGCGCGGAAATTTCACCCATTGCGTACTCTACACGCACACCGTTTTGAATAGGCGTTACAGCATATTGACCCTTCAGCATCGCATCTGCATAGCTCGTAAGCGTCTTACCGTTTTTCTGGCTATCCTCATAGGACAGAATGATCTGCGACATCATAGAATAGCGCACGCTGTTTTCGCTACTGGGCTCCTTGGACATATCCCAAGGGTTGGTGAACAGCAGTTCACCCGTGGATTTTTTCTGATAAGCAACAAGGCCAAGCTCCTCAAGGCAATAAAGAGCATATTCGCCATTGTCGTAATATTTGGTCATTTGTGCAAGCAGCTCGGCCTCGCTCTCATACCCTCCAACCGTATATTGTTCAACGGGCGTGAGCGTCACAGGCGGTTCTGCAGCGGAAACCGAGATTGCGGGCAACATGCACGCAAGCGTCAGCACCACCAGCAGCGCACAAAGGAACCGCGTCAGCAGTTTTTTGGTTTTCATTTTTATTCTCCTTTCTGCGCTTACAGTCGATAGTTGATCTCGGAAACGATGTTGGTTACAAAGCTTACCATATCCATAACAAGCGAGGTAAAGAGCACGCCAAGGAACATGATAAAGGCCATACCTACAATGGTGAAAAGCGTAATCAGAAGGTTTTTCAGCATGGTGTAGTCATGCGTAACCATCGTACCGAAGAAGATAAGCATACCTGCCCAGATAAAGCCAAGAGCAATGATCAGCTTGAGAATATCCAGCTCCTCATTCACCACGAAGTTCGAGAAGAGCGTAACGGGAATAGTGGTAATTGCAATCGGCAATACCGAGTAGCCAACGGAAATGAAAATGTCCTTAAAGCTACCCTCACCATCAAACAGAGTAGTCAAACACCAGTTAGCGATCACGAACAGGATGACGGGCACGAACACCACAAGCACCTGCATCAAGATGTTGGCGTTACCGGTACCCTGCGGGTCCATCACGTAGCCCGAACCAACCGCACGGTAGAAGAGTGCAAACACGGTGATAAACATATACACCAATGCAGCACGCACAGAACCGCGTCTTTCATGCTTCAGATCCCAGAAGCCGTCCATCGGGTGGAACATCACGTGGAACACATAATACAGCTCATCCTTAAAGGTGTGCTTTTTGCCCGAAACCGACACAGCCTTGTTGATCTTGGCTGCGTGCTTGAGGAACTTGCTGAGCAGAATGCAAACGATAACGATGACAAGAGGAATCATCAGGAAGAAGCGGGACATCCACTCCTTACGAAGCTCCTTGTAAGCAACAGAATAGTTCTCGGTATCATAAGCGGCCTTGTAGTATTCAAGAGCCTCCTCATATTTACCGCTACGGGAAAGCGACTGACCGATACCGATGTAAGCAGCGTCGTAGTTGGAGTTGCGCATCAGGATCTCTTTCCAGTCATCGATCGCTTTATCATAAAGACGCTCATTCTGGTGATAGAGTGCGCGGATCAACACGTCGCCATATTCGGTACGCTTAAAGACGGTGATGCTACCTGTTGCGTCAAGAACCAGGAACACGTCGTCCTGATAGCAGATCGCACGGATCGACTTTTCGGCAATATTACCGAGCTGGCCGCCCGTATCACCGAAAGCAAACAGCAGGTTGCCATCATAGTCATAGGTAAAGATCTTACTGCGCTCAAAGTCGAAGATCGACCACGTGCCCTCAGGTCCACAGGTAACGTCCTCTACACGGGAGATCTCACCAACGGATCCTGCCCCCGTATTTTTATAGTCAATTTCACCTGCAGGCGGCCAGAAGCCGTTACGGCGCATGATCTCATCACCCGCGGGGTTCAAAAGCTTAACGGGTGCATAGGTGCCAAGCTTGGATTTCAGCGTAATAGCACTCTCCATCTGCTCCTTCAGCTCGGGCGCGTAAATGCTGGCATAAATAAAGCCGTTCTCGTTCACCGAAATGTTATTGTAAGGATACGAGGTAATGTTTGCAGAGGCTGCACGCTGATCCGCTGTCTGGAAGCGACGCCAGATCTGATCCCACACAGAAAGAGCAGACTGCTGTGCACCGATGAAGGCAGTAAACTCACCCTTATCGGTCATAACGATGATACCCTCGTTGGTCTCGGAGGATACTACGTAAAGTCGCTCATATGCGTCGACCGCCATGGCCACGGGCCAGAAAATGGCGTTCTCAGAGAAAAGCTCGGATTCGGGTGCCTCAATGATCGAGTTGAAGCTACCGTCAAGATTGAAGGTAACGATACGGTTTGCCTGCGTGTCACACACGAAGATACGACCGGGATACTTCAACACACCGGCTTCATAACGGTCCTCGGTTACGAAAATGCCCTCGGGCTTGGAAAAGTAGTCGGAAACACCCTCACCGTTGATGAAGCTTTTGATCTCAAAACGGAGATGGTAGTATTTGTCAAGGCAAAGAATGCGATCATTACCCGTGTCGGCAATGTATACATTACCGACAGCATCCGTGATCATATCGCTGGGATCCTTCAGAGCGGAAAGCTCACCTTTACCCTGCGTTTCAAGACCCATCGAGGATGCGGTGATCGTTTTTTCAGCCGTGTATGCATCAGGCGAATACAGCGGCTTGCCGTCGATCGAGTAAGTATACGTGGTATATGCCTGTGCAGCACCGACCGGTATTGCAAATACCATCAGGAGGGCAAACAACACGCATGTGATTGATATAAACTTTTTCATGTTTTTCCTCCTTAATTAGTCTTTCATACCGGAAGAGCCCATCGTTTCAATGATGTTGGACTGGGAGATAACGAATACCAGGATCGGCACCAGCATCATGATAACCAACGATGCTGCGTGCGCACCTGCACGCTTGATACCGCCCGCCATGATCTGACCGATGGCGTAGTTAAAGGATTTGAGCTGCTCGGAATGGATGTAGATCGATGCGCCCTTATTCCACAGATCCTGGAAGGAATAAATGATCAGTGTCAACCACGCGGGCTTAACCATGGGCATGGCGATGACCCAGAAGGTACGCAATTCCGAAGCACCGTCAAGTCGCGCCGATTCCAGCACTGCATCAGAAACGTTGGTTTCCATAAACTGCTTCATCAGATAAAGGCCGAGCGAGGTTGCCCAGGCAGGCACGATGATCGCCCAGTAGGTATCGATCCAGTTCAGCGCACTCATTATAATAAAGGAAGTAACTGCTGTAACCGTGGAGTGGAACATCAGCGAGGTTCTGACCGTACGGAACATCATCTGACCGCCGGGGAACTTGATCTTTGCCATGGCGTATGCAGCCAAGGACGAGAAGAACAGGTTGCCAACGGTACCCGTAATCGAGGTGAATACGGTGTTGAAGATATAACGGGAGAACGGCACCCACGAGGTGTTCATCAGCATGAACAGGTCGCGGTAGTTTTTAAATGTAGGACGACGAACGAAGAAGCGCGGGGGGAACATCCACAGCTCGTCAAGGGGCTTCAGGGACTGCATCACGACGTAGATCATGGGCAGGAACATGAAGGCACCGAGAATGATCAGCATTACGCTGATGCCTGCATCACCGCCGGCGGAGCGGTTCAGCACGACCTTATGTTTTCTTGTACGAAGTTT
>SVSV01000029.1 GCA_015064125.1 Oscillospiraceae bacterium
GGTATCTGCATCGGAAAGGCTGGAGGCCACAGCGATGGAGTTGGTAACGATATTCAGATTTTTGCGTTTTTTAAGGGCGGTCGCAACGATTTCGGTCGTCGTGCCGGAATTGATAAAGAGGGTATCCCCATCGTGTATCATATCGGCAATGGCCGTAGCAATAGCTTGCTTTTCCTTGTAATTTTCGATCGTGGTGTGCTTGCCCATCTGGAAACGCAGATCGTGGTCCGAAAGAATCGCGCCACCGTTGATACGCTCCACGTATCCGTCACTCTCAAGAGCGGCCAGATCGTTTCTGATGGTAACGGGGGTCACCCCGAGGGTGCGGCTGAGTTCAGTGACGTAAACCTTTTTGTGCTCGCGCGCCAGCTCTAAAATTTTGCTTCTTCGGATATCAATCTTTAAATTGCTATCGGTCATCGGAAGACTCCTCAAAGGCTTTTGTGGTTCAAGCGCTCACCTACAGCTCCGCCCGGATGGATCAGAGCAAATTGCTCGCTTTGATAGTCGGTCTCCTCAATGACGGCAGCCTGGAGGGCGTGGAAGAGCATGCAAAGCGCGGTCGAGCTGGTGGTGCCCTGCATGTTATGCTTGTCGGTCTCGCGGTTGACGTGCTGCTTTAATACGACGTCAGCCAGCTTGGCAAGCGGAGATTCAAGATTTTCGGTGATCGTGATAATGCGAACGCCCTTGGCGCGGCAGATATCGGCGATCGGGAACAGCTCCTTGGTGCTGCCGCCTCTGGAAGCAAAGATCATGACGTCGCCCTCTTGTAAATAGCCCGTACCGCCGTGTACAGCCTCAGCAGGAGAGATGAATTTGGCAGGGCGCTCGATGCAGCACATCAGGTGTGCAAAGTGCATGCAGATAATGCCCGAATGTCCGCAGCCGGCCGCACCGATGCGCGGAGCCTCGCACAGCAGCGAAACAGCCTTGGAGAAGGCCGCATCGTCAAAATATTCCTTCATTTCCTGAATGCATGCGGCCTCGATATCGTATGCCGCTTTAGCGGCAAGCAGAGTGCTTTCTTTTAACATAGTTGTACCCCTTGCATAAAAAATTTTTCATATAGATAATAACATTTTTCTTTTTGCTTTTCAATACGCAAATATGGCAATATTTCAAGGATTATTTTGTGCTTTTTCTACAAAGTTGACAAAAATGAGAAAACAACATTGAAATTTCACTTTCGCTTGTGGTATAATCTATACGGAAAAATATGGCTCGCACAAGTGCGAGGGCCAGAAGGAAAGGAGAAGAAACATGGCAAACAAAAGAAAGGTCAACGTACCGTTTTTTGAGATCGGCCCGAAATCTTATCTTTACGGCGACGATATTTTAGATCTTGCCCTTGCAGCTGATAAGGCCTCTGAGAAATACGGCGTTGATATTATCTTTACGACCCCCATTGTGGACATCAGAAGAGTTCGTGAGGCTACCAAGCACATTCACGTGTTTGCACCTCACATGGATCCTATCTGCCCCGGCAGAGGTCTTGCTGACGTGCTTCCTGAGTCGCTCGTGGCTGCAGGTGCTGACGGCGTTATGCTCAATCACTGTGAAAAGCCCCTTACACCCGACGTGCTTGAGGCAACGATCAAAAGAGCTGACGAGGTCGGTCTTACCACCATTGTTTGTGCTGACTCAATGGCAGATGCGGCAAGCATTGCTAAAATGAATCCCGATATTATCGTGGCAGAGCCCTCTGAGCTGATCGGTACGGGCGTGAGTGTCGGTCCTGAGTATGTGGCAGCGGCAACGCGCTCCGTTAAGGACGTGAACGCCGATATCCTGGTGCTGACTGCGGCAGGCATTTCCTCGGGCGCTGACGTTTACAACACCATCATTTCCGGCGCTGATGCAACGGGCTCGTCTTCGGGTATCGCCAAGGCTGAGGACCGTGCCGCTATGGTTGATGAGATGGTAGCAGCCGTCAGACGTGCTTGGGACGAAAGAAATCAGTAATTTTTTAAAAATTATAAATTCAGGAGGATTTAAACATGGAATTCAAGGTTTTTCAAAAGGAAATTGAGCTCCAGTCTCGCGGCTGGATCCCCACCTTCCACGACGTTTCCAGAGAGGTAATTGACATTGTTAAGGCTTCGGGCATCAAGAACGGTACCGTAGCTCTCGCTTCTCACCACACCACCTGCAGCGTGATGATCCAGGAGTGCTCTCACGACATCGATTCCTTCGATCTCGAGTATCTGCAGCACGACCTGCTTGATATTATGCGCAAGCTGATCCCCGACTACGTGGACGAGGGCGATTACCGTCATCCGGGCCCCATTCACTCTCAGTTCGGCCGTTACGTAAACGAGCCCGGCGACTTCACCAGCATGAACACTGACGGTCACCTTCGCTCTGTATTTTTTGGCCGCAGCGAGACCATGACCATTAAGGACGGTGTTCTTGACGGTGGTGAGTTCGCTCACATCTACTTTATCGACTGGGACCACGTAAGAGCTCGTCGTCGTCAGCTCAACGTAACCGTTATGGGTACCACCGAGGACGTAGAGGATCGCAAGTGGAACAACGGCGAGGTCGTAAACACCCTGCATAAGTTTACCGAAGAGGAAAAGGCTTACGACATTCACTACGACCTTCAGCTGAAGAAATAAAAAATTCAGAAGCCGCCGAAAAGCACGCTTTTCGGCGGCTTTTCGCTCAGCCGCACGGGAACCGAACCCACAAGCCCTGCGGCAATAAATTTTCGCGTCTTTTGACGCGTCAAGCCTTGATTTTTGAGTGATTTTTGTACTTGGCGCTCGCCGCCAAGTGTGGACTTTGCAAGAGAGACAAGTGCAGAAAGCGCCAAAAGGCAAGTCTTTAGGGCGGGTTCGGATTATTTAAACGAAAAACACACTGCTACAGCAGTGTGCTTTCGTTGTCTTTTACAGAAATCCGCGCAGCTCTACCGCGAGGTCTGCCTCAAGATGGATCAGCTTTTTGGCGATATCCTTGGCAAACTCCTCGGCGGCCTTATATTGATTGAGATAACGGGAAAGCGATTTTACGCCCATATCACACCCGTCGGTCATGAGGTCGGCAATGGTGTGGTCGGATTCGTTAAAGCTGAGCTTTACCGTTGTTTTGAGCCAAGACATGCTTTTTGCGATGGGATTTGGCTCCTTGCCCTCGTCGCTGAATTTTTTCAATTCCTCTTCAATTTCTTTTTCCAGTGCTTCGTGTGCTTCACGGCAACGCTGCAGGGCCTCCTTCATTTTGGCGGATCTCACGTAGCCAAGCACGTCCTTGATCGAGCTAATGCCCATTTTTACACCTGCATCGCATTCACGCAAAAGCTTTACGCTATCTTGTTCAATCATTTTGCCTCTCCTTTGCTTTTTATCAGTATTAGTATGCGCATTACGGTGATTTTTTTGCGTGTGTTTTTTGCAAAGACTTGTGTTTTTTGTAAAAAAGTGATACAATGAAAGAAAAAGAAGGTAACCCGCCCTAAAGCCTTGTTTTTGGCGCTTTCTGCACTTGTCACTCTTGCAAAATCCGTAAGGGGGAGGGGAAGCATGAGGATCTATGATATTTCGCAAGAGGTGTTTTCCTCTTGTGTATTCCCGGGGGATCCTGCCCCCAAAAAGGAAGCTCTGCTTTCGATCGCCTCGGGCGACGTCTGTAATTTGACGGCCTTTTCAATGTGCGCGCACAACGGCACGCACGTAGATGCGCCCGTACATTTTATCGACGGTGGAAATGACGTGCAGGGAATTGCGCTTGAAAAAACCGTTGGATATGCTTTTGTGGCAAGCTTTGAGGGCACGCTTGATGCACATGGTGCACGCGAGATCCTTGCACGCGCCGCAAGTGCACACCCCGAGGCTGCCAAACGCATTCTTTTTAAGGGCAACGCTACGGTATCAAGTGCTGCTGCTGCGGTGTTTGCCGCCGAGGGCGTTTATCTGATAGGTAACGAATCGCAAACCGTAGGGCCCGAGACGGCACCCAAAGAGGTACATTTAATTTTACTTGAACGTGAAGTCGTGCTCCTTGAAGGAGTGCGTCTTGCTGCTGTTCCCGACGGTGTTTATTTCCTTTGCGCAGCACCGCTTGCGCTGGGGGGCGCCGACGGAGCGCCAACACGTGCGCTCCTGATTGATTTTGAAAACTAAAACATACGGCCGATGCCGTAAGGAGTATATGATGACTGTTTTTTTGGCTACACTGACGCCGATGATGACCTTATTTCTTTGTATTGCCGTAGGCTTTGTCGCGGCAAAAGCAAAAATATTGCCCGATACGGCGAGTAAAACGATGGCAAAGCTCGAAACGTGGGTATTTTGCCCCGCGCTGAGCTTTACGACGATGATGCGCTTTTGCACTGTCGATACGCTCGCCACACATGGCGCAAACCTTATCATGTCAACCATTTCGGTGATGCTGGCGATGGGCATCGCTATTTTGCTGTCGCGCTTTATGGTGAAAAATGACGTCGCCGAGCGTGGTGTTTATAGCTATGCATTGGCTTTTGCCAACAGCGGCTATATCGGTGACCCTATTGTGCTTTCGCTGTTTGGTGAGGAGGGGCTTTCTTATTATAAGCTTTTCTGCCTGCCGCTGTCGATTCTCATTTACACGTGGGGTATCAGTGTGTTGACGCCTAAGAGCGAGGAGAAGGGTGCAATGCTGAAAAGACTTCTCAATGCCCCCACGATCGCTATTTTCTTAGGCATTTTTGCGGGTCTTACGGGTATTGGGCAGCATATGCCGAGCTTTATCACGGGTGCGCTTGATGCCCTTAAGGCGTGCATGGGTCCTGTTGCTATGCTGTTGGCAGGGGTGACGATCGCACGTTATGACTTTGTTTCAATGCTGAAAAATAAAAAGGTGTATCTGGCAACAGCCTTGCGCCTTTTCGTGATCCCCGCGGTACTGATCGCCGCACTTTTCGGCGCCAAAACACTGGCAAGCAGCTTGTTTGGCATTACGATGAGCAATGACGTGCTCTTCCTTTGCTTCTTTGCCACTGCCGCACCTCTTGGTCTTAATACCGTTGTTTTCCCCGAGGCTTACGGCGGCAATCCTCAAACGGGCGCCAGTATGGCAATGATCTCACACACGCTGTGCGTGATCTCTATTCCGCTCTTGTACGCGTTGATGGTGGCGCTGTTCGGCGTGCCGTTTGCTTAAGGGGGATATTATGATTATTAAAGCAGACCAATGTAAAACCGTTGTAAACGTCAATATGAAGGGCGGCGACGGGGCCGTACAGATCACCCATTTTGTATCTGCCGCCGAGCTCAATGAGAAGGGCAGGCTCTTTGGGAATATCCACCTTGAACCGGGTGCCTCGATCGGTTATCACGTTCACGAGGGCGAGAGTGAGCTTTTCTGTGTTCAGAGGGGCGAGGCCGTCTACAATGACAACGGCAAGGAATATCCGCTTTGTGTGGGTGACGTCGCCATTGTAAAGGCAGGCGATGGGCACAGTGTAGCCAATAAGGGGACTGAGCCCGTGGATCTGATTGCTTTGATCGTTTATGCATAAAGAAGAGCCTGACAGATCTATCTGTCAGGCTCTTCTTTACTTTATTTTTCGTTGCTTGTGTCGAAAAAGCCGATCTGCTCACCCTGTCTTGTGACGTTTTGATAGGGGAGCCCCAGATGCTCGTAAGCAAGGCGCGTGACGCATCTGCCGCGCGGCGTGCGCGACAAAAAGCCGATCTGCATGAGGTACGGCTCGTAAACGTCCTCAAGCGTGACAGCCTCCTCGCCAATGGTGGCGGAAAGCGTTTCAAGACCAACGGGGCCACCGTCGTAAAACTTGATGATAGTAGAAAGCATACGTCGGTCAATATTGTCAAGGCCCAGCGCATCGATTTCAAGCTTGCCCAGCGCGTAGTTGGCGATATCCGAGGTGATGGAGCCATCGCCCTTGATCTGTGCAAAATCGCGCACGCGCTTTAGCAAGCGGTTTGCGATACGAGGTGTACCTCGTGAGCGCGAGGCGATCTCAATAGCACCGTCATCGGAAATTGTGAGCCCCAGCAGATCGGCACTGCGGCGCACAATTGAGGCCAGCTCCTCGTTTGTATAAAGCTCAAGCTTGAGCATCACACCGAAGCGGTCGCGCAAGGGTGTGCTCAGCTGTCCTGCGCGTGTGGTGGCGCCAATTAGAGTAAAGCGCGGCAGATCAATACGGATACTGCGCGCCGACGGGCCCTTGCCAATGATAATATCCAGCGCATAGTCCTCCATCGCGGGGTAGAGTATTTCCTCCACGGAGCGTGAGAGGCGGTGGATCTCATCAATAAATAAAACGTCACCCTCTTGAAGATTGGTAAGGAGTGCGGCAAGGTCACCCTGCTTTTCAATGGCAGGGCCTGAGGTGACACGGATATTTACGCCCATCTCATTGGCAATAATGTTAGACAGCGTGGTTTTGCCAAGACCGGGAGGGCCGTAGAGCAGCACGTGGTCAAGGGTGTCAGCGCGCTTCTTGGCGGCGTCGATGTAGATCTTTAAATTTTCCTTTACCTTTTCCTGCCCGACGTAATCGGCAAGCGTCTGAGGGCGCAGGGAGAGCTCACCTGTGTCTTCTTTTGTTTCACCGGTCGATAAAATACGATTTTCAAAATCAAAATCGTTGTCCGCTGTAGTGAAATCCATACCTAAGTTAAAATCCATGATCAATTCCTTACATCAGTTTTTTCAGTGCTGCGCGAATGATATCCTCTACCTCCATGGCTGCGGTATCAATGCCGCCAAGGGCGGTCAGGATCTCGGTACGGTTATAGCCGAGCACCAAAAGTGCCTCCTGGGCCTCGCTTAAGGTGCTGTTTTTACCGACCGCCTGCAAGGGGGTGGGAATGGCTGCCGAAGCTGCCTCAAACGCCGAGGGCAGGGTGCCGCCTGCGGCCATCTTGTCACGAAGCTCGAGAATGATGCGTGCAGCTGTTTTGGGGCCGATGCCGTTTGCACGTGCAATGATCTTTTTGTCCTCGGTGCATACCGCGAGGGCGAATTTCTCGGGGGTGAAGGCCGAGAGGATCGACATGGCAGCCTTCGGGCCGACGCCCGACACCGTGATCAGAAGGCGGAAGGTCTCAAGCTCCTGCTCGTCGGCAAAACCGAAAAGCTCCATGCCGTCCTCACGCACGGCCATGTGTGTGTAAAGCTTTACCGTGCCGTTTTGCGGTGCGGCAGGGGCAATTTTTTCTAATGTGTGATTGCTGACGGTAAGCTTAAAGCCAACGCCGCCTGCGTCAACCACGGCTGCTCCTTGCAAGAGCGCCGCCAGCTTGCCGCTGATATAGTGAAACATGTTTTGTCCTCCGAAAACCGCTTTAAAATCAGAATTGAATTAAAAAGAGTTCTATTTGTTGTTAATTTAAGTTCTTGCTTGAGGCAGCCGTATCGACAGCGGGAAAGGTCCTTTTGATCGCTTTTTCCAGCTTTAAGCGGTCAATATCCATATCTCTGCCGCATCCCTCGCACACCACACGGCATACGCTCCCCACGCGCAAAATTTTAAATAGCTTTGCGCCGCACGGATGCGGCTTTTTTAATTCCACCGTCATTTGTGGAAAGAGCTTTATGATTTCCATGGGGCTCCTCCGTGAGATCTTACAATTGAATTCAGTATACCATATTTTTTTCGCGCTGTAAAGTGGCGCGCCCATCTTTTTTGCAATTTTGCTGTTTTGAGATATTATTTTGTTTATTTTTTAAAAAACCTTTGACGGGCGCGCGAAAGTATGCTATAATATATTATCTATAACTTTGAAGGGAGAAGGGGCGCATGATCATATTGGGCATTGACCCGGGACTTGCCATTGTCGGATGGGGCGTCATCGCGTACGACCGAGGACGCTTTAAAACGCTTGGCTACGGTGCAATACGCACGCCTGCGGGCACGCGCACCGAGGAACGGCTTTCGGGCATCTACCGAGATCTCAATACTATCATCGACCATTTTCACCCCGATGAAATGGCGGTGGAGGAATTGTTTTTCAACACCAATATCACGACCGGTATTCGCGTGGCGGAGGCGCGCGGCATCGTGCTTTTGTGCGGTGAGCAGAAAAGGCTTCGCATTGCCGAATATACTCCCTTGCAGGTCAAGCAGGCCGTGGTCGGCTATGGGCGTGCCGAGAAAAGGCAGGTGATCACCATGGTCACGAATCTGCTTGGCTTGAGGGAGCCCCCAAAGCCTGATGATACGGCCGATGCGCTGGCGATCGCCGTGTGCCACGCGCACAGCGGTGCATCGCGCCTTGCCGATTACTACAATAACTGATTTTGGAGAAAGCTATGTTTTATACCGAACACTGGAAGGATTATGAACTACTGGATACCTCGGACGGTGAGCGTCTTGAGAGATGGGGTAAGTATATTCTGGTAAGACCCGATCCGCAGATCATCTGGCGCGGAGTGCAGACAAACGAGCTGTGGCGCCGTGCCGACGCGGTGTACCGTCGCTCATCGGCAGGTGGTGGCGCGTGGAAGCAGAACCGTTTGCCCGAGCAGTGGACCATTCGTTACCGCGACCTTACCTTTCTCATAAAGCCCATGGGCTTTAAGCACACGGGCCTTTTTCCCGAGCAGGCTGCAAACTGGGATTGGTTTTCCCAAAAAATCAAAAAGGCAGGGCGTCCCATCAAGGTCTTGAACCTGTTTGCCTACACGGGCGGTGCCACGGTGGCGGCTGCCAAGGCAGGTGCCTCGGTGGTGCACGTTGATGCGGCGAAGGGCATGGTCGCACAGGCCAAGGAAAATGCCCGTTTATCGGGTCTTGCCGAAGCACCGATACGCTATATCGTTGATGATTGCAAAAAGTTTGTTGAAAGAGAGATCAAGCGCGGCAACCTTTATGACGCCGTGATCATGGATCCGCCCTCTTACGGGCGCGGGCCGTCGGGTGAGGTGTGGAAGATCGAGGATTCGATCGACGAGCTGGTGAGCTTAGCGGCCAAGCTCTTGTCAAAGGAGCCTTTGTTTTTCCTCATTAACTCCTATACGACGGGACTTTCACCCATGGCAATGAGCTATATTCTTGATCTGAAGGTGCGCGCGCACTTCGGCGGTGTTACCACAGCCGAGGAGCTGGGGCTGAAGGTCAGCACCACCGGCTCGTATCTTCCGTGCGGCGCCAGCGCCCGCTGGGAACTTGAGGTGTTAAAATGAGAGAGCCCTTTATTCACGCAAAGGATCTGCGTTATGCCTATACCGATGAAAACGGCTTGAAGCAACCTGTTTTGCAGGGGCTCACGCTGGATATTGCCAAGGGTGAATACGTGGCTATACTCGGTCACAATGGCTCGGGTAAATCCACCTTTGCCAAGCTGCTCAATATGATCCTGGAGCCCGATAGCGGCGAGCTGGTGGTCGCTGGGCACGATCTGATGTCCGAGGATCTTACCGAGGAGGATTTTTATGCCCTGCGCCGTGAGGTGGGCATGGTCTTTCAGAATCCCGACAATCAGCTGGTCGCGACCATCGTTGAGGAGGACGTGGCCTTTGGCCCTGAAAACCTCGGTGTGCCGACGGCCGAGATCCGCACGCGCGTTGACGCTGCACTGGCGGCTGTCGGTATGACCGAATATGCCCGTCACGAGCCGCATCGCCTTTCTGGCGGTCAGAAGCAGCGCGTGGCGATCGCGGGCGTGCTTGCGATGGAGCCTGCCTGTATGCTGCTTGACGAGGCGACTGCGATGCTTGACCCCAAGGGGCGCCGCGAGGTGATCGAAAGCGTTGAGAAATTGAACCGCGAAAAGGGCATCACCGTTCTGATGATCACCCATTATATGAACGAGGCTGCCCGTGCCGATCGCGTGATCGTAATGGACGACGGAGTGATCTTAATGGACGGTACGCCGCGTGAGGTATTTGCAAATCCGCGTATTTTACAGGAGGCGGGACTTGACGTGCCGCAATGCACGGCGTTGGTGCACGCTCTGCGCGAAAAGGGGATCCCGCTTGACGGTGAGCCCGTGAACGCCGAGGAGTGTGCTGCACTCCTGCTCGGCTTGCTGGAGGATAAATAAGATGGCTGTATTATCGCTTGAGCGTGTGTCTTACGTCTACGGTGAGGGCACACCCTTTGAGATCAAGGCGCTTGACGACGTCAGTCTGACGGTGCGTGAGGGCAGTGTGACGGGTATCATCGGTCACACGGGCTCGGGCAAGTCGACGCTTGTCCAGCTTTTTAACGGCCTTGAAAAGCCGCAGGGCGGCAGGGTCTTGCTTGACGGCAAGGATATCTGGGCGGAGCCTAAAAAAATGCGTGATATCCGTTTTCGCGTGGGACTGGTGATGCAATATCCTGAATACCAGCTTTTTGAAGAAACGATCGCCGCCGATATTGCCTTTGGCCCGCGAAATATGGGACTTGATGAGGCGGAGATCGGTGCGCGCGTAGCCGAGGCGGCCGCATTTGTCGGCCTTTCTCCCGACGTGCTTGATAAGTCGCCCTTTGACCTTTCAGGCGGTCAGAAGCGTCGCGCTGCCATTGCGGGCGTGATGGCGATGCGCCCTGAAATTTTGGTGCTTGATGAGCCTGCCGCAGGCCTTGATCCGCGCGGTCGCGATACCATTTTGCAGGGCATTTGTGCCTATGGTAAAAAAACGGGCGCCACAGTGATCATCGTCAGTCACAGTATGGAGGATATGGCGACCTACTGCGATGACATCGTTGTGATGGCCAACGCCGGGGTCGTCCTCTCAGGCACGCGCGATGAGGTCTTTGCTAAGGCCGAGATCCTGACGTCGGTCGGGCTTGACGTGCCGCAGATCACGCAGCTTTGTCTTTTGCTGCGAAAGCAAGGTGTGGCGCTTCCCGAGGGGATCTATACCACCGAGGCGGCGATCACGGCTCTTGCTAAAATACTTGGGTAAAGGATCCTGCTCTTTATGAAGAATATCGCATTTGGGCAGTATTATCCTGCCCACTCACCCCTTCATGCGATGGACGCACGCATGAAGGTGGTGCTTTCAGTTTTATATATCGTGGCTGCCTTCCTGTGCAAAAACGTGCTTTCCTTTGCCGCGCTTTTGTTGTCGGCACTGCTATTGCTTTGCCTCAGCCGTTTGCCCCTTCGCATCGTGCTGCGCTCCCTGCGTCCACTGTTTTTCATCATGCTTTTTACCGCTATGCTCAATCTCTTTTTCTCGGGCGGTGAAACTGTGCTGGTGTCCTTTTGGCGCATCACAATCTACGTTGAGGGGCTTTACAGCGCCTTGTTTATGCTGGTGCGTATTTTGGTGCTGATCTTCGGTACGGGTGTATTCCTCACCTATACCACCACGCCGATCGCTCTTACCGATGCAATCGAAAGCCTGCTTTCGCCCTTACGCATCCTGAAGGTGCCCGTGCACGAATTTGCGATGATGATGAGCATTGCACTGCGCTTTATTCCGACACTGATGGAGGAGACCGCAAAGATCATGAACGCGCAAAAGGCGCGTGGCGTTGATTTTTCAAGTGGGGGACTGATCAAGCGCGCCAAGGCTCTGGTGCCGATCCTGATCCCGTTGATCGTGTCATCCTTCCGTCGTGCAGACGAGCTTGCGATGGCTATGGAATGCCGCTGCTACCGTGGCGGCAAGGGACGCACGAGGATGACTGTGCCGCACCTGCATGCAGGTGATTTCGCGGCGCTTGCGCTGATGCTGCTTTTTGGCGTTGGGATCTTATATCTCAATCGCCTTGGCATCGGCTTTACGCTGTGAGGTTGGCGATGAAGATACTGTTGAAGATCGCCTATGTCGGTACCGCGTACTGTGGCTATCAGGTGCAGCCCAACGGTGTGACCGTGCAGGAAAGGCTCAATGAGGCCACCCGTGCTGTTTTCGGTGTGGATTGCGATGTTGTGGGGTGCAGCCGCACCGATAGCGGTGTGCACGCACGCGCCTTTTGCGCTACGATCGCCGAGAAGGGAAAGCCTTATTTGCAAACCACCGTGCCCGTAGCGCGCGTGCCGCGCGCGCTCAACGTGCACCTGCCCGATGATATCGCGGTGCTTGATGCGTGCCTTGTGCCCGATGATTTCCATGCGCGCTACGGTGTGCGTGCGAAGGAGTATGAATACGTGATCTATAACGCCCCCGAGCGTGACCCGTTCCTGGTAGGGCGCGCGTGGCATATTCCAAAGCCCTTTACCGATGAGGATGTCGCCGCGATGAACGTGGCGGCAGCTGCCTTTGTCGGGGAGCACGATTTCAGCGCTCTACGTGACGGTGACGACGGTAAATCTCCCGTGCGCCATATTTATTCGGCATCGGTCGTGCGGCAGGGAGAGCGTGTTTTATTCCGCGTCGCGGCTAACGGATTTCTATACCATATGGTGCGCGTGATGACGGGAACGCTTGCCGAGGTGGGGCGTGGCAAAATTCCGCCCGAAGAGATCGCCGTGCGCCTGGCGGCGTGCGACAGAAGCCTGTTCGGTGCCACCGCACCTGCACAGGGGCTTTATCTTGATCGTGTTTTTTATCCCGAAAAATATTTTGAATAATTATAATACTATAAAAGGAGGGAAAGCGTATGAACGGTGAAGACCGTGACGTTACGGCCGTTGTTGCCGTTGGTGAAACAGGGCTTGTGCCCGTGCCCCAAAAGCCGATGAGCTATTGGGCGCGTGCTTCTAAAAAATATCGCACAGCACTGGTGATCCTTTCCTTTGCTTTGGCAGTTTTTTTGGTCGTGTTTACGGTGCTTTCCTCATATGTGTTCAGCTATGAGAGCCTGTTCTATTTTGGTCGCGATCTGAAAACGATGCTTACGCTTGCTGAGCTTGGCGAGCACGCGCTGTATTACGATTATCAGGGCGAGGAGGCCATGCCCGTGGCTTACCGTGGCGGTATTGCTGTGGCGCACCGCGGCGGCGTCGACGTCTACGATGCGGTGGGCGAGCAGCTGCTGTCAGTGCGTGAGGGGATCTCCTTTGCGTCACCGCGCCTTGTTGTGTCACGTGACTATCTGGTGGCCTTTGATTTCGGCAGCAACCGCTTTGTGGTGTGCAACTCCTATGATAAATTATACGAGGGCACGACCGAGGCGCCGATCTATGCGGCGTTTGTATCCGATGCGGGCTATGTTTCGCTGATCACAGGGTCCGATACCTATTTGTCTGAGGTCTATCTTTACGATGCCCAGTTCAACCTTCGTCTGCATTCAAAGCGTGCATCGGCTACGGTGAGCGCGGTCGTAAGCGAAAATGGGCGCACGATGGCTATCGTAGGTGCTACTGCTGAGGGGACGCTTCTTGAGGTCTATATGATCGGCGGCGATCTTGAGGATGATGAGCCCCTGTCAAGCACGGCTCTTTCCGGCTTCCCGTTGGCTGTTGGCTATACGTCAGCCTCAAAGCTTGCCGTTTTGACCGATACTGCCGCACATACGCTTTCTACCGACGGCAAGGTGTATCGCACCTTTGATTATGAGGGCGGGGCGCTGCATGCGTATCATATAGATGAAAACGGTATCGCCCTTGCACTGGAAACCGACCGACTGCACGGTGCTTACCGTGTGCTGGTGCTTGACAAAAAGGGCAGAGTTGAGTGTGATCTTGCGCGCGGTGCGCGCGTGCGTGCTCTTGCGCTTTCGGATGACCGCCTGTGGCTCCTTGGCGAAAACGAAGCGGTCTGCATTGACCGCGACGGTGAGGAAACGCTCGCTACGGTGACCGTGGATGATACTGCGCTCGATATCGTTGCGCTGCATGACAAGCTGGCGCGTGTGATCTACGTGGCAGAGGCGCGCACCTTTGCGGTGAACTAAGGGGGCGATTTCATGAGACATATTCCAAATATACTGACGGTTTTACGATTGCTGTTCGTGCCGCTTTTTGTGGTGCTGTTCTTTGCAGTATCGCCTCTCGTCGCGTTGCCGATCTCGTGGTTGGCGGCCATTACCGACGTGCTTGACGGATATCTTGCCCGTCGCAATAACTGGATCTCGCGCTTCGGGCAGATGCTTGATCCCGTAGCCGACAAGCTGATGCAGGGGGCGTTGCTGTTTGCGTTGCTTTTCAGCGGGCTTTTATGGTGGCCGCTTGCCATTCCTTTTGTGTTAAAGGAGCTGGCGCAGGGGGTGCTTGGAGGTCTGATGCTTCGCCGCCGCAGTGTCGTGGTCGTCAGCCGCTGGTATGGCAAGGTGGCACTCACGTTCTTTCATCTTGCCGTCAATTTTACGGTGGTGTTTTCGGTGCTGCTGCAGCCGATGCCACTTGGCATGAAGCTGGTGATCGGTACGCTTTGGCTGGCGGCACTCGGCTTTATGCTGTTTGCGTTTGTGAGTTATCTTATCTGCTATAGCCGTATGGCGGCAGAGATTAAAAAAGATTGGAGAAAAGAGCAAGGGCTCTGATACTGATTCATGGTAATGTGTTCTAAGTGCCACAAGCGTGTGGCAACCGTATTTGTAACCAAGGTGGAAAATGGCGAGCGCCGTACCGAGGGGCTGTGCATGAAGTGTGCGGCTGAGCTTGGTATGCCCACTGAGCAGATGCTCGGGAACGTCATGGGCAAGCTGGGTCTTACGCCCGAGCAGCTGGAGGGCATGGAGGAGGAGCTCAAGGGCCTGATCGCCGAGGGACTGCCAAGTGATAACGACGATAATGAGGATGGTGGCGCGCCTGCCATTGATTTTCCGAAGATCTTTCGTGAAAGCGGCTTGTTCGGCAACCCTGCCGAGGGCGGCAAGAGCGAAGGGAAGGCTGAGAAAAAGGAAAAGGGAAAGAAGCAGGAGGAAAAAAAGCACAAGTTTCTTGATACCTACTGCCGCAACCTTACACGCCGTGCAGCCGAGGGCAAGCTTGACCGTATCGTCGGGCGCGAGCGCGAGCTCGCGCGCGTCATTCAGATCCTTTGCCGCCGTCAGAAAAACAATCCCTGTCTGATCGGTGAGCCGGGTGTCGGTAAGACTGCCATTGCCGAGGCGCTGGCACAGCGCATCGCTGAAAATAACGTACCCTATAAGCTGCGTGGTAAGCAGGTCTATCTGGTTGACCTGACGGCCCTTGTCGCAGGCACGCAGTTCCGCGGTCAGTTCGAGTCACGCGTGCTGGGACTGCTGAAGGAGGTCACCGACGCAGGGAATATCATTCTTGTGATCGACGAGGTGCACAACATCGTCGGCACGGGCGAGTCGGAGGGCAGCGTTAACGCCGCCAATATCCTGAAGCCTGCCCTGTCGCGCGGTGAGGTGCAGATCATCGGCGCCACGACTCTCAATGAATACCGTAAATATATTGAAAAGGATACCGCCCTTGAGCGCCGCTTCCAGCCCGTGACGGTAAACGAGCCCTCGATCGATGATACCACCGAGATGCTGCGCGGCATCAAGCACTATTATGAAGCCTTTCATCAGGTGCTGATCCCCGATGAGATCCTGCGCCGTGCCGTGGTGCTTTCCGAGCGCTATATCACCGATAGATATCTGCCCGATAAGGCCATCGACCTGCTGGACGAGGCTGCCTCAAACCTCTCTCTTAATTCCTCTGTTTTGAACGAAAGTTATGAGATAAAGGAACAATTATTGCTGGAAAAAGAGAAACGAGAGCGAATTGAGGCGGAGGAGGTGACTGACGAGCAATCCGAAAAGCGTCACTTTGAGGAGCTTGCCAAGGTCAAGGCACGTGAGCTGCAGCTCTCGGAGCGTTTGTCGGAGATCGAGCCGCAGATCGGCCGCGTTGTGATGGGCGAGGAGGAGCTCGCGCAGGTCATTGAGATCTGGACGGGCGTGCCTGCTGCTAATATCAGCGAAAACGAGTTTGCGCGTATTGATGGGCTTGAGGCTCGTCTTCGCAAGCGCATCATCGGGCAGAATGAGGCCGTTGCGGCCGTGGCACGCGCCATCAAGCGCAATCGCGCAGGCGTCAGCGCCAAGAGAAAGCCCGTGTCCTTTATCTTTGCAGGACCTACCGGCGTCGGTAAGACCGAGCTTGTCAAGACCCTTGCTACTGACCTCTTTGACAGTCCCGAAACGCTGATAAGACTTGATATGTCGGAGTTTATGGAAAAGCATTCGGTATCGCGCATCATCGGTGCACCTCCCGGATACGTCGGCTATGACGAGGCAGGGCAACTCACCGAAAAGATCCGCCGCCGTCCCTATTCCGTGGTGCTCTTTGACGAGATCGAAAAGGCGCACCCCGACGTGCTAAACGTCCTTTTGCAGATCCTTGACGACGGGCGCATCACCGACGCACGCGGCAAGACCGTTAATTTTGAAAATACCGTGCTGGTGATGACCACCAACGCAGGCTCCGATAAGGCGGGGGCGCTGGCAGGCTTCGGCACAGGTGAGAGCAAAAGCGAGCAGGCACGCACCGAAAAGGCGCTGTCTACCTTCCTGCGCCCCGAGTTTCTCAATCGCGTGGACGAGGTGATCACCTTCCGTGCGCTCACCACCGAGGATTTTTCGCAGATCGCCGCCATTCAGATGGGCGAGCTGCGTGATGCCCTTGCCGAGCGCCATATCACCCTTTCGTACAGTGACGAGGCCCTCTCGCTGATCGCCGAGCGTTCCTATTCCCATAAATACGGCGCGCGCAATATGCGCCGCTTTATCCAAAAGAACGTCGAGGATGCGCTTGCTGAAAAGATCATCGCCGATTATAACCGCACCATCACCCACGCCTCGGTGACCGCCAAGGACGGGGAATTGCGCGTTGAGGCGCTTTAAGCGCATCGCGCACTCCATTAACGAACTGTGTAGGGCGACCATCGGTCGCCCGCCAACCCACATATCAAAACGCTTTGACCGCGAAAACCACAAACCCTTTTAGAAAGGAAAAGCAATGAAAAAAAGTGTTATTTACCTTGCACTCGCCCTTTTGTGCTTGCTTTTTGCAATGGTCTTTGTCTCTTGCGACGACAAGGACAACACGCCCCCTGTCTGCCAACACTGCGATGCCGATGACAACGCACTCTGCGATAAATGCGGCGAGTCGTATACTGCCGCTGCCGACAATGCCATTGGCTTTAAAACCTTAACCGTTAACGGCACCAACGTTTACGGCAAGGTGTCAAATAAGACAACTGTTTACTCCTTCTTTGGAGAAGTCAGCATAAATGGCAACGCCACCTTTGAGGTCTACCGCGATGCAGCTTGCACCGAGATCGTTGGCGGTGAGCTACCCGAGCTTGCTTGCGGCGATAACCTGTTTTATATACGTGAGTATATCGGCGGCGCGGAAGGGAAGCTTTACACGGTAACCATTTATCGCAAGCATCTTTATACCGTCAGCTTTGATACCGCGGGCGGCACGCCCATCTCCTCGCAAACGGTGGAGGAGGGTGGCCTTGCCCAAGCGCCCGCCGACCCTGAAAGAAGCGACTACACCTTTAAGGGCTGGGCGTATGACTTTACCACCCCTGTGACGGGGGATATCACCATTGTGGCAAATTGGCAGGGCAACCGTTACGTCACCTTTGTCACCAACGGCGGCGATGCCATTGCCGCGCAGACACTAAAATATGGCGACCCCTTACCTACCCCTGTTCGCACGGGCTATACTTTCGGTGGCTGGTTTGCCGACGTTGCGCTGACAGCGATGGTTACTACCGCTCCCGCAAACAGTATAACCGTATACGCTTACTGGGCAGAGGAAAACAAGCCCGGTGATTTCTTGTATAGTGAGTGGTATAGGCACAATACCATCCGAGGCTATCAAGCAAGTGGTACCGGTGTGGTTATCCCTGCCTATATTGGTGGTAAGCCTGTGACCTCGATTGACTGGTATGCGTTCAAGGAATGCACGGGCCTGACTTCCGTTACCATTCCCGCGAGCGTAACCTCGATTGAGTTTGGTGCGTTCTATGATTGCACGGGTCTTACGAGCATCACCATCTCTGAGGGTGTGACCTCAGTTGGCTATTTTGCGTTCTATGGTTGCACGGGCCTGACTTCCATTACCATTCCTGCGAGCGTGACCTCAATTGGCGATAATGCGTTTGAGGGTTGCACGGGCCTGACTTCCATTACCATTCCTGCGAGCGTGACCTCAATTGGCGAAAATGCGTTCGAGGGTTGCACGGGCCTTACGAGCATCATCATCTCTGAGGGTGTGACCTCGATTGGCTCTTCTGCGTTCTCTGGTTGTACGGGCCTGCAATCGGTGACCTTTGGCGAGAATAGTCAGTTAAAATCGATTGGCTCTTATGCGTTCTCTGGTTGTACGGACCTGACTTCCATTACCATTCCCGCGAGCGTGACTTCGATTGGCTCTTCTGCGTTCTCTGGTTGCACGGACCTTACGAGCATTACCGTGGATAGTGGCAATACTGTTTATCACAGTGCAGGGAACTGCCTGATTGAAACGGTAAGCAAAACGCTTGTGACAGGCTGCAAAAACAGTGTGATTCCCACTGATGGCCGTGTGACGTCTATTCGCTCTTCTGCGTTTGAGGGCTGCACGGGCCTGACTTCCATTACCATTCCCGCGAGCGTGACCTCGATTGGCTCTTCTGCGTTCCGTGGTTGTACGGACCTGACTTCCATTACCATTCCCGCGAGCGTGACCTCGATTGGCTCTTCTGCGTTCTTTGGTTGTACGGACCTGACTTCCATTACCATTCCCGCGAGCGTGACCTCGATTGGCTCTTCTGCGTTCTCTGGTTGTACGGGCCTGCAAATGGTGACCTTTGAGAATACCGCAGGATGGTGGTACGCATATGACTCTACCGCCACAAGCGGTACGGCGATTTCCGCCACGGATTTACAAAATGCTGGAACGGCGGCGGATTATTTAACATGGGACTATGACTTCTATTATTGGAAACGCGGTTAAACTCGTTTTTGCCGTCTTGCCGCGGTAATGAAATAAAAAGAGAAGGCGGCGCATTTTTGCGCCGCCTTTTCTCATTTGTTATGGGTGAAACCGTATAAAAAGCTCTGCAAAATGTAAACAAAATGTAAAAATTTGGTTTTTTATTGCATTTAATATTTATTTGTGTTATAATATCACACGCTTGCGTGATGGCGAGCAAAAACACACACGGTGTCAAAAGCAGGGTTGGTGCCTGCGCGGTGCGTAGGTGGCTCTGCGAGATCCCGTGGTGGAAAAAAACCAAAGGAGGACATAAAAATGTCT
>SVSV01000030.1 GCA_015064125.1 Oscillospiraceae bacterium
ATTTTTGATATCCGAATAATATTGCTTGGTCTCATCACCCGATTGGATGAGCTTTGCCATGTAAGAGCGGCGGTATCTCGCCACCAGCATCTGACCGTTTTCATTAAAGCCGCGGAATTCACCATCCACGCCGATCCTTGTGAGCAGCTCAGCGATCTCCTGCTCGCTTGTAGCACTCACGGCGGCAAGACGCGCAGCCTCCAGCCTTGCAGCCTTCTCTGCCTCGCGGCGTTGACGCTCGAGCTCAGCGGCAAGACGGGCCTCCTCAGCACGGCGCAGCCGTTCTGCGCGCTCTGCAAGACGCTCAGCGCGTGTCTTGCGGCGCTTTTGCTCAACAGCCAGCTTTTCGCTTTCGCTTTCAATAGCACGCGCAATAATATCGCGCACCTTTTTAAACTCGGCCTGCTGCCTGCGCTTTTTCTTTTCTATACGATCAACGAAAATTCGCTTGATCTCGTCAATATCAAGCTCAAAGCTATCAAGAATGTCGTCAATGTCCTTCTTGATCACATTGGGCTCGACCTGGCTCCTACGCTCGCTGTAATCGCCCAGATCCTCCATATGCCCTGAGTTTTTCTTCATCACGATATACTGAAGCGCGAGAATGGAAAATATCTCATCCATGTATTCGGGAGAAGGGGCAGACTGACGCTCTACGCGGTTGATGGTATAGCCAACCTCGTCATAGCGCTCAATAAACATCCACAGATCAACCGCCTTGCGGAAGTTCTGGTTTTTGGTGAGAACGTTGGTCATATTCAAGGGCGGACGTACCAAGGCACAGCCGTGCAGATCCTTGATGAGCTGTGAGCTCTTGAAATCAAACAGAATGCGGCGCACGCGCTCGATACGCTGCATGGCGTTCAGCCGCGATATATCCGCATGGACCTCCAGATCCTCCGCAGACAGCTCCACGTGAGGCGTGAGGTAGGAAAAAGACATGCTATACGTCAGTTGATCGTGCCCTGCTTCACATTTACCGTCCAGCTTCAGCTCAAACAGATCCTGCGCATCACCCGAGGAAACCAGTGCCTGCAGGCGCTTATCCAAAAAGTACTCAAGCTTTTTTAAGAGTGTAAAGATGAAGCGGTTTTCATACGTATCAAAGCTTTCCTCTTTGATAATGTTCAGCATGCGGTTTGGCGTGACCTCGTCACCCTTGACCATTGCGATCATGGAGGTATGCTGTGCCAGATGACGGATCGATTCGGTGGTGATGGTACGCACCATCTCGATGGGAACGATCTCTTCCTCGTTCTTAATATAGCGCTGCGGACTACGGATGATATTATCAAGAGGAATGATCGTATTCTCGATCATTTCCACCCAGCGGAAATCCACGTTTCGCTCGATAAAGCGCTCGTAAAGCGAGACGTTTTTTTCGCCCGCGCGCATGGAGTTCAGGAAATATTGGTAAAAGTCGTCAGAACGGAGCTGCGCCAAAAAGCCATCGGTAAAACGGCCATAAAGCTCTTCGATCCTACTTCTCCCGATCGATGCCACTTTGACTCACTCCTTTCAAAAAAATTGCGTTGTTATTGATACCGTCAGCGACTTAAACCAGCTTCTTCAAGCGGCGCAGGTAAGCCTTTGCTTCCTGCATATTTTCCTCACCGAACAGCTCGGAGAGGTAAGCGATCAGACCGTCGATCTCATCGCGGATGAAGGCAAGGTTCAAGCCCTCAAATTTACGGAAGATCTTATTGGTCAGCACGTAGTCAAGACCGTCGACCTCGGTGCCGCCGCACGCTACGTATACGGGAACGAAGTCGCGCAGCTGCTTAACGATACGGTTACCGAAGGCCAGGCGGAAGTGCTCGATAACGTAGTCATCAAGCTTGGTGATCTTTTCAAGGCTCTCATCGCCTACGCGATATTTTTCCTTTGCCTGTGCAAACATATTTTCAAGATGCTTGTAGGAAAGGGAGAGATTTTCAGTATAAGGCGCCTCAAATTTCACGCCCTTGCTATCGATGTTGATCGGGATCGCACGGTCGTATACCTTATCCGAGATGGCAAAGGTAGAGTCGTCATTGTTTGCGGTACCGACGTACCACATGTTCTCGGGCAGGTTAAAGCGGCCGTTGACGATGTGCTTGGGGTCGCTCGGCCAGCCACTGGGAACCAGGTCTACGATCCATTCTGCACGCGAGGGCATTTCAAGGATAGAAAGCATCTCTGCAAAGTAATACTCCACGCGGGCAATATTCATCTCGTCAAGGATGGTCAGATATACCTTATCGGTATACGTGGCCTCGTACATTCTCTTCAGCACCTCGGTCTCCGAGAAGCGCTTGGTAAATTCGTTAAAGTAGCCAAACAGCTCGGAGCGGTCACGCCAGGAGGGCTGTACCGAAGCGATCTGCGTATCGTTTTCGAGGAACTTACCCCACGCGTAGGGCAACGAGGTCTTACCTGTACCGGAAATACCCTGTAAAATGATCAGACGCGTAGAGGAGAACGCCGCCAGGAACAAACGGATCACGCGGATCTCGTAGAAAAGTCCCATGCGCGAGCAGGCGTAATTACGGAAGCGCTCACAGATCTCCTCCAGCGTGATCTCATTATCAAAGAGCTCGCTGTTGCGATCGTAATCCTTATATTGCAGATCGACCTGCGAAAGCTTGTAGAAGCGGCTCTCGCCCCCTTTAACCGTGCTCGTGCTGCCGCCCTCCTTCTGCTCTGCGCCATCCCCCTCATCCGAGGACGTGGCGTAAGGCGAGGAAGGTATCTCCGCGGAGCCTGTTTTCAGTGCCAGGATGCGGTCCTTCTCCTTCGTCAGACGGATCACCTGTGAATTCAGCTTGCCGACCTCTTCCAAAAGTGCGATAGAATTGGCCAGCTTCTTGCGGTTATCAATGCGCTTTTTGATGAAAACTGCCACCAAAAGCAGTAAGGCCACCACCAATGCCACTACGATCAGCAACGTCAGAATTGCCAGGATCCACGCAAAGACGTTAAATTCCTCGTGATAGGTATCTACGATTGCGGCATAGGAAGGAACATCCACGAGAGAAAACAGGCCCGTAAAGATACCGGAAATGATCTTCCAGAATCCGCCGAAGAACTGCTTTAATATCTCGTATAAAAACTCAACGTACGCTGTCATTTGCCCACCCTTTTCTTAAGTATTGGTAAATATTGTAAAAAATCCTAAAACAGACTGAAATTAATCAAAATCGGACGAAATTTATGGTTTAAGCCTGCTTTTCTGCGAAAAATCGTTTTGCGCAACTGCCAAAAGGTGATAGTACCCCCTTGGTTTTTGAAGGTGCGAAAAAAATTGCTCGCACAGGCCATTATTTTCAAGGTTCAGTTACTCCTCGCTCTTATCGCTGCTTTGAGCGATGGCAGAGGACTCTTCAGGGGTGCTTTCTGCGGCACTCTCCTGCTCCTTTTGCATCTTGGCCAGATACTCGCGGATGATGGCGTCCTTTGCCTCGTCAGAGACACCCTCCTTCATCTCCTCAAGCATCATTTCCTTCTTGTTCTTCAGGTATATATCAATAATTTTGTAGACCTGCCAGCCGATAAACAGCAGCATCGGCAACAGCAAGCAAATAATAAATCCAGCGGGCTTTTTCAAAAAGTCGATAAAGCCACCCACACCCGGGATGTGCGTTTTATACACAAAGGCGACGTCGTGAATCGTCTTCGGAGTTTGGTCTTCTATTTTTTCGTTATCACCCTGTGTAGTATAAACCTCTACATTGGAAACAGTTTCAACCCTAATGATACGGTGTGTAATCGTAACGACCTGACCCTGTCTTTCCTCATAGAAGCCGATGATATCGCCTACCTTAAGCTCTTCGTCCTTTTCGGGAATCTTACCGATCACCAATGCACCCGGCTCAAAGGTACCGGACATCGAATCGGTCTGCACGCTGGAGATCACGTATCCAAACACATTGGCCTGCCCATTCTCGCGCTTAGCAGCGATATTGGCAATAATCACCATTACGGCGGCAACCAGCAGCACAACGATCAGCACGTCAACTGCAATGCCCCCAATTTTTTTCAATGTTTGCTTTTTCATACGTTCTCCTTTTTACCAGGATAGACAGGACGGCCCAAGGGCCGCCCTGCCCACCTATTATCATAGATTATTTAGTTTTTTGTCTCGATTAATAGGGGAAATAGTGCGAAAATCAGCCAGCGATAACGGTAAACTCAAGGTTTACGTTGAATGCCTGACCAGCAATGTCGTTCTGGCAGTCGTGATCCTGACCCTCAAGCCAAATGTAAACGGTGATCTTTACGAAAGAATCAGCGTCAAGCTCAAAAGCGGTAGTACCAAGATCGTAAGTGGTTACTGCATCGAGGTAGTTGCTATCCGTGTACTTGTTAACCTGAGTCGTATCGGTCTCAGGAGCGGCGCCAACGCCGAAGTAGGAAAACTTCTTTTCGCTATTATCGTACGTGCTATCCTGCGCCTTGTAATCACGCATGCCGGCAGCGGTATGCAGAGTAGCATTGGGCTCGTAGACGTAAGAAGCGGTACCGTTGTTGGCCTGAAGAGTGGTCAAGCCACCGTCAGCATAGAATGCAGAGGTGGTTACAGTGCTCTGCTTGATAATAGCAATTCTTGCTGCGTAATCACTGTGCTTGGTGGCATCGGCAGGCAGATTCACAAGGGTGTTTGCGCTCAAGCCGATATTCTTAGCGGCACCTGCCTCATTGTTGAAGTACAGATCAAACTTGATGTAGTTGCCCGTGGCACTTTCAGCCAGAGTGATATCAGTGATATTACCGGTATCACCATTGGTAGCGGTGAAGAATTTCAAAGCCTGATTAGCTACCGCACCGTTGGTCGAAACGGGGCTAAGAGCTGTGGAATCAATACCAAGAGCACTGGACTGCAGGTTGCTGGTCCAAGCTTCAGCATCAGTGGAGATCAATACGCCACCGTCAGAAGTCTTAACACCTACATTGATCTGAGACACAGTTGCCTCAGTGCCGGCAGAGAACCATGCATAGGTTACGCCAGTCAGAGACATAACACCCACAAACAGCATGCAAATCGTGGAGATCATAGCTTTTCTAAACGATTTTTTCATTGTTCTTTTTCTCCTTTTTAAATTTGTTTAGAGATTTTTATATACTTTGCTTGTCATTATGGTTAGAATAAGAGTGAGGCCGAGAAACTAAAAGTTGCTTTTATTGGATAAAAGTTGCTTTTAGTTGAATATCAAGATGAGGTACTGTCGGGCTCGACAAGTGAAAATGCCATTGACATTTTCACCCTACCTCCCTTAATATCATCGAGACACTCGGGATCATCTCCCTCTAACCATATGACAAGGGTATATCGGATCACCGCATCCACTTGGAAGTCGGTGGTGGTTTCGCTGAGGACTTTGTCCTCCGCGAAAAAGGGTACTGTACCGTATTCGGGCAAGCCCGTGGTTGCAAGCTTTGCATACGTGGTGGGCACACCGTCCTTATAAAGGCGCACACGCACCGCCGCATCTGCATTTTTCAAAACCGAGTCGATGTGGATCACCGCCCGCAGATCGCAGGGGGCATCGCCCACGTTTTTGACGTAAAAGGAATAGGCAATATAGTTATCGCCGTTGTGGCTGCCGTCGCCCGCCTCCACATCATCGGGCAGGGAGAACACGGAAATATTCGTCATATTCTCAATCCCCTCTGCCTTCAGCTGCACGGTGGGGTTGGCAAAATCAGCCGTTTCGGAAAGTGAGATCACGCCTTTTGCCGACAGGGTATCGTCTCCCTCATCAGACCCGCGACCGCCCGCAAGCGAAACGGTAAACGCGCCCTCCTCCACAAACAGACGTGCCGCCCCATAGAAAACCAGCAGCGCAATGATCAAAATGCACACGATCGCCTTGAAAAAGCGAAAGAGCGCGCTATGCCGCACGTTGCTTAAAAACGAGCCCGTTTTGTCGGATACCTTGTCAAGAAAGGCGTCTAACTTGGAGAGAAAATTGTTCATTGGTCGCCACCTCCCTCGTCATCCTCGGGAGCGGCCTCCAGCATGACCTTCAGATCCTTTAAGGTCAGCGGCTCGCCGTAGCGCGTACCGCGCGCAAGCTTCACGCCCGCACGCATATATTCACTCTCCAATGTGTCGCTATCTACCCCTGCCACCATCACGTCAACGTGAAGATTATACAGCATCTTGGCAAGACCTGCCACCACGCTGTAGGTTTTAGGGTTCTCGAGAATGCGGCGGCTGAACTCGCGCTTCATGCACACGCGGTCAACAGGCAGACGGTCAAGCAAGGAAAGCAAGCCCGACGAATCGCCGAATTCCTCAATGCAAAAATCAAAGCCCTCGCTGTGAAGCTGCTCCAACGCAGCCACCCAGTCAATATCCTGCTCGGACATATCCATATCCTGAATGGCAATGCAGATCTGCCGGGCAGATATCTCATAGCGTTGCAGAATATTCATGACGTTGCGATAAAAGCTCTTCATCGCAAAATGCCTACCCGAGAAGCCGAAGGTGATCACCGGGACCGCTTTTTCGGCCAGTGCCAGCTTATCAAGCTCAAGACACAGCTTCTCAAAGGCTATGCGTTCAAATCTTGTGATCTGGCCACTGCTTTGTGCCACAGGAACATAGGTATGCGGGCCGACCATGCCGTAAAAGGGATCGTTGAGCCAGACCTCAACGCGATAGCCCTTGACCTCATTATCACGCATATTGACGATGGGATAATACAAAAGGCGCATACCGTATGCATCTGTACGGCGCTTGTTGCGCTCTTTTTCGATGATGTAAGCCACATAATCGGAGAGCGCCGCACGGTCCGAAAGCAGCACGTCAACAAGCTCCGCATCCAGCAGAGTACCCTTCAGCGCTTGCAGCTTTTCGTAAGCGACGTCAAAATCAAACTCAGTCTGGCCGACAAAAAGCAGATGATCAAACGTATCGATCACTGCGGTGATCTTGCCGACAGTGGAGATCTCCTCACCCTTCAGACCATTGGGGAAGCCGCTGCCATCCACACGCTCGTGGTGCTGTGCGATCGCAAGCTCCAGATAACGCTCAAAGGAGCGAGGACCGTATTCCGCAAGAGAACCGCTCGCGATCTCCTGCACGACGGCAATGCCCTCCTGCACATGAGCCTGATAACGGCGCAGCTTTTCCTTAGAGGTGCAATGCTCGGCATACAGATGATCCTTCCCCACACGGCTCTTACCAAGGTCATGGTAATAGACCGCGTCAATGATGGTGACGGGATTGAGCCGCGCCTCCAGAAACCAGTCCGCGGTCTTAAGCTTCTCCACCAGGAAGGATGCCAACAGCTTGCATCGCTTGCAGTGCTCCTGCACGGGTGCAGGCAAGGACTTGATAACGGTATTCAGTTTTTTTCTCGGAATCTTTTTCATGGTTGCCATTTTACCGCCATTCCTTTCCTGTGGTGTGGTGAACGATCAACAATTTCCTTGACTGCGGTACGGACGACGCCAAGGAGCAGCGCTATATACAAGGCTATGCTTCAGCCGATCAAATAGTAAATAGATCTTCCTATTGTTAACGCGTGTACGCGTATATGTTACAATAGTGGGGTTATTATAACACATAACCCCCTCGTTTGCAATACTTTTAAGCCAATTTCTACCCCACACCGCAAAATTTTGTGAATTATATAAAATTTATGCAGTCTCAAAGCACTCAATTGCACATTTCTCACGAAATTTTTTTGCATTTTTTGCTGTTTTAACAGCTATTCCCATGCAATTCAACGCTATTTTTCCTAAAAATCCTAAAATTCTACAGCAAATTTCACCATCCGTGCGAAAATTCAGACTTTTTTTGTAGAAATTGCGGTGTCGACAGGCCCAAATCTCATAAAATGAATAAAAATGCAATAAAAAGCGAAAAATAATGCATGCTGCCCTTCAAAAGTCAAAATACGCTACATTATTATATTAGTGTAAATTTCCACTATTGTAAATTCACCTTTTTTTCACTATGCTACAATTGCTGTAGCTTTCATATGTGAGGGGATAGAATGAATTACTATCAGCGGTTACGGGATATCAGGCATGATCACGATCTGACGCAGGCGCAGGTAGCAAGGATCCTGCGCATTGGCCAATCTGATTATAGCAAATACGAACGCGGCGTTAATATGATGGGTGTGGACAAATATCTTGTTTTAGCCAAGTTTTATAACGTTTCTCTCGATTATCTCACAGGACTGACAAACACACCCAAGACCTTGGATGGCTCACCCTACTCGTTTAAAAAAGTCAAAAAATGAAGCTCCGTTAAATAGCGTGATCCTTAACGGAGCATTTTCATTTTGAGAAGGGCGCAAGCACCGCATTTAACCGCTCAAATAAAACGGGCTGAGCCAAAGCCCATATTACAAGCCAAGAGAACAGGTCGGCTTATAAGCCGACCTGTTCTCTTTTTATCGCTCAGATAAAATCATGGCTCGCTCACATAGCCCCAAACCACAGCAGCGCAAAGCACCGGGACCTTGCAAGAGCAGCAAGCACCAACAATGCGAGGGTCGGGCTTTGGAGCAGGGCCGTGTTTGCCGCAAACGGCCATCAAGCGCAAAGCGCGCCATCGCCCACAAAATATCAAAAAATCGCGTTTTTTGCCACCCCGTGGGGCTAATTAAGGCCGGAACGCACAATTCCACACAAGCTGTAACGTAACGGCGTTTTCTGCCACATTAAGGGGCATATTGAAAGCAAGCCACGCATTCCCTCACAAAACGCCCAAAGGCAGTGTTTTCTGCCACATTAAGGGGCATATTGAAAGCAAGCCACGCATTCCCTCACAAAACGCCCAAAGGCAGTGTTTTCTGCCACATTAAGGGGCATATTGAAAACAAGCCACGCATTCCCTCGCAAAACGCCCAAAGGCAGTGTTTTCTGCCACATTAAGGGGCATATTGAAAGCAAGCCACGCATTCCCTCACAAAACGCCCAAAGGCAGCGTTTTCTGCCACATTAAGGGGCATATTGAAAACAAGCCACGCATTTCCTCATAAAACGCCCAAAGGCAGCGTTTTCTGCCACATTAAGGGGCATATTGAAAGCAAGCCACGCATTTCCTCATAAAACGCCCAAAGGCAGCGTTTTCTGCCACATTAAGGGGCATATTGAAAGCAAGCCACGCATTCCCTCACAAAACGCCCAAAGGCAGTGTTTTCTGCCATATTAAGGGGCATATTGAGAACAAGCCACGCATTCCCTCGCAAAACGCCCAAAGGCAGTGCTTTCTGCCACATTAAGGGGCATATTGGGGGCAAGACACGCTTTCCCTCGCAAAACGCCCAAAAACGGTGTTTTTTGCCACATCGGGGGGCATAAAGGAGAAAAATCCCGTAACGGCATAAAAAGCTTTTTAGCACCGTGCTTTAAAAAGTGCCCTGCCCCGTGCTGCCGTAATCAATCGTCTTGACAATACGTTCCCCAAAAGCATGTAAAAAGAGGGGCGCCATCAAAGCGCCCCCCAAGGGTCAATTCTTTATTGCTTGTTCTGCTGCGAAACGCCCATGCCCTGCTCGTAGGACTCGATCATCTTCTTGACCATCTGGCCACCGATAGAGCCTGCCTGGCGTGCAGTAAGGTCACCGTTGTAACCCTGGTTGAGGTTGACACCAACCTCGCTTGCGGCCTGCTGCTTGAATTGCTCAAGCGCCTTCTTTGCCTGCTTGTTTGCCATTTTGTTCTCCTTCGTTTTACCTTGCCTTTGCTGACATCAACCGTTAGCGCGGCAACGTAAAGCATTTTATCTATTTTCAAGAGCGCTGCTCGCATTTGCAAATCCTCTGCCGATTGCCTCCGCGTTGCGGCTGCGAGCAGCGACCTGCGTTTTGCGTTTTCACGCTCCGAAATATATTGTGTGTCACATACAAAAACTTATGATTGGCAATTTTTATGACGATTTTTTGCGAATTGAACACAAGGCTTCGCAGCCTTGCGCCAGCCACGCTCGCCGACAAATAGCTTTTTTACATTGCAGAAGCGCGACCGACGTACTGTTTGGCTTTTATGGTACAAAAGGTGCTTTCTCCGACACGTGTCGGAGAAAGCACCTTTTCTTTTGTAAATAAAATTTAAAATCAATATTGACGGATCGTTACGGTGTCTTCCTTTTGTATTTGAATATCCATCTCAATTCCTTTGGGTACTGCTAAGGTATATTCGCGTTTGCCGTTTTCGGTCGTGCAGCTTACCGCGATCAAGCCGCGGCAGGTGGGCACCACGCCCTTGAAGCTTTCCATACCCGTATAGGGCTGAAAGACAGCGGTTTCATACCCCGCCTTTTGGGGGCGAATGCCAAGCACGTAGGCACTGAGCAAATATGTACAGCCGCCACTCCAGGCATGTGCGGGAATAGGCCATCGCTCGTCCGCATTGGTGGGCGCAAACTCCCAGAAGGTCTTTGCCCCCTTCTTCAGCATCGTGCCCCAGCAATTTTTGATCAGCTCCATTGCGCCGTCGGCGTCACCTGCCAAAAATCTTGCCTCCGCCTCGTGCATATTCATGGCGGGAGAAAGCGTTTTGGAGCCGTCTCTGGTGTGGGCAATGGGCTGTGAGAGCAATGCAGACCCATACGGCGTCCACAAATGCTTTCTAAGGGACGCCATAACAAGCTTCGCTCTCTCACCCTTAGCAAGGCCGAAAAGCAGCGCCAACGCATTGCCGTCCTGCGGCACGTAGGATCTGTCATACGTATCCACGTACGCATTCACGCTATCGTCCCACAAGCGTTCATTAAAGGCCTCAAAGACCTTTTCCGCGAGCAGGCGCCATTCCTTGCCGCGCTGATCACCGACAAGGTCGGCAAATTCTGCCATGCAAAGCAGACTCTTATACAGCACCGCGTTGACCAACGGCTTTTCACCCAAACGGTCATAGCTGCAGGTAAATTCAACCGCATCGTTCGCAGTAAAAAAGGGATCGTAGAACACGGGATACTGATAGATCATATAAGCGCTGTTCATTCTCTCGGTGAGCCAATCCATGCAAGCAGCCAGCTCATCAAAATATTGCTCTACGAAATAGTTATCCCCAAAATAACGGTAGTGATTATAAGCCGAAATAATACGCCATGCGGGATAATCGGTCAAAGCGATGTTGCGTGCAAGCTTTGCAGGCGGCAAACCGCCGCTGACCTCCGGCTCAGTCAAGGAAAGCGAGCTATACGTGAGCGAAGGGTCGCCGAAGGCATAATAATCGATAAGGGCATCAATGATACCGTCACCGGAAAAATATTTCATCTCATTGCGCGGACAGCTTTCGTATTCCTGGTGCTTGTTGACGTGCAAGGTATATTTACCGACCTCCCACATTTCATTGAGCATTTCATCCTCAGAGTGAAACCAGCCGTGCTGCTTGGCAGGAGTCATGCTGAGCTTGAAGCAAACGCTTGTCAGCTTGACCTTGCAGTCAAATATAAGCTTCATAAAGCGGCCTGCGCGACGACGGATCAGGAATATCGTATTTTTCCCCTTTTTGAGTGTTTTCTGCACAGAAAGCCTGTTAACGACACGCTCAAAGCGATCGCTCTTCAGGTCAACGTCATCAACGTTTTCGGAATAATCAAAAAAGAGTCGCACACTCCCTGCCTGCTCCGCTTCGCATTCAATGCTCACGTATCCCACGTAAATTCTACCAAAATCGTAGGTGACAAACGACGTATCCTCTTTTGAGATCAGTGTGTCACCGTCGGGGCTCATATTGGTTGCCACGACCTTTTCGGGGTAGGCAAAATCAAGCTTCGAATCCGAAATATACGTCTGATATTGCGCGCCGACCACCTCGGTGATCGCCTTCGGGCAGGAGATGGGTCTGTATTCGGGCACCAAAGCGGCAGACAGCCAAAAGCGGTCATATTCCGCCCTTGTGACCTCCGAGTAGCAGGTGGGGGTGGTTTGTCCGTCATCGGAAATGCACGCCCAGCTTTCATCGGTAACGTATTCCGTCGTTTTTTCGTCCTTTTCAAGGAGCAGCTGTGCCGCAACGCAGGAAAACAGCGCACCTGCACGTTCTCTTATTTTATCTTTGGTCGCTTGATAATAATGTCCGCCCAGAACGATCTTGATCTCGTTTTCGCCCGGGACAAGCGCCGAGGTGCACTCGGCATAAGTGATACGGTTTGGATATCTGCCCGTATTGCCCTCAATATGCCTGCCATTGACAAACACACCGCAAACACCCTGCGAGTCAAAGCGAACGGCCGCAAAATCAGGCACCGTGTCAACATTGATCTTTTTGACAAAGGTTGACCACTCGTTTCCCTCGCGCTTTACGATTCCGATCCTACCTATTTTTGTAAGCTCGTGCATTTCTTTGCTGTCTTTGATCACGTAATTATTCATGTCGCCTTTTTCCACTTCCATAATGACAACGATTTTTAATGTTTCACACCGAACTCAGCTCTCACTTGCGGGGGGCGTTTTGCTTGGCAGACCGACAACGCCGTCAACAGGGAGTGCCAGCGCAATGCCCTGCCCCGGTGTTTGCAGACCGACCTTCTCGTAAAGGGCACGCAGCACGCTATCCTTAATAGCAGCGGGCACCAAAATCATCACGGCCTCCTTCTCGGGCTGAATGGTGATCTTAAAAAAGGTTTCCGCCTCCTTATTGGCAGTGCCACGGGCATTGATCACGGTGCCGCCGCCTGCGCCGCAGGCGCGCGCGGCCTCCATGACCGCATCGGAAAAGCCTACGTTTACGATGCAAAGTATCAATTCATGTTCAAATTTCATTTGCTTTTCCTCCCTTACGGTTGTTGGCCAAAAACTGATAAAGCGCCACGCCGATCATACCCGTTAAGGGTACGGTCATGGCAATGCCCTTTGCGTTTTTTATGGTCCCAAATTTTTCCTCCAGCGTTGCCAGCGCCCGTGCGGCCATATCGCCGCGAATGACACTGAAAATAACGCGCTTTTCATCGTCCTCAAGTCCCATTAGGGCACGGATCTCCGAGGTGGCGGTGCCGTGTGCGGTCGAGCAGAACTGCATATTGACGTCAAAGGACTGGAGCAGATCCATAAAATATTCGGTCTTACGACGCGGCACCACGGTGATCAGAAGCTTTAAGGGCTGGGGGGCTTTTTTATGCCCGTCAAGGGGCTTATTTCTCTGAGAGGTGCGACGTGGCGCAGGCCTTGCCGCAACGCCTCTTGCCTTTTTTTCGGTTTTTTCAACACGGTCTGCCATGGCTACACCCCCTTACATAAAATCAATGATCTGTGCATCATCGGCACCAAGGATCTGCTTCATCATAATATTATCACGCACCTTACCCGCCATCACGGCACGGAAGCCCATGATCTGAATGGTAATAAGCGGGGTCATGGCGACCATAGCAACGATGCCGAAGGCGTTTTGCATCACCGCCGAAACACCCTGCAGGGCAACGCACGCGCCTACCGCAAGCGGCAAGATAAAGCTTGAGGTCAAGGGGCCGCTGGCGACGCCGCCTGAGTCAAAGGCAATGGCCGTATACAGGCGTGGCACGAAGAACGAAAGGCCGAGCGACAAAAAATAACCGGGGATCAGATAATAAAGAATACTGAAATCAAAAATAATACGGATCATTGACAGACCAATGGAGATACCGACACCAATGGAAAGCGCCAGCATCATGGCATTTTTACTGACGGTGCCGTTTGTAATATCCTCTACCTGTCTTTTCAGCACGTGAATGGCAGGCTCTGCCAGCACCACAACAAGGCCGAGCAAAAAGCCCATCGTGACCAAAAGCATATTACCACTTTGCGCGAGGTCATAGCCGATGCGGTAGCCGATCGGCATGAAGCCGACTGTGACCGCCGACAAAAACATCACAAGCCCCACAAAGGTATACAAAATGCCCACGCCAATGCGATAAAGCCTGCGGCGTGGCAGTCGCAAAAACAGCACCTGCATCACGGCAAAGAAGGCAACCAGCAGCCCCAGCGCGAGGCCAACCTCACGAATTACCTCCAGAACGGTGTGGAAAAGTGACGCACCAAGGTGCGACTCTACCGAATAATCGGGCAGCGTATATACCACGCTACCGTCAGCAAAAAGCCCCAACAGCATCACCGCCAGGACAGGGCCGATCGAGCAAAGCGCCACAAGGCCGAAGCTGTTTTCACCTGCATCCTTACCGCCCAGCGTCACGGCAATACCTGCACCCAGTGCCATAATAAAGGGCACGGTGATCGGGCCCGTAGTCACACCGCCCGAGTCAAAGGCAAGCGCGAGGAACCCCCCTCCCCCGCGCTCAAGCATCAGGGCAGCGAGGGAAAATACCATCATGTAAAAAATCATCAGGATCTTAGAAAGGCCTGTTTTGGTGACGATGCGCAAAATGGCCAGCACCAGAAACAGCCCCACACCAATGCCCACCGTGACGATCAGTGCCGTGCCGTTCAGGACCGCGCTGACCTGCGCCGCCAGCACCGACAGGTCGGGCTCGGCTACGGTGATCAGCACGCCAAGCAGAAAACTGACCGAAAGCAGAACGCCCACGTGGCGAGATTTGGAAAGGCCTGCACCTACCTGCACGCCCATCGGCGTCATCGCCATATCGGCACCGAGATTAAAGAGGCCAATACCCAGCACCAAAAATAAGGAGGACAGTAAAAATACGCCAAGCTCAAGCGAGGTGAGCGTGACAAACGGTGTCACGTACAGACAAAGCACGATCAGCGTAACGGGCAGGACCGAAACGAGCGCCTCACGGCATTTGTGCAAAAGTGTTTTCAGCATGACGAGCCTCCTTCCTTCATATGCTTATTCTATTTTAAGACATACGCCCCATTTTGTCAACCGCAACGGCTAATTTTATGCGCGCTTTCCGTGCTTTATCCATATATTGTCATTGAGGTGTATTTGTTCATCTCAATTGCAGGAGGCTATGATGTATTACCGTACTCCAGATAAAAAAGCCGTAGCGGCCATCGGTGCCATGACAGCGGCCATCAAGGCGCAGCGCGCGTTGGCCGCCGAGGGGATCACCGCGGAGGTGATCGCGCTCTCACCCGAGCAAACGCGGCGTGGGTGCGCGTATGGCATTGAGTTTTTTGAAGCCGATGAACGGGCTGTGCGTGCCGCCCTTGCTGCTGTGCGCATCCAGCCCTCACAATTTATCAGCAAAGGATAACGGCCTTGATTTATTTTGACAACGCCGCCACCAGCTTCCCCAAGCCCCCCGAGGTGCTGGCGCAGATCACAGCATGCATTTGCGACCTCGGGGGAAATCCCGGGCGCGGCGCACACCGCCTGTCGCTTGCCGCCGCCAAAATGGTTTATACCTGCCGCGAGGCAGCAAGCACATTTTTAGGCGCCGCCGCGCCCGAGCAGATCGTTTTTACGCAAAGCACCACCTATGCGCTGAATATCGCGCTATGGGGGCTGGTCAGTGAGGGCTGCCACGTGCTCTGCTCGGATATTGAGCACAATGCCGTGATGCGCCCGCTTTACGCCCTGCAAGTAGCAAGGCATATCAGCCTTGACAGCTTTTGCACGGTTGATAAGAGTGACGATGAAATATTGCAGGACATTATGCAAAAAATACGCCCCGACACGCGATTGCTGGTATGCACGCACGCGAGCAATATCTGCTCGATAAAGCTCCCCATTGCCAAGATCGGCGCCCTATGCCGCGCCAATGGCATCACCTTTGTCGTAGATGCCGCGCAATCGGCAGGGCATCTGCCCATTGATATGACGGCCATGCAGATCGATGCCCTCGCGCTCCCCGCGCACAAGGGCCTTTTTGGCATACAGGGATGCGGTGTGCTGGCACTGGCACCGCATGTAAAGCCCATGCCCCTGGTGCAGGGTGGCAGCGGATATGACTCACGCGCGCACGACATGCCCCCGTCCCTGCCCGAGCACCTTGAGGCAGGGACTCTGCCCACGCCAGCGATTTCAGGGCTTTTGGGCGGCATCGGGTTCGTGGGAAGCCTTGGCCTTGCCGAAATAGAAAACCGCACAAAAGCGCTGTTTTTAGCCGCTAGAGAGCGTCTTGAATCCCTTGCAGGCTTTCGTATCTATCAAGCGGCGCATGCAGGCCCCGTGCTGCTCTTTTCGCATGACACAAGATCTGCCACCTCACTTGCCCGGTTGTTAGATAAAGCAGGCATTGCCACGCGTGCAGGATTACACTGCGCGCCCTTGGCACACGCGGCACTCGGCACACCCGAGGGGGGCGCGGTGCGCATTAGCTTCAGCCCCTTCAACACGCTAAAAGAGATCGACGCGCTGTGGCAGGCGCTCAAGGCATAAAAATGGGGCTGCGTCATTTACGCAGTCCCTGCGCAAAAAAGCCGACGGTAGGCTTTTTTGACGCGCGGAATTTGCGGTTTTTGCCTGCAAAACAGGCAAAAATTGCGGTGTTTAGCCGCAAAGCAAAAACGACGGGGGTGAGTACCAAATGCATTTTTGCATTTGACTCACCCCCATTTCATTACTGCTGCTCGGCAGATACCTGCTTGCTCTCAGGCATGCGGAGCACTGCGCGGGTAAAGGTTCTGTTGGCAAGGCACAGGTCGAAATAACGCTCGATCTCAGCCTCGCACTTACCGAATTCACGATAGAACGCATCATAGGCCTCCTGCGCGCCCCGGATATCACCGTCAGCGCGGATGGCAAAGACGCCCGCCAGCGCCTTGCTGTACCATGCGTGGTAACGCAGCAAACGCATGGCAACGGTCTGTACGCGATAGCGGCTGTAGGTCCACTCCTTCAGCTTGGGCTCCATCTCCTCAACAAGCGCGGGGATCGTGCGGAGCGTTACAGCGTGCGCGGGATCGGTGAAGTCCTTGTAGGATCTGTGCTCATATTCTAAGTAGTTCACGTCAAAGCGGCGACCGATCTCCTCAAGATATGCGACGATTTCCTGCCAATGCTCACCGTAGGCGTGCGAGAAATAGTCCTCTACCAGCTCCTCAAAGCTACGGCTGCCGTCAAAAAGCGTTTCACCGTAGATCCAGAACGAAAAGCCGTTGGGCCAGAAGCTGCGCTGGCTGCCATCCTGAATGATGCCCTGATAGCCTGCCTTGCGATAAGCCTTGTTATCCTCATAAATGCGGCGGGCAAACTGTATGCCGCCCACGTCACAGAACTGATGCCACCAGAAGTGGTACTCGTAGGCAAGACGAGGGGCGGGACAGGATTTCTGCCATTCCTCGCCATAGGCCATATAAACGCCAAGGTCACTGGGGAAAATATTTTTATTCAAGTTGAAGGGCAGCAGGCCGGAGTAGTCTGCCACCATCTCGGGGGTAGAGGTGTAGCTACGCGTGATGGCCGCCATCAGCATAGAGAAGCGGGCAGGATTGTTCAGCTTCTCAGTGGTCGGCGGGAAGGTGGTATCATAGTAAACGATATACACGATACGGGTAGGCAGACCGCGCTCGGTGAGGATCTCATCAAGCTCGTTAAGCATCATGACGTACCAATCCGAAACGGTCTTCTTGCGACATTCCTCACATTCACAGTGATTATTGTTCGCGTCAGCCAGCCATACGTGCAGAAAATCTACGTTACGGCTGCTTTCGGCATAATCGGCAATGGCCTTGGCCACGATCGTGCGCGCCTTGGGATTGGACATGCAGAAATTGGTGTTCAGCGCAACGCCCTGATAAAGGCCACGCACACCGTTCAACATGGCGATGTATTCACGGCTTTCCTCGGGGATCTTTGCATTCTCATTGGCGGTCCACCCCTCGGTGGTATCAAGGCCAAAGGGCTCTGCCGTCCAGCCATGACCCATATCGTTAAAGATCAGGCCGCGCTTGGCGATCTCTACCTCGCACTGGCGCTTCCATTGCAGCACCTGCTCGTCGGACACGGGCTCGGGCTCACGGTTGCCCTCATTGTAGCGATGGTTATAGTAGCTCTTGTAATAAACCTTGGGATTATCAAATTCGATCATGTAGGAGTTCAGGCCGATCTTAGGCGAAAAATCGATCGTTTCCAGCATGCAGGTCTGGCTCTCGGCGCCCTCATTGCACTGTGCACGCACGCGGATGTCGGCCATTTTGTGATACTGAACGGGCTTGATATCAGTGATCGGGATATACTCGCCATCGACGCCCGGGAAAAGCCAACGGCAGCCGTTTTGCATCAGATAACGGTAAACAGCCTGCAGCACACTGCGCGGATTGCTGCCTGCGATCACGCCGCCCTCGGTATCGGTATCCACGTGAAGAATATCATCAAGGAACAGATCCTCCGCCTCAGAGGTATCAAGACCGAAATCGGCCATCAGACCGAGACGGAAGCCATCGGTGGCATCGGGCGCATAGACAATTTCAATTTCACCGCAGCGCGGCATCATCATACGCAAATACTTTTTCAGCTCCTCAGCGGCAAAATCCACCACAGGGTTTGAGGTGATCTTACAAATGCGGTACATAATTTTCTCCTTCATGCTTCATTTTTTCAACAGCCTTACCGTTGACGCAAAAACAAGGGCAATCACCCGCCCTTATAACTACATTATATCCTGTCGTCATAGGAAAGTCAATCCACTTATAGCATATTTTAAAGAAATTTCACAGTGAACTCTACGCAAAAACCCCCGAACGCGATCGCGTTCGGGGGTTTTTATCATTACTCCTCGTCAACTAAGCGGATAAGCGCCATTTCAGCGGCGTCACCGCGACGGGGACCCATCTTAAAGATCTGGGTGTAACCGCCATTGCGTGCCTCGTATTTGGGAGCAAGCTCGTTGAACACCTTGGTAACAACGGCTTCCTTGGTGATATACGCAAGAGCAGCACGACGGCTGGCAAGGGTATTTTTCTTGCCAAGCGTGATCATTTTCTCTGCCATGGAACGAACTTCTTTTGCTCTGGTGAGAGTCGTCTCAACAGAACCGTTCTCCAGGAGATAAGTCACAAGACCGCGCAGCATCGCATTACGGTGTGCGGTAGGTCTGCCGAGTTTTCTTCCGGGCATTGGTTTTCC
>SVSV01000031.1 GCA_015064125.1 Oscillospiraceae bacterium
GCCCCTCCTCGTGCGTCAGAGTAGAGGTGCCTATTTTTACGACCAAGCGTCGCAGGTTTTGTAATGTTGACATATTTTTGAAATTCCTTTAAAAAGTATTTGAAAAATCACAGGATTTGTATTATAATAGAATTATACTCTAAAAATCCCCTTTTCGCAAGGGTGTTTTTAAAAAAGGAGGCACTTATGCGACAAAAATTTTCCATCACCGTTGCCGACGTAACCATGAACATCATCTGCGACGAAACGGGTGAGACCGTTGATGCCGCCGTATCCGAGCTTGACACCCAGATCAGAACCCTGACCTCTACCGCGGGACACGCCTGCACCAAGACCGAAGCAGCGCTTCTGTGTGCCCTTGATTACAGCACGCGCTGCATGCATTTAAAGGAGCGCGTGCAGGAGCTTGAAAACTACGTCAGTGAAGCCGATCCCACAGGCGATACATACGAGGCCAATCTCCTGCGAGGTGAAAACGAAAATCTTCGGGCGCAGCTGGCTGTTGGCCGTGGCCAATACGATGCACTTTTACAGGATAACGCCACGCTTTTCCAGCTGAATGCCAAGCTGGTCCGCCAGAACGCCGAGGCCAATGCCCGCGCGGACCGCATGCACGACCAGGTCCTCTCGATCCTGACCGAGGTGCGTGAGCTGCGTGAAAAGCTGACCGCTATGTGCGTGGAGACAAGAGCCCCCTCAGCCTCCTATTCTACGTACGAGGAGGAGCCCTCCATTGAGGTGACCCCCACTGAGCAGCAGGTTACCCGCAAATACGAGCAAATGGATATTGACGAGATCTTAAACACCGCCCCCAAGGGTGGGCGCCCCACACCCCCCACCGCCCCCTTGCTTGACGCCACGGGCGATGAGGATACACCGCCAAGCATTTCCGACGTGCTTGACTTTGACGCAGGCACAAGATGATGAAAAAGCCCTTGCCCGAGCTTCTGGCTCCCGCAGGCACCCCCAAGGCACTCGCCGCCGCGATAGAGGGAGGGGCCGATGCGGTTTATTTCGGCGGCCCCGCCTTTAATGCGCGCATGCGTGCGCAAAACTTTACCGCCGACACGATGCGCGAAAGCATCGCGCTTTGTCACGCCTTTGGCGTGCGCGCGTACGTCACTCTGAACACTCTGATCACCGACCGCGAGCTGCCTGCCTTTTTAGAGGCGGCGCGCGAGGCGGTCGAGGCGGGGGCCGACGCACTGATCGTTGCCGATCTTGGCGCCGCGGCCGCCCTTCACCGTGCCATGCCGGACGTTGAATTACACGCCTCCACACAGGCATCGGGACACGCCGTTGCCGCCGCGCACGAGCTAAGAAGCCTCGGCTTTTCCCGCATGGTGCTGGCGCGCGAGGCCAGCGCTGCCAATATGCAAAAATTTGCAAAGGACTGCGGCATGGAGACCGAGATCTTTGTGCACGGTGCGCTGTGCGTATCACACTCCGGGCAGTGCCTGTTTTCCTCGCTGGTGGGTGGCCGCAGCGGCAACCGCGGCGAGTGCGCACAGCCCTGCCGCCTGCCCGATAAAAGCGGACGCTATCCCCTTTCCTTAAAGGATCTGTCCCTGGCGCGTCACGTACCCGACCTCATCGATATGGGCGTGCATTCCCTGAAGATCGAGGGGCGCTTAAAATCCCCCGAATACGTACGTGACGTGGTGCGTATCTGGCGCCGTTTACTTGACGAGCGCCGTGCCGCCACCGATGCCGAAATGAAGGAGCTTGCGGCCATTTTCTCACGTGACGGCTTTACCGACGGCTACTTTACCGAAAGGATCGGCAAAGACATGCTTGGTGTGCGCCGCGAATCAGACAAAGAGGAAAGCCGCGCCGCCGCGCCCTTTACGACCCTTACGCGCCGCATACCGCTCACCATGCATTTTACCATGCACGAGGGTCTGCCCGTTCAGCTGACAGTAACGGCGAGCGGAAAAACCGTCAGTGTATCGAGTGAGCCGCCCGTTGCCGCACGCACCGCCCCGATGGGCGAGCATGACGTCAGGGAAAAGCTTAGCCGTCTTGGCGGCACGCCCTATGAGCTTACAGCCCTTACCGCTGACATTGAGGAGGGCTTGCTCATCCCCGTATCGCGCTTAAATGCCCTGCGTCGTGAGGCCTTAGCGGCACTTTCAGCGCCAAGATCCCCCCACACGTATCCAAAAATCAACTATACGCCACCCCAAATCAAGGGGGAACGCGTAGCACACAGGACGGCAAGATTTCAACACGCGCGGCAGATCCCCGACGAGGCCTGCGCGTGGTTTGAGCATATCTATTTACCCCTTGCAGGCTTTGACCCCCCGGCCGACGGCGTGGTGCTGCCTGCCGTCATTTTTGACAGCGAGCGCGAGAACGTGCAAAGGGCACTGACCGAGGCTGTAAAAAAGGGCGCCAAGCACGCTTTGGTCGGTAATATTGCCCATCTTTCCCTGGCGCTTGAGGCAGGGCTCATGCCGCACGGCGATTTCCGCCTCAACGTCACCAACAGCGAGGCGCTGGCCTTTTTACTGGCCAAGGGATTTGCAGACGTACTGCTCTCCCCCGAGCTCACACTCCCGCAGATCCGCGACATTGGCGGCCCGACCGATGCCATCGTGTATGGGCGTATACCGCTGATGACGCTTGAAAAATGTGTAGGACGCGAGCTTGGTGGCTGTGAGGCATGCCACAAGGACTCTCTCTCCCTCACCGACAGGCGCGGCGAGAGATTCCCTGTCCTGCGCGAGGCACCGCATCGCAGCATCATTGTCAACAGCCGCCCGACGGGCATGAGCGACAAGCGCCGCGAGCTGCTGGGGGCGGGGGTTTGCGGCGGACACTTCATTTTCACCACGGAAACAAAAAAAGCGGTCCTCGACGTCATTGCGGCCTACCGCGAGGGGCGCCCCTTAAGCGGCCCCGTCAGAAGGATTTAACAAGCAAGGGAAGATCGATCAGCTGAGGCGCTAACGCAAACCACACAAAAAGGACGGGAAATGCTGTGATTTCCCGTCCTTTTCTGATAAAAGAGCCTCTTTCACCACTCACATTTTCAATTTGCCGTATGGCTGAATTGCTTGGAGGTCACCACAATACTTGCCGTAAGAGCACCCGTGCGCATGCTGACCTCATAGCTTCTGTCCTCCGTGCCCCCGGCGATATCGACACCGCCCACCGCCGTGCCGTTGGGCACACGCATCAGCAGCTGGTGAGGGTTGGCATCCATCGTCAGCATGAGATCTGCGCCATTCTTCAGTTCCCCGACCTTTCTACCGTCAAGGTAGCATTCCATGCGTGCGGCCATGCCCACAAAGCGCTTGGGGCGCTCGAGCCTCAGGCGACGTTGAATGGCAGCATTGGCAGCATATTCCTCGGACACCTCGCCTCCATAGACGGGCATCGGGTCATTTGCAGCAGTTGCTGACTGCTTTTTGGCCTCAAAACCATATTTCACGGCCATCACAAGCGAGACAAGAGCCCAAATGCGGAAGATCAGATCGATCACAAAGGAAAGATCGCCTGCCAGCAAAAGAAGCAGAAAATCAACGAAGAACGCAAGCGAATCGATCGAAAAAAGCACCAGTGCCGCGATCATACAGCCGGGGCGGTTCTTCGAAAAGATATAAAACAGCAGATACGGTATCACGCTGATAAGCGAGAGCACGATCGCAATGACCAGATACAGCATCTCGCCCGTTTCAGCATAAAATACCGCACCGTATGTAGACAAAAGCTGCGTGATGTAGGACGAAAACAAAAAATACATATCCCCGAAGGAGATCGCAAAGATATTGACCAAGGATAAGGCCACGATCATTAAAAGTGAGGCGCGAGCGCTTTTGTATTTTGCGTCGCTTTGCTGACGCGCGAGCATATTGTTCATAACTGTATCCTCCCTGTGTGAATGTATCTATAATTATACACTTACCTTGCCCACTTGTCAAGTAAAAGGGGCTGCGTCATTTACGCAGTCCCTGCGCAAAAAAGCCGACGGTAGGCTTTTTTGACGCGCGGAATTTGCGGTTTTTGCCTGCAAAACAGGCAAAAATTGCGGTGTTTAGCCGCAAAGCAAAAACGACGGGGGTGAGTACCAAATGCATTTTTGCATTTGACTCACCCCCTTTGGTATTGATATAGTCTTTAATACTTTGCAAGCTCCCTGTCAAGCAAACGGTTGATGATCACGGGGTTACCCTTGCCCGCGGTCTTGCCCATCACCACACCAACGATCGACTTGGCGGCCGCAGGCTTGCCGCGCTTCACGTCAGCCACAGCCTTGGGGTTGGCGGCCACAGCCTCGGCCACAAGACGGGCGAGCAGCGCCTCGTCGTTGATCTGTGCAAGGCCTCTTTCTTCCACCAAGGCCTTAGGAGAGGCATCGGATTCAAAGAGCTCCTTGATCAGCTTTTTGGCCGTGGAGCTGTTGATCACGTCATCACCCACCAGCGTTGCCAGCTCACCGAGGTGTGCGGCAGACACGGGGCAGGCAAAGCTTTCGCTTTCTATCAAACGCATAAACTCCGAAATGAGGAGATTTGCCGCCAGCTTAGGGTGCTTAGTCGTGGCGGCAGCGGCCTCAAAATAATCGGCCATGGCCTTATCCGAGGTCAGCACCTCACCGTCATAGGCGGTAAGACCGTACTTTTCCATATACACCCTTTTGCGCGCGTCGGGCAGCTCGGGAATTTCAGCACCAAGCGCCTTGATCACAGCATCACTGAGCTCGATGGGTGGCAGATCAGGGTCGGGGAAATAGCGGTAATCGTTGGCGTTTTCCTTAGAGCGCATCGTATAGGTCTTGCCCGTGGCAGGATCAAAGCGGCGCGTTTCCTGTACAATGGCCTCACCCGACTCAATGGCATCCACCTGACGCTTGTACTCATATTCAATGGCCTTGACGATAAACTGGAAGGAGTTGAGGTTTTTCATCTCGGTACGCGTACCGAACTTGGTCTCACCCGCCTTGCGCACGGAAAGGTTCACGTCGCATCGAAGCGACCCCTCCTGCATCTTGCAGTCAGAAACCCCCGTGTAAAGGATAATGGCGCGCAGCTTCTGCAAATAAGCCTTTGCCTCCTCTGCGGAGCGGATATCGGGCTCGGATACGATCTCAATGAGCGGCACGCCGCAGCGATTGCAGTCGATCATCGTACCGTGCTTATCATCGTGTACCAGCTTACCTGCGTCCTCCTCGATGTGGATACGGGTGATGCCGATGCGCTTAGGCCCTTCCTCGGTCTCTACGTCAAGCCAACCGTGCTCGCAAAGAGGCAGATCGTACTGCGAGATCTGATAGGCCTTGGGAAGGTCGGGATAGAAATAGTTTTTTCTATCCTCCTTAGAATAATTGGCAATTTTACAATTGGTAGCAAGCCCGGCCTTGACGGCATACTCTACCACCCTTTTGTTGAGCACGGGAAGCGTGCCGGGGTACCCCATACAAACAGGGCAGCACTGCGTGTTGGGCTCTGCCCCGAAGGTCGTGGGGCAGGAGCAAAAGATCTTGGTCTTGGTCTTTAATTCCACGTGGACCTCAAGACCAATCACCATCTCATAACCCTTATAAAGCGTCATTATCTTGCACCTCCCATATCGTCCTCAAGCGCTGCACCCACACGGTACAAAAGCGCCTCGCTGAAGGGCTTGCCCATCAGCTGCAGCCCTACGGGCATGCCGCCCTCTCCCGTGCCGCACGGCAGGGCAAGTGCGGGAATTCCTGCAACGTTCACGGGCACGCTGTATGCGTCACCCATATACATTTCCAGCGGATTTTTGCTCTTTTCGCCGAGCTTGTAGGCAACCGTCGGTGCCACAGGCGACAAAATGACGTCGCACCCCTCAAGCACGCGGTCGTAGTCGGCACGTACCAGTGCGCGCACCTGCAATGCCTTTTTGTAATAAGCATCGTAATAACCCGAGGAAAGTGCAAAGGTGCCCAGCATAATACGGCGCTTGACCTCGGCGCCAAACCCTTCGGAGCGGCTCTTCTTATAAAGCTCGCCAATATCCTCAAACTCGGCCGTGCGGTAACCGTAACGCACACCGTCAAAGCGCGCAAGGTTTGAGGAGGCCTCGGCACTCGAGATCACGTAATAAGCGGCAAGCGCGTGATCGATCGCGGGCATCGAGACCTCGACGGTCCTCGCGCCCAGCTTCTCATAGCGCGCAGCGGCGGCAAGCACGGCTTCCTTGACGTCGGGGGAAATACCCTCGCCGAAAAATTCCTTCGGCACACCGATAACAAGCCCCTTGACGCCCTTGCCGATCTCAGCACCAAAATCACCGTATGCGCGGTCGACCGAGGTCGCATCGCGCTTGTCGTGCCCGGCAATGGCATTCAGCACCAGAGCGTTGTCACGCACGGTGCGCGTGAGGGGGCCGATCTGATCCAGCGAGGAAGCAAACGCCACAAGGCCGTAGCGTGAGACCGTGCCGTAGGTCGGCTTCATACCGACCACACCGCAAAACGCCGCAGGCTGACGGATCGATCCACCCGTATCGGAGCCAAGCGTATATGCGGCCTCAAACGCAGCCACAGCCGCAGCCGACCCACCCGAGCTGCCGCCCGGCACACGCGTGAGGTCGAGGGGATTATGCGTAACCTTGATGGCAGAATTTTCGGTGGTGGAGCCCATCGCAAACTCGTCCATATTCAGCTTGCCGAGCATAACGAACCCGGCCTGCTTCAGGCGCTCCACCACGTGCGCGTCATAGGGCGGCACGTAGTCGGCCAGCATCCGCGAGGCACAGGTGGTGGTCACGCCCTTGGTGCAGATATTGTCCTTGACACCCATAGGGATACCGGCAAGGGGCGAAAGCGCCTCGCCAGCCGCGCGGCGCTTATCAACGGCGATCGCCATATCAAGCGCCAAGCGGGCATCGGTCGACACGTAAGCACCCACACGGGGCTCGTTTTTCTCAATAGAGGCAACGTATGCCTTGGTAAGCTCAGCGGCACTGACCCTCTTAGCGGCCAGTGCGGTACCAAGATCGGATAAACTCATTTTTAATAAATCACTCATGACTTAACCCTCCACAACACGGGGCACAGTCACGTAGCCCTCTGCTTTGGTTTTGGCATTGGCAAGCAGCTCATCACGCGTGCAGGCACTGACGGGCTCGTCCTCGCGCAATACGTTTTTCAGCGGCACCACGTAGGTAGCCTCACCCACGCCCTCGGTATCAACTGCCGACAGCTGATCGGCAAAGCCGATAATAGCGCTCATATCCGCTGCAACGCGGGTCTTTTCCTCACCCGACAGCGACAGGCGGGCAAGGTCTGCGATACGCTCAACGTCAACGGTGGGGGCAGCCCTTTTGCCTGCCGCCTTACCGCCCTCGCCGCTACCCTCCAGGGCCTTACCGAGCCCGAGGATCTCAAGCTGTGCGGGATCGACCTGCGTAGGCGCATCGGTCATAGGGCAGGAGGCATCCTTGATCTTAGGGAATGCAATGACCTCACGCAGGCTCTCAGCCCCGACCATAAGCATCACAAATCGGTCAAGACCAAAGGCGAAGCCCGCGTGGGGCGGCGTGCCATAACGGAAGGCACCGACCATAAAGCCGAAGCGATCCTCGATCTCCTCTTTTGAGAAGCCAAGCGCCTCAAACATCACGTTTTGCACGTCACGGTTGTGAATACGCACCGAGCCGGAGCCCAGCTCCACGCCATTGAGAACCACGTCATAGGCCTGTGCACGCACTCGTGCCTTGTCAGTCAGAAGGTATTGTACGTCCTCGGGATAGGGCATGGTAAAGGGGTGGTGCGTAGCGACAAAGCGCTCCTCCTCCTCGGAGTATTCAAACTGCGGGAAATCGGTCACAAACAGGAACTTGTATTCGTCCTTGTGGCGAAGTCCCAGCATATCTGCCACGGTAAGGCGCAGGGCACCCAGGACCTTACGCACCGTATTCAGCTTATCAGCCGAGAACAAAATGAAGTCACCGGGCTTGGCGCCAAGACGGTCAAGCAGGGCACGGAAGCCCTCCTCGCTGAAGTATTTGGGCAGGATGGAATTGACCGTACCGTCAGCACGGAGCAGGATCCACGCCATGCCCTTCGCGCCAAAGGTAATGGCGGTCTCGGTCAGATTTTCAATATCGGTGCGGGCAAATTTTTCACCTGCCCCGGGCACGCAGATGGCGCGCACGACGCCGCCCTGCTTGGTGACCGAGTTAAACACCGAGAAGGTCGATGCAGCAGCAAGATCGGTCACGTCAACGATAGGCAGATCAAAGCGCAGGTCGGGCTTATCGGAGCCGTATTTATCCATTGCCTCGTGCCAGGTGATGCGCTGGAAGGGCTCCTTGATATCGATCCCCTTCACGTGCAGGAACAGATCCTTGAACATCCCCTCAAGATGCTCCAATACGTCCTCCTGCTCCACAAAGGACATTTCCATATCCACCTGTGTGAATTCAGGCTGACGGTCAGCACGCAGATCCTCGTCACGGAAGCAGCGTGCCACCTGGTAATAGCGGTCGATGCCGCCCACCATCAGAAGCTGCTTGTAGATTTGGGGTGACTGCGGCAGCGCGTAAAAGCTGCCGGGGTGTACGCGAGAGGGCACGAGATAGTCACGGGCTCCCTCGGGCGTGGATTTACAGAGCATCGGGGTCTCAACGCACAAAAAGCCGTGGTCAGAAAGATACTGCTCAACCGTGCGCTGGATAAAGGCACGGGTCTTTAAGTTATGATACATCGAGGGACGGCGCAGATCGATATAACGATACTTAAGGCGCAGATCCTCACGCGTATTCTGATTATCCTCGGGCGAGAAGGGCAGCTGATCACATTGTGAAAGCAGCTCAGCCTCATCTGCCATCAATTCAACCGTGCCCGTGGCAATACGGGGGTTTACCGTATCGGCCGCACGCAGGCGGATATTACCCCACACCGAAATAACCGACTGATTTTTCAGGCTCTCAGCCACTGCAAAATCCTCAGCCGAGAGATTGGCGGCGTCAAACACCACCTGCACCACGCCCTCGCGGTCGCGCAGGTCAATAAAGATAACGCCACCCATATCACGCTTGTTGAGGACCCAGCCCGCCACCTGCTGCCTGGTGCCGATGTGCGCCTCACGCACAAGTCCGCAATAAATCGTTCTTTTCATATGCTTACTCCTTTTCGGGAAAATTTACTAAAAAAATAACGCCCCTGAAAGTGCCAAAGACACCTTCGGGACGAAAGACAAGCTTCCGCGGTACCACCCGCATTCGAGAAAACTCCTCACGGGCACTTTTAAAATGCCCCTCGGCTGTAACGTGCCGCCACGCCCAAGTCTACTGATGCGGCCGCGCCGCAGGTTCGGTCAGGTGCTCCGGAATGTTCTTTCATCGCGCACCCATACCGTTTCTCAGCACCAACGGTTCTCTGTAATAGCTCTCGCGACTACTTTTTTCCATCATAACATTTATATTATGTACGGATATTTTAGCACTATTCCCCTTTTCTGTCAAGTGTTCTGCCGATATTTTTTATAAAGATTATTATTTTCCGTGCCCCACCCTTGCCAAAACGCCACAACAATGCTATAATGTACTATAAGAAAATCTGCCAAAAAGGAGGTCGTGATATGTCAAAGCGCCTGCTGTTCGTTACCACGCGTCTGCCCTGGCCCGCAAACAGCGGCCGACGCACGTCGCTATATCACTATTGCCGCGGCCTTCACGATGAATACGGCTATGAGGTGTCGCTGTTCACCTTTCCCGAATGGGACCAGGAAAGAAGCGACAGGGACAAGCCCCCCTTTATCTCGCGCGTGCACTTCGCTGCACCCATCGGGCGTCTGACAAAGCTTTTTGGGCTTTTGCGCGCCTTTTTCAGCGGCAGACCGTATCAATCGGCACTTTATGAAAGCCACAGGAACCGCCGCTTACTGCAAAGGATCATCGACGGGGAGCAGCCAGACGTAGTGCTGTTTGACATGCTCCGCCTTGCCTCTTACATGAAAATAGCAAAAGGGCGCGCAAAATGCGTGCTTGACCTTGACGACCTCTTATCGGTGCGCTATGCAAGGCAGCTGCGCGCGCCCGATGCCGACACGGGGATCGCCGGGCATTACGCAGGCGAAATGTCCCCCCTTACCGAGCGACTTTTATGCCATGGCAGAATCGGGAGGATGATCCTGAAAAGCGAGCAAAAGCGTGTTGCACGTGCCGAGCTGCGCTTTGCCGGTGCGGCCGACGGCGTGATCCTGGTATCCGCCCCCGAGACCGCACGGCTGAACCGTGCGCTTGGCAGGCCCCTGGCCATCACCGTGCCAACAGGCGTCGACACAACCGCCTTTACCCCCACAGACGGGGTGAAAAAATCCGGCACCTTCGGCTTTGTCGGCAATCTGTATGCCGCCGCCAACGTGGCATCACTTTCCTTTATCGTAACCGAGGTCCTGCCCCTGCTTTCAGCCCCCTTTACCTTTGAGGTGGCGGGTCCCTGCCCCGACGAGGTACGCGCGCGCTTTGCAGGCACAAAGGGCCTGCGCCTTTTGGGCGAGGTGAGCGACCTTGCCCCCGTGATGACGGCATGGCAATTTACCCTTTGCCCCATTGCCTTTGGAACGGGGCTGAAGACCAAGGTCTTAGAGGCCATGGCAGCAGGCCTGCCCGTGCTGACCAATCAAACGGGCGCCGAGGGCATCGGTGCCGGGAACGGCACGGATATTTTTGTGCTTGACAGCGCCAAGGATCTGGCTGCCGCAGCCGAAATGCTGCTTGACAACCCCACACTTTGCCTGGAGGTGGGTGCATGTGCGCGCAAATTTGCTTGCACTCACTATGATTGGAGCATCGTATTTAAGGCCTTCGGGCAACTTCACTTATAAGGATTTTTATGAAGATTTTACTTGATGACGGCTTGCAATTATCCGTTGGCACAGGCATCGGCAGCTACGCCAAGGCACTGGGCGAAGCACTTGCCACCATGCCCGACGTCACGCTCGTGCGCGAGGATCTCACCCCCACGGGTCCGCGTCGCCGTGCACGCCTTGCCTATTTAAAGCGCCTTGACAGCGCCGCCTACCGCGAGCGCCTCAGGGACCTTGACGTGGTGCATTACGCCAATTACGCGATGCCAAAAAAGCTACCGCCGCACGTGGTAAGTGCCGTAACGGTGCATGATCTTGCTGCCTTTTCGCACAAAAGCACCCTGCCGCTGCTTTACGGCATATACAATCGCTTCATGATAAAGCGCGCAATGAAGCACGCGGACATTATCTTCACGGTGTCCGAGAGCACCAAGCAGGAGATCGCCGCACGCTTTCCCAAGGCCGCCACACGCACAGTATCGGTCCACCCCGGGCACCACCGTGAGGCCGTTTGTGCGGTACCGCCTGCCAAATATGAAAATACTGCCTTAACGGGGCTTGAAGAACGCAAATTTTTTCTGTTTGTCGGCACGCTGGAAAAGCGCAAAAATCTTGTTGAACTGATAAACGCTTATCTTTACCTGATAAAAACAGACCCCACAGCCAAGGGCTTTTCGCTGGTATTGGCGGGCAAGCGTGGGTTTGGATATAAAAGGATCAAAAGGGCACTTCGCTCCGCCCCCGAGGGCGCTGACATCCGCCTGCCGGGCTATATCAGCGCGAGCGATCGCCAAAAGCTTTATGCCGAGGCAGCGGCCTTTGTATTTCCTTCCCTGCTTGAGGGCTTCGGCTCACCGCAGACCGAGGCCATGGCGGCAGAACTCCCCCTGATCCTATCGGACATCCCCACCAACCGTGAGATCTCAGGCGCTTATGGACACTTTTATCCCCTTGGTAACGTGTCCGCACTCACCGCACTGCTGTCAGCAGCCGTTGACGGCAAGCTCCCTGCCGATAAAGCCATCGCCACGCAAAGGCTGGCGCAGCTCACGTGGGAGCAAGCCGCCAAGGAGGTGCTTGCCGCCTATCAGCGGGCGGGGCAGCAAAAAGAAAATTCCCAGCCACACGGCTGATATGAAAGAGAGGTGTGCAGCATGACGGCACAGCAACCCATCGACCTTACCAAAACGGCACCGAACTGGTTACTTTCCCTGCGCCGCTTTTGGCTCTCGCCCCTGTTTTCTTCCCTGCTCCTACTGCTCTGTGTCGCCACCACCGCCCTGTCGCAATGGCTTGACTTTTTATCCTCTCCGCAGACCCCCGCCAAGGAAGGCTTGGCCGGGACCGTGGTGCTGGTCGGTGCGCTGGTGCTGCTGACGTTACTCGTTGTCATACTGATCACGTCTGACGATACACTGGCCACCACCACGCCCTTTTTACTGCTGACGGTACTGGTTTCCTCCTGCTACGACGGCTATGCGCTCTTTGCCCCGATGGCCCCCCTTGCCCTGCCTGCAGCTGCGGCGCTGATCTTTCATTTTGTCTGTTATCGCGGCAGGCTGCAGATCGGCCCCTCGTTTGCCCCGCTGATCGCTGTTTCCGTGGCGGTAACGCTCGGCGGCGTGGGATGTCTTTCCGCGCGGGAATATTTTTCGCCCGCCGCCCTTTATTACGTGGCAGGCCTTGGCTTTGGCATGGTGCTGATCTACCTGCTGTTAAAGGCTGCCCTCTCCCGTCGCCGCGACTACGACGTCGCCACCCTTTTATTGCGGGCGCTTTACCTTGTCGGCCTTTACGCCGCATGCTTTACGCTGATCTTTTACGCCGTGCGGGGCTCGTGGCTCGTGCACGACCTCAAGACCCTGGGGCACCCGCTCCTGTTCAGCATTGATAACCGCAACGTATACGCCACCTTTTTGCTGCTCGGTCTTCCCGCCCCCTTTTATCACGCCGCCAAGGGCAGGGGCCTTCATCTCATCCCGGCACTGCTTTTCTATACGGCACTGCTCCTCACAGGCTCGCGCGGCGGATTACTGGCAGGCACCGCATTGCTTGCCTTGTGCTTTTTCTATCTTCTCCGACGTGATAAAGCACACCGCCGCCGAAATTTGATCTTACTTGCCGTGCTGGGGCTCTGTGCCCTTGCCGCAGGCGGTCTTTTGATGAAATTCTACACCGAGCGCTTTGCCGACGGCTTTATCGTGGGCGATGAGCCGCGCATGCTGTTGCTGAAGCGTGCCGTGGGCGACTTCCTCTATCACCCGATCTTCGGCGTGGGACTCGGCTATACGGGCAATGCCGATATCTACACCCCAAAGACCTTTGCCATGAACTGGTATCACATGATGATACCGCAGATCGTATCGGGCCTTGGCATCGTCGGCGTATCTGCCTATACCTTTTTATTCTGGCGCCGCGCCCGCCTTATCAAGGAAAGCAACGCCGCACCCCTACGTGCGCTGGCCCTTTCCTATATCGGACTTTTCCTGATGACACAGGTCAACCCCGGTGAATTTTGCCCCATTCCCTTTACGCTGATCGCCGTGATGATCTTTATCGTGCTGGAAAACAGCGTCCAAGCGCATGAAAGTGAAAAAGCACGCAAAGCAGAGCAGATCTTTACCGCCCTGCTTGCGCACGCACTTTTTAACAAGCCTATGCCGCCGCTTGCACAAAGCGACCTTGACGCTGTTCTCGCACTGGCCGATGCCCATGCCGTATACGGCGTTGTCAGCGAAGGGCTTAGCGACCTGCCCGAGGGAACGCTCACCAAGGAGCAGACCCTTGATCTGCAGGAAAAGACCGTTACGCTCCTGCGCCACAATGAAGCCCTTAGCACCGCTCGCGCATCGCTTTGCGCTTTTCTGCAAAAGCAGGGCATTGCCGCCGTCATTTTAAAGGGTGACAGCGTTGCTGCCCTATACCCCACCCCCGACCTGCGCGTATCTGGCGATATTGATTGCTTGCTTCACGAAAGGGACGTGGAGACCGTGGCCACAGCCCTTGAAGAAAAGGGCTATTGCCGCTCTGCCGCAGAGGACAAGCACCACGTGACGCTCTACCGTGACAGCATCAAGATCGAGCTGCACCACCGTGTATCGGGTCTGCCCGACGGGGCCGTTGGCGACAGGCTGCGCGCCCTGCTGGAGGATACGCTGCAGACCGCCACGACCGCCGAAATAAACGGGGTGGCCTTCCCCGTTGCCGATGACCTTCATCAGGCCCTGATCCTGCTGTTACACATGCAGCAGCATATGCGCGAGGGCGGACTTGGCCTGCGCCAGGTTTCAGACTGGGCATTATTCGTAGCAAAAGGGCTTGACAGCAAAACAACACCGCGCCTGCTTGATGCACTGCACACCGTCGGTCTTTACCGCTTTGCCGCAGCCGTGACGCTCGGATGCTGTCGCCACCTCGGCTTGCCCCACGAAAAATATCCCTTTGCCGAGCAGGACGAAGCACAGGCCGATGCACTGTTTGCCGATTTCATGGCAAGCGGAAATTTCGGACGCGGCAACGCCGACTTTGCAGGAAGCGGCATCGTCACGCTGCACCGCACAAGCGGCAAAGGCGCACTGGCCACAGCGCTGACAAACGTCAGTGAAAAATGCAAGGCCGCTTGGCCGATCTGTTCGCGGCACCCCGTTTTACTTGGTGTGCTCGTGCCGTTTTGGATCGCAAGGCGCCTCCTGAAGGCGCCCATACGTCCACTTTCCATGCTGCAATCATCCGCAGCGCGCGGCAAGCTTTACGACGACCTGAAGCTGTTTGAAAAAGACGAGAGATAAGAAATAAAAAATGCCGTGTGCACAGCACACGGCATTTTTGTTTTATCTCAAAGCACCGCAGCAGGCTCGCCTGCGGCGATCTCCTCCTCAGTGGGGACTTCCTCGGCAGCGGCAGCAAGTGCCTCCTCATACGCGGCAATGACGGCATCCTCTAACGTGGCGCGGAACTGTGCATTGATGGGGTGCACGATATCGCGGTAGGTGTCGTCGGGATTCTTGCGGCTGGGCATCACGATAAAAAAGCGCTCACGGGCGTGGATCACCTTAATGTCATGCACGGCAAGCTGGCTGTCAAAGGTCACCGACACAACGGCCTTCATCGGGCCCTCATCAAACAATTTGCGAATTTTGATATCTGTAATCTGCATTTTTCTGCCTCCTTGAAGTTTTTTGCAATGAATTGGCATTTCAAGCATATTTTTAGTATAAAGTATTTTTGTGGAAGTTATTCAATAAAATGGTGTATTTTGTGTGAAAATCATCACTTTTTTACAACAATTTCCGCTATTTTTCGCTTGAAACAGGAGGTAACAGACATGCCCCTTCAGAACACGCACCACACGCCGGACGAGATCAAAGCAGCCCTTGACACCTGTCGCCGTCTTTGGTTCATCGGCATCGGCGGCATACACATGTGCGCCCTTGCCATGATCTCAAGGGAGCGCGGCTTTACAGTGGCAGGCTCCGATCTTGCCGAAAATGAAAACGTAAGGGCCCTGCGCGCCGCAGGGATCGGCGTGTATCCTCACCACGACGCAGCGCAGATGGCTACCTTTGATGCCGTTGTTTATACGCTTGCCATCAGTGCTGACAATCCCGAATATCAAGCGGCACAGCGCTTGGGGCTGCCGCTGTTTTCACGCGCTGATTTTCTCGGGTATCTGCTTTACGGCTATCGGACACGTATCGGTATTGCGGGCACACACGGCAAAAGCACCACCACAGCAATGCTCGGACAGATCTTTGAAAGGGCACAAAAAAGTCCCACAGTCATCTGCGGCGCGCAGATGCGCCACACAAGCGCCCCCTTCACGGTAGGAGAGGGGAACACTTGTATTTACGAGGCATGCGAATACGGTAACTCGTTTTTGCGCCTGCCCCCGACCCTTGCGGTGATCCTCAATGCCGAGCTTGATCACGTGGATTTTTTCAAAAGCCGCAAGATGCTTCTGCAGGCCTTTGGTGCATTCAGCGCCCCCGCCGCAGAGATCGTCATACCCTTTGATGATAAGGCGCTTCGAAATGCTCTGCCACGGGGCGCGAATATCTACACCTTTGGCCCCTCGTGCGATGCTGATTACGGCGCCAAGGACGTGATCCTCAAAAACGGCATCGGACAATTTACTCCCATTTTAGGGGGGCACCCGACCGGGCGCCTCACACTGCGCGTGCCGGGTCTTCACAATATCAAAAACGCCCTGGCGGCGGCAGCTGCCGCGCATCTTTCGGGCATTTCGTGTGCCGACATTTTAACGGGCCTCGCCGCCTTTCAGGGCGTTGCCCGACGCATGGAATACCGCGGGATCTTCTGCGGCGCACGCATCTTTGACGATTACGCCCATCACCCGACCGAGATCAATGCCTCTCTCACGACGGCCCGCGCGCTCTGCCACGGGGGGCGCTTATTCGTGCTTTTTCAGTCACACACCTATTCACGCACAGCAGCATTTTTTGACGAGATCGCCACCGCCCTTCGTGCCGCTGACCGTGTACTGCTGACCGATATCTACCCCGCCCGCGAAACCAACACCGTGGGCGTATCCGTGGAGGCACTGGCCAAAGCGACAGGCGATCATGCCGTTTACGTAAAAGATCTTGCTACAGCCGCCGCCCTTTTGAAGCAGGAATTACAGCCAAACGATTTGCTGGTGGTAATGGGCGCGGGAGACGTGGGACGCATTTTTGTACATTTTTCAAAAAAGCACTTTACAACCTGATCAAAATCGGCTAAAATATTACTATATTTATAAGATTTATAAGACCGATCGAGAAAGGGAGGGATACCGTGCAGGCTTATGAGGCGCTGGCCGCTGTTTATGACACCTTAAACGGCGAGGTCGATTATGAAAAGATCGCAACGTTTTATGAAAAATGCTTTGAGCAGGCCAACCAAAAGCCGCAGCTGGTGCTTGACCTTGGGTGTGGCACGGGTAAAATGACGGCTCTGCTTGCCGCGCGCGGCTACGATATGATCGGCATTGACGGCAGTGCCGATATGCTCTCGCGGGCCTTTGAGCGCAAATATACATGTGAGGGCGGCGAGCGCATGCTCTTTTTACAGCAGGATATGCGCAGCTTCGAGCTGTATGGCACGGTGGGGGCGGTCGTCAGCACACTGGATTGCATCAATTATCTCACAAATGAGGGCGATCTTGCGCGTTGCTTTGCGCTGGTGCATAATTATCTTGACCCTGACGGTATCTTTTTATTTGACGTCAATACTCCCTATAAATTTGAAACGGTCTTTGCCGACAACGCCTATATTTTAGAGGATGAGCACTGCTATTGCGGCTGGCAAAACGATTATGACAGGGAAAGCGGCCTTTGCCATTTTTACCTGTCTGTGTTTGAACAGACCAAAAGCGGCACCTATCGCCGCACCGACGAGGAGCAGACCGAGCGTGTCTATACAAGGCAGGCACTGACCGCTGCCCTTACCAGGGCTGGCTTTGGCGATATCGCCTTTTATGCCGATACCGACTTCAGCGCCCCTGATGACGAGAGTGAGCGCTGGTTCGTAAAGGCAATTTGTAAAAAGTGAGGAAGAATATGCAAGCATCCACCATTTTGCGCGGCATTACACGCGACGGCAGCGCACGTATCCATGTGATCGACGCCAAGGCTATCGTAAACGAAGCCATCCGCATCCATAAGACCTCTCCCACCGCCACAGCGGCCCTCGGGCGACTGCTGACAGGTGTATCCATCATGGGCTCGATGCTCGGCGAGAAGACCGACGTGATGACCGTCACCGTATCGGGCGACGGCGCGCTTGGCAAAATGATCGCCACCACCGATTACATGGGTAACGTGCGCGGCTATGTGCAAAATCCCGACGCCGATCTGCCCCTCAAGGCAAACGGAAAGCTTGACGTGGGCGGTGCTGTTGGCAAGGGCACTATGACAGTGATCAAGGATATCGGCGGCAAGGAGCCCTACCACGGCACCGTGCCGCTTGTCAGCGGCGAAATTGCCGAGGATATTGCCGCTTATTATGCCGAAAGCGAGCAGGTGCCCACGCTCCTCGCGCTTGGTGTGCTGGTGGATACCGATGGCTCCTGCCGTGCAGCGGGCGGTGTGATGGTACAGCTCCTGCCCTTCGCTGACGAGGCGGTGATCACCCAGCTTGAACAAAATGCGGCGCTGCTTGGCAACGTTTCGGCCATGTTTGACGGGGGCCTGACGCTCGAGCAGATCGCCACCATCGCGCTGACGGGGATCGAATTTGACATATTTGACGAATTTGACGTTGCCTATCGCTGCACCTGCTCCCGTGAGCGCGTGAGCGAGGCGCTGGTAGCAGTTGGTGAGAATGAGCTTACCCAAATGCTTGCCGAGCAGGTCGCAGAGGGTAAGCCCGAGGTGCTTGAGGTAGGCTGCCAATTCTGTGGCAACAATTACGTATTTGACAAGGCCGAAATCGAGGGCTTTTTTAAAAAAACTTGAAAAAACTTTCAAAAAGGTGTTGACAAGTCAGAAAGCCTATGTTATAATATCAAAGTCGCTGGAGCGGAATACTGTTCTTGCGATGGCCTGGCCCGGTAGTTCAGTCGGTTAGAACGCTAGCCTGTCACGCTAGAGGTCGTGGGTTCGAGTCCCATCCGGGTCGCCAGTTTTGCCTCTGTAGCTCAGTTGGTAGAGCAGGGGACTGA
>SVSV01000032.1 GCA_015064125.1 Oscillospiraceae bacterium
GGAGGGAGCCTTTCGTCAGAAAAGCGACTAACGGGTGGCGAAGAGGAACCTTTCAAAAAATACTTTCCACCTCTATTCGTTGTTTGTTATTTCCTCATCGGTTAACCTCTACCGAACCACCCGTCAAACGGGTGGTTTTCGGGTTTCAACAAACAAAAACGATGCGGTGCCAAGCGGCACCGCATCGTGGGTGAAAATGACTGTTGTCATTATTTATCAAGATAATACTCTACCGTAAAGGGTTCTTCGGTAGCGGGCTGCAAACGGTAAAGAACAAGCTCACCGGGAGCAAGGGTTATGGGCAGGTAGGTGGCATTTTCGTACTGAAGATGCTGTTCCCCATCGGCCTTGCTGACCTCAAAGGCGTGGCTGGGTGCCTTCAAATTCAGCGAAATATGTGCCTCGCTTTCGTAATCGCGGTTGAGCACCATCAGATACTGATTACCGTAGGCGTCGGTATGCTCGGAAATCGAGATGCGGCGCGGCAGCGGATTTTTCGAATCAAGCAGCTCGCTTTCAGAGAAGGGCGTGCGGTACCCCTCCATAGTAGGATGGTCGGGCAGGAGCGTGTCGTCGTGAATAACGCGCTGACAGTTCAGTGCCATCAGGGTATTGCCGAGATTATGAAGCTCGTCGTTCAGGCGCTTTTGCTCGTCAAAATACGGGCCCTTGCCGCCCGTTTTGGGGTCAACGTAGCCGTCAAATTCGGTATAGCAGGAAAGCGCCTTGACACCGTGCAGAACGGCACCGAAGGCCATGGCGCGTGCCATATCGAAGTGGAAGGTATAATGGATCGTGTGCCACGGGAAATGCTGTGCCTGATAATAAAACCAGAATGGGATTTCCTTTTCGGCGCAGGCACGGCGCACGATCTCAAGCGAGCTCCACATGGTGGAATTATCGAGCTGCAGAGCGGGATCAAACTCGGGCTTGCCAACAGGATAGTAGTCAAAATCCATTTGTGCGGGGTCAAGCACCTCGATAAACTTCTTGATATACGCGACGTAGGCGTTATCCTCCCACAGACAAAGGGAATTATAATCGGGGTTTGCCACGGTATAGGGGAGCTTATCGGGATAGTGCTGCTCGCAGTAGTCGATCATACGGCGCGTTTCCTGCAGATGCTCGTCAACGATCGGCTCGTCCCACATGATATAGCCCTCCACGCTCTTCCAATGCGCGGTATCCTGCATCGCACCCACGTAATCGTTGGTTTCACAGTGCGGCCCCTTGATGCCCATACCGCCAAAGCGGAGCATATCCTGGAAAAGCACCTTGCCGCCATAGATCTCGGCAGCGCGCACGACATCCATCGCTATGGTGGAGTGTGCCCACAGGCACCCGAGAAGATCAAAGCCTGCGTCAATGGCGGTCTTGACACCGCGGCGCGTTTTGAGGCGTGTATAATCAGAGGGGGGCGTAAGGCCCATGACAGCAGGCGAGGCAAGCGCCAGCATGAAGTTATCCTGACGCCAGACACGGCGAGGATTGCCTATGGGGGTACGTGCGAGTAATTTGCGTTGCATAGTTTTTTCCTTTCGTCGATTACGTTAAGAGTATATCCACCCTCTCTTTTTTCTCAAAAAGAGGCGTGGCATTTTGAAGCAGCTGTTCGGTCGCAGCAAAGACCGTATCGGCAAGACTACCCAGCTTTTTTTGCATCCTTACAAAGCGCTTATAATCGGCGGCCTTACTGCCGTGCAGATCACTGCCAAGCGCCACCACACGCCCCTCGCGCATCAGCGCCTCATAGGGGGCAGTCTTGGCGAAAAGGCCAAACGCCTCGGCATTGACCTGCGCGAGGATCCCCTTTTCCAGAAGGGGCATCACGTTTTGTAAATCATAGCGGTCAATATGTGCGAGCACGGGACAAAGACCGCGCGAGCGGACCTCGAGCACCGTGGTATAGAGCTCAGGGCTCCAGGCCCCAAAGGGCATTTCAAGCAAGAGCACGTTGGTGCCGACAATGGCAAGGCGCTCAAGCCCCTCCATTTTATGTATACCCGCGCAGACCAGCACCTCAGCACCCTGATAAACGACAGGCAGCTCTGCCATAGGCAGCTTTTTAAGCAGTGCATCAAGGCAGCCCTGTCGGCGCGCAAGGAACGAGGAAATGCTATCCGTATTGGGGTAAAAATGTGAGGTTGCTACCACAGCATCGGTGCCTGCATCCTTCATCAGGCGTAGCTGTGCCTCGGCCATGGCGGAGCTATCGCACCCGTGGTCGGCACGCGGCAAAATATGCGCGTGAAAATCTATCTTCAATGCGGCAACCTCCTTCCGTGCAGCTATCACATTTATTTTAACATTTACAGACCCACTTGTCAATACGCACACGTAAACTGTCAACAATTTTGCAAAAACACTGGAAATCAACAGTAAAATATGATATACTGAAAAATAACAGCCGAAGGCTACGGGTATTGCAAAGTATTTTCCTGCCGTCAGAGCCCGTTTTTGCTCTGCCGAAGCTGGGAAGCACCTCTCGGCTGAAAGATTTTTAGCAGATTTTGTTGTGACGCGGTGCAGTCATGTAATACCTTACAAGCCGCGGCGCGGCAAAAGCTGCAAAAATATTACGCCGAGAGGCTTATGTGTTCGACCCTCTTCGGCTATACCAAAAAAGGAGAGCGACATGGCATACGAACAAAAAAAAGCAGCGTTTGCCCGCCCCGACAACAGCACGCGCCCTATTTATTACTTTACCTTTCCAAGCCCCGATGAAGCCGACCTGAGGGCACCGATCCTCTCGGCGGTGGAGGCCTGTGGGCGCGCGGGGTGCGGTGGGCTTATCCCCCTGCTGCCCAAGGGCACCGAATTAAAAAACGTCGACGACGTGGATGCTGTGCGTGAGATGTACCGCATCTTACTGTGCGAGGCCGCTGCAAGAGGCCTCACGGTCGGCTTTTTCCTTGACAGCGCCTTTGAAAATCTTGTCATTCGCATGCTTGACGATCTCGGCGAAACCAGCCTGCACGCCAAGCTTCTTGAATGCAAGGAATATATCTGCCGCGCGGGAGAAGCGCTTTCTCGTCCTCTGCACGAGGGCAGCCTTTTGTCGCTGGTAGCCTACTCCGAGGCGTGGGGTGAGATCATTGATCTGCGCCCCTTTATCAAGGACAATAAGCTCTGCTGGCAGGTGCCACAGGGCAATTGGGTGGTGCAGGAATATCTGGCAGTGGAGGAAAACGAATGCCGCCGTGCCAACTTTCTTTCCTACGAAGCGTCACGCACCTATATGACAATGGCCTTTAACCTCTTTTCAGGGGTTCTCACCCCCTATATCGGCACGACTCTGACGACCCTTGCCTATGCCGAAATCGGCTTTCACGGCACCAACCGCCGCGACTGGGATCCCTCCTTCAACAAGCTGTTCTTGCGGCGCTTTGGCTTTGATCCCGCCCCCCTTTACCCTGCTCTTTTCGAGTATGCAGGCAAGGACACCACGCACTATAAGGCTATGCTGATGACGGTGCGTGCCTCTATGATCGAGCACGGCGTGATGGAGGCCCTGCAAAGCTTCGCATCTGAATTGGGGCTTTCCACTCTTGGAAGCCTCACTGAGCCAAAGCTCACTGCCTGCTCATTTACCGCGGGTGATGCCATGCTTTGCAATCGCTACTCGCCCTGCGCGTTATTTGACAAATCCTATCTTTACGGCACCAACTCTGTAAAAATTGCCGCAGGCGCCGCCTATAACTTTGACGTGGAGCGCGTCAACGGCGAGCTTTTCCGTGATTATCCCCAGCACGACCACGCAAACCTTATCAAGGACGCGATGAACGCCTTTTCACGGGGCGTCAACAACGCCGCGCTCCACCTGCCCGATGAGCTCACTGCCGACAGCACCTTCGGCGACTTTGTCGCACGCGTACAGCTGATGCTGCGAGGCGGCAGACACGTGGCGGATATCGCCCTGCTTTACCCCATTTACGACCTGCACAGCCGCGTGACGCTTTACCGCTCAGAGGTAACGGGCTACGAATACCCCGAAACGCCAGCCGACACCGACTACATGACCCTCATCAACGCCATCACCTTTTATGCAGGGCACGATCTGACGGTCCTTCACCCCAAAACGATGCGCACACAATGCCGCACCGAGGGAGGCGTGCTGTATCTTGACAACAAAAACAACCGTGAGCAATTCAGCGTTTTTGTGCTTCCCTCTACTACGATCATCAGCCTGCCGAATTTACGCATGCTGAAAAAGTTCTTTGACGAGGGCGGCAAGATCTTAGCCACGGGCCAGCTGCCCACCATGGCCTTTGAGTATGACAGGGAGGGCAAAAACGACGCCGAGGTACAGACCCTCACACGCGCCATCTTCGGCGAGCAGGCCACCAACAAAAACGTGATGGGCCGCTACTGCCACAACCGCAACGAAAACGGAGGCGAGGCACTGTTTTTATACTTTAACGCCACGACCGTGGACGGCACGCACATGACCAAAAGCTCACTTGTCAATCGCGCGCTCAACTCCTTTGGCGTGCCCTTTGACGTCTATATTCCCGGCATGGGGCGCTTTGAGGGAACGGGGGCACTGAATGCCATTTACCCCGAATTCCATACGGTGGGCCTCACGCGCTCCTTCCCCGACGGTGGCATGTTCACCCATATCCACAAGCGCACTGACGAGGGGGATATTTACTATTTTTCAAACGCGACCGATACCGACTACAATCACCACCTGCTCTTGCGCGGTGCCCACGACATAGACGAATGGGACCCACACACGGGCAACATCCACGCGCGCCCCGAGCGCTTTGTTTCTTATCTCGGCAAGACCTACACCTATTTGCGCTTGCAGCTCCCTGCCCACACCTCCACGTTCTTTGTGGCGGTGCCCGTCAGTGCGGAGCGTGACCTGCCCGAAATGACGGTGATCAAAAATCTTGAAAGCGAGCAGGCAAAGCTCAATACCGAATTTTAATTCCTTGGCTATAGCCGAAGAGGGCCGAACACATAAGCCTCTCGGCGTAATATTTTTGCAGCTTTTGCCGCGCCGCGGCTTGTAAGATATTACATAACTGCACCGCGTCACAACAAAATCTGCTAAAAATCTTTCAGCCGAGAGGTGCTTCCCAGCTTCGGCAGAGCAAAAAGGTGTTATGACAAAGGAAAACACTGCAGAAATATACAGATATTGCAAAGTGTTTTCCTGTAGTCATGGCGCATTTTTGCCTGCCCAAGCCTTGTGGGTTCGACCCTCTTCGGCTATACCGGGAGGCTTATGATGGCATTTGCTGATTTTCACACACATACGATCTTTTCAGACGGAGCAAGCACCGTACACGAGATGGCCGAGGCCGCGCGTGCGGCAGGACTCTTATCGCTTGGCATTTCCGACCATAGCCTGACGCCCTTTGACCTGCGCTACTGTCTGCGCCCCCAAACACACGTAGAGGACTACGAAAAAGTCGTGCGCGAGGAGCAGAAAATAGCCCGCGAACGGTATGGATTTCCGTTGCTTTTGGGCATTGAATGGGACTGGGGCTCCGAGATCGACCCCGCGCTTTACGATTACACCATCGGATCGGTGCATTATATCCTAAAGGGCGAGGAATGGTTCCCCGTTGACAGCGGACGCGATTGGCAGCAGCGCGGCATTGACAGCCTGTTTGGCGGCAATAAACTGGACTTTGCAAAGGCCTATTTTGCACAGGTGGTTGCCCACGCCGAAAAGAACAAGCCCACCTTTATGGGGCATTTTGACCTGCTGACCAAGCACGGGCTTATTGACGAGGGGGAGGAGGCATACCTTGCGGTTGCGCGCGAGGCCATCAGAGAAACCGTCAAGCATGTGCCACTGTTTGAGGTAAACATGGGTGCCATCATCAGGGGGCTTAAGACCCTGCCCTACCCTGCCGTGCCGCTGCTGGAAATGCTTTGCGCGTGCGGTGGGCGCGTGATCCTCTCCTCTGACGCACACCATGCCGACAAGCTGGCCTTTGGCTTTTGTGAGGCGCTGACGCTTTTACAGCGCGCAGGATTTACGAAGATCTCGCGCCTGCACGAGGGCGGCGTTGTAGAGGATAACATTGTCGATCTCCTGTAAAAGCACACCCGTTTTGGGGGAATCCCACCAAACCACACATGTAATATAAAAACGAACAGGCGCGCCGTATGGCGTGATACTCTTAACGGAGTATCACGCTAACTCTATTCGCCTTCGGCGAGTTCTATTGCTATGCAGTGATATTCGGCTTACGCCGAGTGATATTTGCTTCGCAAGTTTTTGGGCGAATAGAATATCACTGAAGCCGTAAGGTTTCAATATCACTGTCGCTGTGCGACGATATCACTCTTTGCGTTAGCAAAGAATATCACTTTATACCAACAGAAAAGAGAGAACCTTCGGCTATGAACCGTCTGTTCTCTCTTTCTGCTTGTAATATGGGTTGGGGCTTAGCCCATTTGCGTTTGACCGGTCAAATACGATGCTCGCACTTTTCTCAAAGTAAAAAATTCTCCGCTAAGGACATCACGCTATGGCGCGCCTGTTCGTTTATTGCTTCTCCCGTTCTTTTAATTCATATTGCGGGTTTCTTATTAAAATGCCTTCGGGTGTTATGATAAGCTCCACCTCACCCGTTAAATGAAACAACTCACGCAATTCCTTAGGAATAAGCAGCCTTCCCAAATGATCTATTTTTTTACTAATACCAAGCTTATCCAACCTTCGCCCTCCTATGTGCAAGAAGTCTGACAAGACATTCTATATCTTACTTTTGTATTATAGCATATGTATAATATATTTGTCAATACTTTATTTGAAGGCGGCAAATATGAACGAATACGGAAAAATTATCATCAAACTCGACGAGTTGATTAAAAAATCCAATATTAGCAAAAATAAGCTAAGCCACAAGGCGGAAATGCAGCGCACGCAGATCAATCATTATTGTAAAAATGAGATTACAAGACTGGATATTGATGTGCTGGCAAGAATCTGCTCGGTGCTGAATTGCACCATTGCCGATCTTTTGGAGTTTGTACCGCCGCAGAAGGATACCGAGCAATAAACGGTTATATCAATCGTAGTATCGCTATAAGTAAAAACGAACACAAAAGGGAGAACAAATCGGGTCAACGCCGAAATGTCCTCTCTTTTTGTGTTTGTTTAATGAAATCGTGGTTACACCACGATGAAATCTTCACTTCGTTCAGATGAAATCCAAGGTGAGGTCCTTGGATGAAATCAAATCCGTGTGAGCTTAACCCTGCGAAGCAGGATTTCATCGCGATAGCGGTTTCACCCACCCAAGGCGGATTTCACCCGTCGAAGACGGATTTGATTGCGTGATGCTCCGCTTGGAGCATCACGCTATGGCGACTGTTCGTTTATTGCTTCTCCCGTTCTTTTAATTCATATTGCGGGTTTCTTATTAAAATGCCTTCGGATGTTATGATAAGCTCCACCTCACCCGTTAAATGAAACAACTCACGCATTTCCTTAGGAATAAGCACACGCCCAAGAGAATCAAGCTTCTTATAAATACCTATTTTATCCATAATTGCCCCTCAAAAATAAAATTTATATAAACATGATAACACTTTGTTTGTATAAAGTCAAGAGAAAAGTTTGTATAATGTTATCAATATGTTTTTGAGGTGTTATCATGGCTACAAATAAAATTCAAACAGGAATCCGATTTGAGCCCGAGCTGCTCTATAAGATCACGCAGGTGGCAAGGCAAAATAAACGCTCCCTGAATGCACAGCTTGAATATCTTGCTCAGGAATGCGTAAAGAAATTTGAAGATGCAAACGGCGAGATCGCGATAGATGAAAATATGCTTTATAGTAAATAAGCTTTGGGAATTTATATTGTCTTATTAAAAACGAACAGGCGCGCCGTACGGCGCGCCTGTTCGTTTGCTTTAGTCCTTGATATCGACATTCACTTTTTTGCCGCAGGTGCCTGCTGCCGCCTTCATGACGGAGCGGATCGCCTTGGCAATGCGACCGTGACGGCCGATGACCATGCCCATATCGTCGGGATGTACGCTCAAGCAGAGCGTCACTTCGTTGTTTTCTTCCTGCTCAATGACCACCACGTCGTCGGGATGATCGACGATAGCGGCGGCAATATCGGTCAGGATTTCTTTGAGGCTCAACATATCGGCCACCGCGTAATTAACCGATTACGCCGGCCTTGGTAAGCAGAACCTTAACGGTTTCGGTAGGCTGTGCGCCGTTGCCAAGCCACTTCTTAGCGGACTCTGCGTTTACAGCAAGCTCCTTGGATTTGGGGTTGTAGTGACCGATCTCCTCGATGAAGCGACCGTCGCGGGGCGAGCGCTGATCAGCAACTACGATACGGTAAGAGGGGCTGTGCGTTTTACCCGTGCGGGTGAGTCTGATTTTAACCATGATAAAAATCTCCTTTGTTTTTTGTTTTTGTTTCGTATATCATTTTTTATAAAAAATCCGTCAGAACGGAAGTTTCATCTTACCAAATAAGCCGCGCTTACCGCCGGGGGAGGCAAATTGCTTCATCATCTTGCGCACGGCATCAAACTGCTTTAACAGCTTATTGACATCCTCCACGGTGGTGCCGCTGCCCTTTGCGATGCGCATCTTACGCGAGGCATTGATGATCTCGGGCTTTTCTCTCTCGCGCACGGTCATCGACTTGATAATGGCCTCGGTGCGTGCCAGCTGCTTTTCGTCGATCTTGGCATCCTTCAGGGCCCCCGGCTTCACACCCGGCATCATACCGATCAGGCTTTCGATATTGCCCATCTTACGCAGCTGCGCAAACTGATCAAGATAATCGTCAAGCGTAAACGTAGAGGCGCGCAGCTTTTTCTCAAGCTCGGCAGCCTGCTTCTGATCAAAGGCGGCCTCAGCCTTTTCGATCAGGGACAGCACGTCACCCATACCAAGGATGCGGCTGGCCATTCGGTCGGGATGGAAGGCCTCGATCGCGTCAAGCTTTTCGCCGACACCGATAAACTTAATGGGCTTGCCCGTTACGTGCCGAACCGACAGGGCGGCACCGCCACGGGTATCACCGTCAAGCTTGGTGAGTATCACGCCCGTAACGTCAAGCTGCTCATTGAAATGCTCGGCAACCGTCACGGCGTCCTGACCGATCATCGCGTCAATGGTGAGCAAGATCTCGGTGGGGTTGGTGGCCTTTCTGATCTCCTGCAGCTCGCCCATCAGCACCTCGTCGATGTGCAGGCGACCCGCGGTATCGATAAACACCATATCGTACCCCTGCTTTTCGGCAAGCTTTAATGCCTCCTTCGCAATTTTTACGGGCTTTTCCTTATCGCCCGGGGCATATACGGGAATATCCAGCTTTTCACCAAGGATCTGCAGCTGCTTGATGGCAGCGGGACGGTAAACGTCACAAGCGACAAGCAAGGGCTTTTTGCCCTGCTTTTTATACATACCCGCCAGCTTGCCTGCGTGCGTGGTCTTACCCGCACCCTGCAAGCCGACCATCATCACGACCGTAGGGGGCTTGGGGGCAATGGTGAGCTTTGCCTGTGTGGTGCCCATCAGCTTCACAAGCTCCTCATTGACGATCTTGACGATCTGCTGGGCGGGCAAAAGCGATTCCATGACCTCCGCGCCAACGGCGCGCTCGGAAACCATTTTAATAAAGTCCTTTACGACCTTGAAGTTCACGTCAGCCTCAAGCAACGCAAGCTTGATCTCACGCATACCTGCCTTTACGTCAGCCTCGGTCAATTTACCCTTGTTGCGAAAAAATTTAAAGGCGTTATTCAGTTTTTCGGTAAGACTCTGAAACATAAAAGTGCCGCCTTTCCTGTTTTATCAATAGGTGCCGTCCTCGCCGCCGCTTGCCACAGCAAGCAGCCTGCGCGCGGCCACAGCCGCCTCGCCGCTGTCGGGCAAAAGCGAAAGCAATCGCTCCCCTGCCTCGCGCACGGCGTTTTCACGCGCAACAAGCCCGAGCTTATCCTCAAAAAATGCAAGCTCCCTTTCGGCCTTTTTGATGCTGTCACGCACGCCCTGGCGGGAAATGCCCACGTCCTCGGCGATCTCGCCAAGCGACAGATCCTCATTATAGTACAGATCCAGCAGTCTCTGCTGACGGTCACTGAGGAGCATTGCATACGTATCGATCAATTCTGCCAATTGCAGATTTTTTTCAAACATGACTTCACCTGTAAAGCAAAATACTTTACAGAGTATACCATATCTTAGTGCGCTTGTCAATAGTTTTTTAAAATTTTTTTGTTTTATAGTTTTCCTTGACAAAAGCGTGATATTCATCTATAATAATTTGGAATGTTGCGCGTATAACGGGTGGAAAGGAGATGGCTATGGCGGTTTTGGGGCTTTCGGGCATTACGGTATCCTTTGGGGTACGTGTGGTGCTGGATAAGATCAGCTTTTCGCTGGAGGAAAACGACAGACTCGGCGTCATTGGTGTGAACGGCTGCGGAAAATCGACGCTGTTCCGCGTCATCACAGGCGAGCTTGCCCCCGACAGTGGCAACGTCTTTATCGGCAACGGCAAAACGCTGGGGATCCTGAAGCAGGACGATGCCTTTGAAGTTGACGAAGCCGCAGGCGACAATGCCCTCTCGCAAATGATCGCGGCCTTCCCCCAGCTGCTGGCCGAGGAGGAACGCCTTGCCGCCCTTGAATTTGATCTGCACGCACGAGAGAGTGAGGCGGGCACGCCCGCATATCTTGCACTGAGCGAGGCCTTTGCCGAGGCACAGCGCCGCTTTGTGGAAAACGGCGGGCTGCAGTTCCGCGCACGTGCGGCCTCGGTCCTGATGCGTCTTGGCTTTGACGACGAGGCGATGCGTCGCCCTCTTTCTACCCTTTCAGGGGGGCAGCGCACGCGTCTGGCCCTGGCCCGTCAGCTGGTGCGCGAGCCCGATATTTTGCTGCTTGACGAGCCCACCAACCACCTTGATATCGATACGCTGTATTGGCTTGAAAATTTTTTGTCGCAATACAAGAAATGCGTGCTGGTGATTTCGCACGACCGCTATTTTCTTGACCGCGTGACCACCAAAACGCTGGTGCTGGAGCACGCGCACGCCGCACTTTACACGGGTGGCTATACCGCCTGTGCCGAGGCGCGCCGCCGCGACCGCGAGATCGCCGAAAAGCACTACAAAAATCAGCAAAAGGAAATCGCCCGTCAAGAGGCGTACATTGCCCAGCAGCGCGCGTGGAACCGCGAGCGGAATATCGTTGCCGCCGAATCACGCTTGAAGCTTCTTGCCAAGATGGAAAGGCTGGAAAAGCCAAAGGAAGCCCCTAAGGCCATTCGCATGACCTTCCGCGAGGCAAGGGAGAGTGGCAACGAGGTGATCTCGGTACGTGGCCTTAGCATGGCGTTTGGCGCAAAGCGCTTATTTACGGACATTAACTTCCTGCTTAAGAAAAATGAGCGTGCCTTTATTACAGGCCCTAACGGGTGTGGAAAATCCACGCTTTTGAAGATCATTCTGGGGCGCATTGCCCCGAGTGCGGGACGCGTGGAGCACGGCTACAACGTGGAAGTTGGCTACTACGACCAGGAAAACCAGAACCTCACCCCCGAGAACACCGTCCTTGACGAGCTGTGGAACGCCTATCCCAACCTCACCGAAACCGAAATTCGCAGCACCTTAGCGCTCTTTCGCTTTGTGGGGGAGGATGTTTTCCGCACCGTTGCCGTCCTTTCGGGCGGTGAGCGTGCACGCCTGACGCTTTCAAAGCTGATCTTATCGCACGTGAACCTACTGGTGCTGGACGAGCCCACCAACCATCTGGACATTGATTCGCGCGAGGCACTGGAAAGCGCCCTTGCCGACTTTGACGGCACTATTCTTGCCGTGTCGCACGACCGCTATTTTATGGATAAGCTTGCCACGCGCGTGCTGGCGCTCTGCCCCGACACGGGCGACGGGGACCTGCTTGACTACAAGCCCTCCAGCACCACGCACGCCTATAGTGAGTTTCTTGCCTTTCGCGCCGCACGCGCGGCACAAAACGCCCCCACGGATAAAGAAAAACCGTCAGCACCGATGAGCGCGGGCAAGGCTGAGTATCTCGCGCGCAAGCAAAGCGCTGCCGAGGAGCGCAAGGCAAAGGCACGCCTTGAGCGCCTGCGCAAGGAGGCCGAGGCACTGGAGGCCGAGCTTGCCGCCATTGACGAGGAGCTGTTTGGAGAGGCAGCCAGCGACTACACCCGTGCCGCCGCCCTTGACGCAAGAAAAACCGAGGCCGAGGAGCGACTGCTTGAAATTTACGAGGAAATCGGGGTATGACCCCTTTCTATAACAAAATTTTATCACAAGAAGGAGTATGAAATTATGCCTGTTCGCGTTGGATTAAAGGTCATTGAGATCTGGAACGATTCGATGGAAAAGTACGTGCAAAACTACGAAAAAGAGGAAGCTCCGCAGGGCCAGATCGTATTTTACGGCCCCTCCTACTACACGCGCTGGAGCACGAGATGGGATCACACGCCCCTGCGTGAGGTGCTGCGCGGCAAAAGCGGCGCCCCCTGCTGCGTCAACCGCGGCTTTGGCTCAAGCTGCCCCGAGCATCAGCTCTACTACTATCCGCGTATGATCAAGCCCTTGGCGCCCAGCGTGCTGGTATACGGCAGCTGGGGCAACAGCGAGGCCTTTGGCTACAGCAACGAGGAGGCCTTTGAGCTGGCACAGCGCGTGATCGTCTATGCACTGACTGACTTCCCTGAGCTGAAGATCTATCTCTCGGGTGCACACCCAACGCGCGATATGACCGACGAGCAATTAAAAGAACGCCTTGCCTACAATGAGCTTTTGCGCGAGTTTGCGAAAAACACGCCGCGATGCACGTTCTTTGACCCGCTCTCCTACGAGCCCTTACACCGAAAGGATATTTACGTAGAGGACGGGGTGCATTACAACCAGGAAGGCTACGACCTTTACGCTGATTTCTTCAAGGAAGTATTAAAGGACGAGCTTGAAAGGTTTTAAGCTCACACGATCAAAATGATTGCAAAAAAGAAAAAGCCGCAACGCGGCTTTTTCTTTTTTATCACTTGATGGTTTTGGTGGCAATGACCTCAGTACCGTAGATATCGGAAAGGACCACAGTGCCTGCTTCAATGGGGGCCTGCACCTCGGTGGCGCGAATCCTTGCCATCACATCGAAAATATTTTCCTTCGGAATGGGTGCGGCGGTCTTGACGCTGACCATCGTATCCACACGGTTGGCAACGCGCACGATAGAGGTCACCGTACGGGTGGGATGCGTGCACTCGTCAATGGCATACTGCTTGCCCTTGGGGCAGGCGTTGCCCACCACGGTAAGATTATCCCCCTCACCCTCCACGCTCATCGCGCAGCCACGGGGGCAAATAATACAGATCAGATTTCTTTTCATCACAGCACCTCCAACGAAACAGTGATAGGCTCCTTCGCCAGGGCCAGCTTATCCTGCTTCACAACGATCTTTTCCATCTCACCGGGGGCGGCCTTCAGACGCTGGGCAGTCGCCAGCACCGTGTCACCCGATCTGACGGTAAAGCGCACCTTCGGGAAGGGCTGGGTAACGCGCATAAACAGCGCCACGTCATTGCCCTTATCGGTATGCACGCACTGGGGCAGCACGTATCTGACACCGTTGCCTGCCTTGGTCTGCACGGTGTCACCCGTAACAGCACCGTTCTTCACGAAATCAGCGGCACCGATGCCTGCAATTTCTGCCTCGTCGGATACGTAGTCGACCAGATCGTGCACCTGCAATACGTTACCGCAGGCAAAAATACCCGGCGTTGCCGTCTGGCGGTTTTCGTCAACCAGCGCACCCGACGTGATCGGGTCGATCGGAATACCTGCCGAGCGCGTCAGCTCATTTTCGGGGATCAGGCCACAGGAGAGCAAGAGCGTATCGCAAGGAATATAACGCTTGGTTTCCTCTTTTACGCGGCGGTTCTCGTCGACCTCAGCGATCGTCACACCCTCCACGCGCTTCTTGCCGTGGATCTCTGCCACGGTGGTGGAAAGGTAAAGCGGAATGTCATAATCCTCAAGGCACTGCACGATGTTACGCGTAAGACCCCCCGAATAGGGCATGATCTCACACACGGCCTCCACCTTAGCCCCCTCAAAGGACATACGGCGCGCCATAATGAGGCCGATATCACCCGAGCCGAGAATGACGACCCGCTTACCGACCATATAGCCCTCACAGTTGATCAGCTTCTGGGCGGTACCTGCACTGTAAACACCCGCAGGACGCGTGCCGCTGATATTCAGTGCACCGCGGCTACGCTCACGGCAGCCCATCGCAAGCACAACAGCGCCTGCCTGTATCTTCAAAATACCCTCGCGGTTGCGCGCGGTCACCACACGCTCCTGCGACACGGCCGTAACCGTGGTTTCACAATATACCTTGATGCCGCGCTTTTCTACCTCTTTACGGTAAACGTCAGCATACTCGGGGCCCGTCAGCTCGCGGCCGAGCTTGTGCAGGCCAAAGCCGTTATGGATGCACTGGCGCAAAATACCGCCAACACCATCCTCACGGTCAAGAATTACAACGTCGGTAACACCTGCATCATAGGCAGCCACAGCCGCCGCCATACCCGCAGGGCCGCCGCCCACAATCACAATATCGTGTGTTCTCATCCTATCGCCCTCCTTACAGCTTTCCTGTCAGCTGGGCAGAGCCCTCGCCGTTTTTGGTGATCTTTTCCATCGGCTCACCGTTTTCCTCAGAGAGCAGGCGCATGACGTATGGCATACAGAAGCCGCCCTGACAGCGACCCATACCCGAGCGCGTACGGCGCTTGACACCGTCAATATCACGGGCGGGGGGATTGCGGCGAATGGCATCGCGGATCTCGCCCTCACTGACGGTTTCACAACGGCAAACGATCTTGCCGTAAGCAGGATGCGCCTTGATATAAGCATCCTTTTCCTCATCGCTCATCTCGCGGAAGGCATGCGGATTTTCACGCACGGGGTTAAAATCTGCCTTTTCGGTGAGCAGAAGGCCCATGGCACGCAGCTGGTCGATGGCGTAATCGGCAATGGCCACGCAGCAGGTAAGACCGGGCGAGTCGATGGCGGCCACGTGCAGCACGCCCTTGGCCACCTCAGAGGGACGAATGATAAAATCGCCGTTCTTCTCGGACGAGCGCACGCCCGTAAACGAGGTAATGACCTGACGGAAATTCACGCTCGGCACGCTCTTTGCGGCAAGACGGCCAACAGCCTCAAGCCCCTCAGGCGTGGTTTCGGTGCAGGCAGGATTTTCCACCTTAAGGGCGGTAGGACCCGTTAAAAGGTTGCCGTCGACCGTGGGGGATACCAGAATGCCCTTGCCCTCGATGCCGGGCACCTGGAAGATCGTGTGCGACACGCGGCTGCCCTCGTTCTTATCAAGCAGCATATACTCGCCTGCACGCGGAATGATGGTAAAAAAGCTATCGCCCACCATAGCGGCCACGCGATCGGAGTAGGCACCTGCGCAGTTGACAAGGTATTTACCTGCCACACGGGTGCCGTTTTCTGCTACGGCAACAAATCCGTTTTCGGTCTTTTCAACGGTGCGCACAGCAAAACCGACCTTCAGCTCAACGCCGTTATCCATTGCGTTGCCGATGGCGGCGATCGCCATTTCATAGGGGCAAACAATGCCCGCGTTGGTAACGTTAAGTACAAGAGATACCTTTTCGGAAAGGGCGGGCTCCAGTGCACGCGCCTGCTCACCCGTGAGCAGCTCAAGGCCCTTGATGCCGTTGATCTGACCGCGCTCGTAAAGCTCTCTCACCGTTGCCTCCTCCTCGGGCGTGCCAAATGCACACACAAACGAGCCGTTTTTGCGGTAAGGGGCGTGGATCTCGTCAGCCACGTCGTAAAGCTTCTGCACACCCTCAGCATTCAGCTTTGCCTTCAGGGTCCCGGGCTCGGGGTCGTAGCCGCCGTGCACGATACCGCTGTTTGCCTTGGTGGCACCCATGGCAACGTCGTTTTCCTTTTCGAGTATACAAACCGAGAGGTCGTATCTTGAAAGCTGTCTTGCCAGCATACCGCCAATGACACCGGCACCGACGATCAATACGTCATACATAATTCTACCTTCCTTTATGCATCTATTTTTACAATTTCAGTCAATACACCAAAGTGCGCGTTTGCCCGTGGATACCGCAAGTGCACCGCATTGCAGGGCCGTGGTGACCTCTGCCTTGGTTTCGATCAGGCCGCCCGCGATCAAGGGAATGTCACCCTTAGAAAAGCGTGAGATCGTCTTGCCGATCACGCCCGGCATCAGCTCAATAAGATCGCTCACGGGGTTAGTAAGCGTTTCCTCAATGCTCTCAAGCCCCTGCGAATCCAGCGTGAAAAAGCGCTGCACGGCAACAAGACCCGTTTCCTTAGCGTAACGCAAAAGCTGAGTACGCGTGCTGATAATACCGTCTACACCGCACTCGGCAAGAAAGGCAATGCCCGCACGGTCCTTACCAATACCCTCAGCGAGGTCGATATGCACCAAAATGATCTTTCCTGCCCCGTGTGCCGCCAAAACGCGCTCACGCACGGTTAAAAGGCTTGCCTTGAGATAGAAGATCACCTCAGCGGGAGAAGCGAGTGCGGCATCAAAATCACCGTCGTGCACGGCGGCGATGATGGGGTTGCGCTCAAGCGATTCGATCAGCTTATAAGACGTCATAAACTTTCCTCACTTAAAATTAAAAATTAAAAATAAAAAGAGATGCAAAGGTACACTTCACCCAGTGTACTCCTGCATCTCCAATACTCCACAGTATCTACATTATATAACACCGCTGCCGGCTTGTCAAGCGGTTTCTCTGATAAAAATCAAAAAATCTTGGGGCGTGCAAGAGGAGCTTTGCCCGTCAGATCTCAATAAAATTACTGAATGCCTGTCTGCCGTCAGCATCGGTCACGTATGCACGCACAAAGCGCTCACCCTCGTTGATGGGATAAACGGCGTGTGTCAGAGCCTCTCCGACCACGGTGCGGTGAGGGGAGAACACCAGATTGCTTTCAAACACGATCTCATGTGCGGGTGAGCAATCGACCACCATGCTATTCCCCTCTCTTCTCAAGTGGATCTCAGGCCCCGTTGAGGCATAAAAGCGCTTTTCAAGAATGGCCGCACGCAGGGCAGCGGCAGAAAGCTCCTCACTTTCTACCATGACAAAGGAAACGGGCTTTGGAAAAAACGCGGGGCCGTGAAAATCATCGGCGGCCAACAGCGGAAAAAGCATACCGTTCAGGGCGTAATGATCGACCAGGATCGAGGAATCGGCACGACGGACGTTGTGGGATACGGTATTATAAATTTCAGTGGCGTCAAAGCCAGACAGTGCCTTTACGCGTTCGGTAGTGTTCATCGACCACGCAGGATGCGCGAGAACTGCAAGTCCCCCCGCCTCGTGAATGGCATTGATGATGCCCTGTGCGGTAGCACTCTCTTGCTCGAGCACGGGCGCGTGATCGGCAAAAAGGCATAGAATATGGAATACGCCCTCGCCCGCATCGCGAAACCCGACGTGGTATTCGGCACCTGATAGGATCGGCAGGCCTGACAGCTCCCCCTCGGGATAAAAGCACCAATGGTCGGTAATGGCAATGGCATCATAGCCGTTGTCACGGTAAAGCGCCGCTACCTCCTCGGGTGAAAGCGCACCGTCGGAGAGGCTTGTGTGCTGATGCAGCCCCAGCTTAAACCGTTTTTTACCAAGCATATCGACAAACATATCAAAACCGCCTTTCTTTACTAACCTTATTTATTATAAGGCGCGACACCGCAAATGTCAAGCACAGCATACTTTTTTGCAGTATTATGTAAAAACTTTGCAAAAACTGCCTACTTGCCCCTTGGCAAGATAATATGTTTGTGTTATAATAAAGTGTTATTTTTGAAAAAATGCGAAAGTGAGGCAGACTATGATCCGCGAAGATTTACGCAACATTGCCATCATTGCACACGTTGACCACGGCAAGACCACACTGGTTGACCAGATGCTGAAGCAAGGCGGTATTTACCGTGAAAACCAAGAAACCGTAACGCGCGTGATGGATTCGGGCGACATTGAAAAGGAGCGCGGCATCACGATCCTTGCCAAGAATACGGCCGTTCACTACAAGGACGTGAAGATCAATATCGTTGACACCCCCGGCCACGCCGACTTCGGCGGAGAGGTAGAGCGCGTGCTCAAGATGGTAAACGGCGTGATTCTGCTGGTCGACGCAGCCGAGGGCCCCATGCCCCAGACGCGCTTTGTATTGCAA
>SVSV01000033.1 GCA_015064125.1 Oscillospiraceae bacterium
CACGGCTTGCCGTGACGGAGGGATTGTAAAAGATTGGTTTTTCGCTCAAAACAATCCCTCAGTCGCTTCGCGACAGCTCCCTTTACACAAGGGAGCCTTTGATTTGTGCGGCCCTTTCGCATAGCAAAATAACCGTAAATTTTGTTGTGGTCTTTAGTTAATACAGACGAAGCACTGCATTTGTGGACACAAATGCAAAATACGGCATACCTCTTTCGAGATACACCGTATTTTAAAAACTGTCCTTTAGGGTACGTCCCTTACGGCACGTTCCTTTTTTTGTGAAAACAGGCACAGGGTATTACGCGCTCTTACTCACTCCGCCAACACCCTCGACGGGCGGGGCTTGCCTGATCTCGGTAATGACGATCGACAGATCGTCGTCCCCCTCCTTGCTCGCGTGATTGAGCGCCATGCGGGCAAATTCCTCGGCATCGCCGTCATAGCGCCCGGAAAGCATTTCAGCCAGCCAGGGGCAATCCTCCTCCCCTCCGCTGAAGCCGTCGCTGATCTGCACCAGCACGTCCCCCGCCTCGACCTCAAAGCCAAGGCGCTCAGCATCAAGTGCCTCTAAAATTCCGACGGGCGCCGTGCGTGAAAAGAAGCGCGTCACCTCGCCGCGGCGTAGCAAATACGTGGGCGCAGCACCGCACTTAAACAGCGCCGCCTCACCGTGCACAAGATCAATTTCCAGCAGATCCACCGTCGTACTGCTTTCCGCATCGCGCGCGCTGCGTGCGGCAAGAAAGCCGTTGAGCATGCGCAGCGTGCTCTCCGCACGCCCACCTGCCTGCAAAAGCCTTGTTAAAAAGACCGAGGCAAGCGTTGAAGTCAGCGCCGCCGTCGTGCCGCTGCCCATACCGTCACAGATCATGGCATAATCAAAGCCCCGCGCACCGCGCAGTACGGCTACGCTGTCACCGCAGCGCTTGCCCTCCCCCGTGCCCTTGGGACGCGTGAATTTCACAGACATAGTAGAAAGCGCCTCCCGCTCACCGAACACAATGTCATAAGCTCCCTCATGCTCTGTCATATCGGGCGAGCCAAGTGCAAAATGCACGTGCTTTTCGATCACGCTCCGCAGCTCGCGCACGCGCACCGTGCGGCCGTTCGCACGCACACCGCGCAGAATTACGCGCCGCCTTGTTTTGCCGCATACCGCCGCCGATTCAAGACTGTATCCCATACGCAAAAGTCTTTTAAAAATGCGCTCGCCTGTTGAAATGTCCGTCACAAAATCCTCTCTGTTGGCGGCAATGATCTCATTGATAATGCGCCCCATTGCCGCGTAATCCATAGCCACCACCGAGGTCTTATCGCCGTGCAGCGCCTCCTCAACAAGGGCAGTGGCGCCGTTATTGAGCACATTTAAAATGCGCGAAAGCTCGTCACATCTTGTAGGCAAATTGCCCTGCACGTGCCCCTTTTTCACAGTGCCGTGCCGATAGAGCCGACGGCTGATCTCGTCCATTGTCGCCACGGTCTCCTCGTATTCGCTCCCCCAGCACACGTCGCGGTGGCGGCACCCGGGACACACGCTGTCAAAGGCCTTGTCGCAAAGGCGCCGCAGGCTGACAAGCCCCGGGCGACGCATACGGCTGCTGATCTCATAAAAGGTGCCCGACAAATCGAGTAACGCCCCCGACATCTCCTCCAGCTGCGCCGTTCCGTCGTCCCAGGCCTGCGTGCCCGCCGATTGCAGTGCAGCGCGACGCCTTGCCAGCATCAGATGCCGTACGGGCGCGCCCGTCACAAGCCCTGCCGAATCAAACGCAAGGAAAAGCGCCCCTGCCACCAGCAGCGAGGGCAGTAAAAAGGCAATACCCGCCATACGGGATATCAAAAAGGCATAACCGCCTGCCGCCACCGACCCTGCGATCACACCGCCGCCGCGACTGCTTTTTTCAAGCAAGCCAAATAAAAGAGCCGAAAGCAAAAAGGCAGGTGCCATAGCAGGCGCCACGCAAAGTCCTGCCAATAAGCCACTCAGTGCGCCGACCCCGACACCGCGATGCGATACCATCAGAAGCCCTGCCATAGCAGCCGCGACGACCGCGGGATAGATGCCGAAGATCCCGACAGTGCGAAGTGCATAGATGCCGCTAAGCACCATCGCACCCACTGCGATCTCAAAATGATGCGCCACACTGACGCGCTCACGCATAAATAATCCGAGATACAGGGCCGTTGCCAGCGGGGCCGCTGCCACAGCAAGCAATACTGCAAACAGATCAAAAAAGCGAAAGCCACCGCGCGCCCATTGAAAAACACCAACAGCAAGGCAGGAAAACGCCGCCGCACCGACGCGCCAAACGCTTGACTCGGCAAAGAGGGGCGGCATGTGCTTGGTGCGCTCATTGCTGAAAAACGCCACCCCCACACGTATCAAAAGCGTAGCGACGGCAGCTACCCACGTCATCGGATCTCCCGCAAAAAGGCCGTAGACGACAGCCCCCAATGCACAGGCAGGCGCGACCTCTCCCGCTGCGGCGATCAATGCCACCCCAAAGGGGTGCACCCCAAAAAGCAGCGATGCCGAGGAAAGCAGCGCGCCAAGCGCGGCATACAGTAAATACCTGCCGATCTCGCGCGCAAACGCCCCCTCGCCACCTCGGGCGAGCAGTGCACCCGGTTCTCTTTTTTGCTCCTTTTGCATATCCTTTTCCCTCACTTCCAGGCACCGCGCAAAACGGCGCGTTTTTTCTCTATTGTAAGCGATATGCGAAAAAAAACGTGTCAGAATCCGCCGCCGAAGCGTAGAAATTCCTGTCAAATCTCACGCAAAAATAGAAAAAAGCCCCAAAACGGAGCTAAAAACAGCAAAATATGCGCACAATTTATTGATGTGCGCGAATATTTTTCAAAAAGCGCTTTCAAAGACGCCCTTTTTGTGCTATACTGTTGTTATCTTATCAAAAGGAGGTGCCAAGCGTGAAGATCTGCTGCTTTACAGGTCACCGCACCATTGCGCCCACCACGCGCACGCATCTGGTCGCGTTGCTGAATAAAACGCTCGAGGAGCTGGTCGCCGACGGCTTTGCGGAATTTCGCACGGGCGGCGCCCGCGGCTTTGACACGCTTGCCGCCCTCACGGTGCTGGCCTTACGCAAAAAGCACCCCCACGTGCGACTTTGCCTGTATCTGCCCTGCCGTGACCAGACCAAGAATTGGCCCCTTGGCGACCATATCATTTTTGAAAGCATCTTAAAAGAGGCCGACGAGGTGCACTGCCTGTTCCCCGCTTATGAGAAGGGCTGTATGCACGCACGAAACCGCGCGCTGGTCGATGGCAGCGACCTGTGTATCGCGTATCTTACCGAAAACCGCGGCGGCACGCTTTATACCTGCTCCTACGCCTTAAAGCAGGGCGTCGCGCTTTTAAATCTATACGATAAATTATCTTAAAAATAAAGGGGCTGCGTCATTTACGCAGTCCCTGCGCAAAAAAGCCGACGGTAGGCTTTTTTGACGCGCGGAATTTGCGGTTTTTGCCTGCAAAACAGGCAAAAATTGCGGTGTTTAGCCGCAAAGCAAAAACGACGGGGGTGAGTACCAAATGCATTTTTGCATTTGACTCACCCCCAAAGTCAAGGGAACAGTCAGATTTAAGCAAAAAGCGTCCGGTGCTGCGGCACAAGGCATGCTTTGTACGTCAAGTCTTGGGGAAGCGATAGAAAAGTTCGCTTTATAAGAAAGCTTTTCAAAGCAATTCAACCTGTTTTCTTACACACCGTCTCATTTGCCTCCTTTGGGCAAATGAGATTTTTTCTTTGTTCCGCTGACTTTTTCAGTTGTGCCAAATGTGACAGGCACGGCATAGCCGAAGAGGGCCGAGCCCTTCATGACATCAATTTGCCCTGTAATTGTGGTTATAAAGCAACGCGTAGCCAAGATTCAAGCCACGGTCTGCAATCGCAACCTCAAGCAAAATATATTCGTGCGTGGTGTCAATGCTGCCATCCTTAGGCAGATCCTTGACATTGATAATGCCGCCCTGCTGATATCCGGGATAAGCCGCCTCACTGACGTTGACAGTACCCGTCATAAAGTCATGGAAAATAAAGGTCACAAAGCCAAACTCACCCTCTTCGTTCATCATATGAGACATGGTGGCGGGTGAGCTCTGGTATTCTGCCAATACGCCCTGCAGGATCATGGGGACCGTCAAGCCGTCTGCACCGTAAACCGAGAGATATTTGGTCTGGCCGTTGTTCAGATTTTGCGTCGTATCGATCACACCCGCAAAGGTGATTTTTTGACGTTGATTCATCGCATCACCGGCGCCGTTCGAATTGCTGGGCACCATCTCAAGGCCTGCCGCACCGCATTTGCCAAAGGTCATATCACCAAAGGTCATGATCGAGGCCTCGGTCTCAACACCGTTGGAGAAGCAGTTGTATACCGTAATATTATCTACAGTGCTATCGCTGATTGTACGGCGGAATCGCAAACCGACGTTGCAGCGCGAAACAGTCACGTCCCGCATTTCAAGATGATAAACCACCTGATAATATACGTCACCGATCTGCAAGCCCGTGTTATAGCTACCCAGCGGACGGTGTGCATTGAGATCACCCGAAAAATCAATGGGCGTGTTACCGACAATTTCAAGATCGTAGATCTTAACGCTATGCTGTCTACCCGCAATCTGCATCTGATCACTCGACTCGGGTGCAATAGCAAGTAAAGCAGAAATATTGTCAAGGCTATAGCCCTGACCGTTCAGCGTATCCAGCTCTGCTTTGGTAATGACACGAAGCTGAGAACCGTCGATCTTATGGTTATTGCCGTTGAGATAAACATTCTTGTTGATCACTCTGATATGGGAATTCCACAGCACCTCCTGCCAGGTCTGCTCTGCTACCGGCTTCAGCGCAGCATCGGGAACGATATCGTAGCCGTAGACGTAATCGCCTGCTCCCACAGGCTTCTCGGTCACCACGATATTGACGATATCACCGTTGTATGCAGCACCCTCCAGCAATGCCTTCAGCTCGCTGAAGGTGGAAACGTTATAGCCTGCGTTCACAGCAAAGGTATAGGAGGCAGAAACCTCATTGCGGCTACCCGAATCAGAGGAAACGGTTACCGTCACACGGCCCTGCTTTTTAAAGGTGATCTTACCGTCTGCCCAGGTAGCGACCTCGTCACCCGTCGTGCCGTCTGCATGAGAAAAGCTGTATTTCAGCGTGCTGCAGACATTGGTGCCCACCACGCCGGCGGCAAAGGGCAGACGATCTGCAAGCCCCGTGCCGGGAGCGATCATGGAAACATTATAAATAAGTCCCTGACGCTCAGCAAAGACAGTCGGCAGTGTCACAGCATCAGGAGGCACAATTACCTTGATGCTGGCTGTCTTAGAAATATTCGTACCGTTCAGACTGACGCGCAGCACGGCATCACCGTGACCCAGTGCCGTAAACGTGCATGTATTCCCATCGGGAGTAAGCGTCAAAAGCTCCGCGCCGCTGATCAACTCAAAGCTAACCGCACGGTCTGTCACGGGCTGCAAATCGCGGTTGAGCACCTCGACGTCCAGTACAGTAGCCGTGGCGCCGTTTCGGTCAACGGTCAACGCATTTTGCGAAAGCAGCAGCAGGAAGGTCTCCTCCTCCTCGCCTACAGTAAACACAAGCTCATTGCTTTCCACCGTGCCACACACCGCCTTGAGCTTAATGGTGGCACCGTTTGCGGCATCATCATTGATGATAAGTAAGTCGCCTGAAACAGCACACAGCGATGCGCCCTCAGTGATCACCCATTCGACCGTGCCCACAGCCCCCGTCGGGCTCAACGTCCGTTGCAGCGTGGCATAGGAGCCACTTGGCACAAAGGCCTTTGAGGCCGATGCGGTGATTCCCGTTACGGGTACGCGAACGGTTACGGTAGCAACGTTAGAGGTCAGCCCCTTGTAGGTCGCACATAGCCTGATCACCGTACCGTTTGCGGCATCTGCTGCAATAGTCAGCTGCGTGCCAACCAGCGTTGCGGCATCTGCACCGTCGGTGATGGACAATACAGCATCATCTGCCGCAATGCTCTGTCCGTCTTCCCTTAGATCCACCGTTACGGTAACGATCTCATTTCTCTGTGCCTCAGCCTTGTCTACCGATATGGAAATGCTGTTTTCGGGAACGGTCACCGTTACGGTCATCTCATTAGAGATCATGTCGTTCATCTTGGAGACCACGGTAACAGTCGCACCGTTTGCAGCCGTATCCAAAATAGTCAGCTTGTTTCCTTCAAGCGTTGCCGACTCGGCGCCCGCTGTGATCTCATAGCTCACAGCATCAGTAGCAGCCTCACCCTTTTTGGTCACGTGGACGGTGCTGAACACCACCACCTCACCGTGCTTGGCAGTTGTTTTATCCGCTGAAAGCTTAAGTGATTCCTTCTCCCCGCATGCCGTAAAGGCTATCAGCGTAAGCGACAGCACACATAGAAGGGTTAAAATGTTTCTTAACCTTTTCATAAATAAAGTCCTCCTTTATATCCATCATCGCTCAGGAAAGCCAAGCAAGCCTGACCTCCACGCGCGAAATAGGATCGTCAATATTTCCTGCATAAGCTTCGACCACAACGACATCAGCCTGTGTAAAGGTCAACACGCCGTTGTCATCCACAGTTGCACCGCTGCCTGAAATCACGCGAAAATGAATTTCCGCCGTGCCAAGCTGGGACTCGTCGATCAACAGGAAATCGGCCAGCGCCACCTGCGCAGAGTGGCAAATATAGCCCGTTCCCGACTGTATAATGCCCGAGGCACCCGTAAAATCAAAGCGCAACGGCGGTGTATCGTTGACTACAATCACCGTACAGGTATCTGTAAAGCCTCCATCCTTGGTCGTAACGGTAACGATTGCCGTACCCACGCCAACCGCGCTCACCTTACCGCTTGCACTGACCGTGACAACGGCAGGATCGCTGCTTGTGTAGGTCACGCTCTTATCAAGAGCGGCATAGGGCGATACCACCGCCTGTAGCATATCGCTCTCGCCCAGCTTCATTTCAAGCGTTTCGGGCGTAAGCATAACACCCGTCACGCCATCCGCCTTAACACTGACATGCAGCATTGCGGTTTTATTACCGTCAACGGTCTTCACCATAATAATCGCACTGCCGGCACCAACGCCTGTAATAGTGCCGGTATCATCCACCGTGCAAACAGATTCATCAGACGTCGTATACTGGACGCGCTTATCCGCCGCCAGCTCGGGTAAGATCTGGATCGTGGTAGCGACCGTTTCCCCGGTACTGATGACCAGCGTCGCATCTGCGCCAAGCTCCTTTCCTTCTTCATCAGCAAAAAAGATGCGCTCTACCGCAATATGCTGATAAGTGGAAAGAATACGTCCCGCAAAGGAAATGGTGACCAGCAACACGATCGGAAGTAAGATCAAAATTAAAATTACAGTTTTTTTCATAGCAAGCACTCACATTTCAATTTTGTCATACGTCAATGCCACGCGCAAGATCAATCGCCACACGCGCCATATCGCAAAAGCCAAAGCACCAACGATCAACACCAGGTACGGTAGCACAGCATGCTTTGCCGAGGACTGTAATATGATAAACAGCCCCATCGAAAAACCGATGGCCAAGCCAATCACCAGCGCACGCGGCGTGCTTTTGCTCGTCGTAGAGGACTCCTCATCACCTTGCATGCTGATCGTGGGATTCTTGATATCCATATCAAGACAAAGCGCTATATGTCCAACAGCAGCAAAAGCAATCGCAAGGCTGCTGAGCAAAACCTGCCATACAGGATACCTAAAGCAAGAGAAGAACGCCGTTGCCAATAATGCACCAAGCGTAAAGATGGCATTAAAGGTCAGCTTGGCAAATACCTGTGTAAAATAGCTGACGGGAATGATCTTTGACATGTGAAAATTGGAGCTGTCGCGCGAAATGGCGGAGGCAGATGAAATATTGGATAACATCGCCATGATCGCCACGATCATAACGTGTGCACCTGCAATCATATTCACACCCGCCTGATTGACGGTTGCCGCCATCAGCAGGCGATCATAGAACACCACGATAAAGGGCATCAGCAGGGTAAAAAGAAAATATTGAAAAACCTCCGACGGTGCGCGAAAAATACAGACAGTCTCCTTTTTTATCAGGCTGATAAACGCCCCATCATGACGGAAGCGATTACGTTGCCGACGCTCGCCACCGGTGCGATTTTCAAGCTGAGGCATCGCAATACGGAAATAAAAGGGGCGAATGAGCAGCACCGTGAAAAACGCAAGCAGCGCACACAGCAGCAAAAACAGCGGCATGCGATACCATAACGAAAAGGAAAGCATCGCCTCGGCCAATTGATAATAGACCGCAATCTTGCCGCCCGTGGCAAGCACTGCCCGATTGACGTCTGACACGATTTGCATCTGCTGCTCTACAATATTAAAGCTTTCCATCAGGGATGAGAGCAAAGAGATATACACCGTCAGACAGCCCGCAACCAGTGCAAGCAGCACAAAGATGGCAAGCACCGCGTGACGCTTTAAAAAGGTCAGCACACGCATGACGGGGATGCTGAGAAAGGAAGCGACGATAATAGGAAGCACAGGGAGCAAGAGCAAATATAGGGGCAAGGCACAATAGTAGCTTATCGGCATGCCGCCAAAAACGCCGAAGCAAAGAAACAACGGCAAAAAGAGCATAGAATGAAATGCCAATTCCTTCACATAGATCAAAAGGACCTTGGAGATAAAAAACTGATTGGGTGTCACAGGCAGGCAGATCAGCAGCTCATTATCGCGGGACAGATATAATGTACTGATAACATGTCCAATGGTAAACAAAAGGGTGATTGCTTGTGTGATCAGCATCACCAACGCGATCAACTCTGCGTTAATGGAAAAGCCCAACAGGAAAATACGCGTCATTGCAAAGGCAAGTGCTGCAATGATCGCTAACAGCAAGCCCAACACCTTCACCAACGAAACGCACATCTTACGGGGCGATGCGGTTTTTAAAATGTCGGTCCGGTTATCGATCTGCAAACGCAGTAGATTCCAAATCTTACGCATCGGCAGATCCATCCTCGATTTCACCGATGACACCCATAAAGATTCTTTCAAGTGAGCGTCCCTCGGCACGAAGCTCGGCAAGATCGTAAACACCCTGCAGCTTGCCCTTTTGAATGATGCAGCAACGGTCGCAAAGATTTTCCACTACGTCAAGGATATGAGAGCTGAAAAAGACGGTGTTCCCCGCCCTTGCGTGCCGCTTCATCACCTTTTTGAGCTGATAAGCACTCTGCGGGTCAAGCCCGGTCAGCGGCTCATCCAGCACCCAAAGCTTCGGGTTGTGGACCAGCGCACCGATTACGGAAATTTTCTGCTTCATACCGTGTGAATAGCTTTTGATGGGGTGATCAAACGCATCCTTTAAATTAAAAATGGCAAGCAAATCCTCGCAGCGCGTCGCCGCGTCAGTGGGGGAAACACCGTATAAATTGGCAATATGCGTGACGTATTCCCGTCCCGTCAAGCGCTCAAATACCGCGTGGTTATCCGAAACATATCCAATTTGCATCTTGGCCTTGAGCGGCTCGGTCTTGATCGATACACCATCGATCAAAATATCGCCCTGCTGAAAGGGATGAATACCGACCAATGCCTTTATCGTTGTGCTTTTTCCCGCACCGTTGGAGCCCAAAAAACCGTAGATCTCCCCCGCACGCAGGGAAATGGAAAGGTCCTCGACCGCATTCACGGCAGAGCCTGCATAGCTTTTTGTCAAATGCTTGATTTCTAACATAACAGCCTCCGTATCAGTCCTGAAATTCACGTGGACGTCCGCTTGGCTTTCCACGCCATTTCTCCAAAAGATCGATTTCTGCACCGCGCAATGCCAAATGGTCCTCCTCTATGCGGTAACAGTATTGTGTTACACAGTAAAACACAAGGCAAAGCAGCAAGAAACTGACGAAAACAACCAACATCATCAAGGGATAGAACGTATAAGCACCAACGGTAACGGGTAGAATCTCAACAAAGGAAATAAACGAAACAAAGCTCTTGGCCTTATCGAGGTCAAACATGAAAAAGTAATTGACCTCCTCGCCCGTATAATCAGAAAAGATGTTTAACAAGCTGCCGCCTGCCACGCAAAATGCGAAGTAGCAGCAAAAACCGATCAGCATATATTTTAAGGAGCGGCGCGTTATACGCGGGAAAATACGCAAGCCCATTGCAAGCACGGGGACCATGAGGACCAGGGAATGCTCAAATATGTAATGCAGGTTCCAAAAGCCAAGGCCCGTTGTAGCAAAATCGGGAGATAAGATCGCAATCAACGTGCCCGTTATATTGACAATAAAGCAAAATTGGAAGAAGCGCTGCAGCTTGAACGGAATCGCCAGCATATAAAAGAATGCCGCCAGATTACAAAGCTGGATTGGTAAACGGGGCAGACTAAATCCCATCAGATAAAGCGAATTATAGTGGAAGAAGAGCACCAGCGTTAAAAATAAGCACAGATCATAACGGTCCTGATAGCTGCGGAAACGGAAAATACGGTAAAGGGCAAGCGTACCAATTGCCAGCACGACCATCCATCCTAAATGAGCGGCATTGAAGGTGGAGATATGCAAAGAGGAATAGCCCGCCAAGGATTGCGGCGCGTAGGCAGGCATGGTCACAAACACCACCCACGGCAGGGCGACCAGAAAATGCGTCCGCTCCCGCCTGTCAGTTACACGGAACAAATGACGCTCCTTGATCAACAATGACAGCAAAACGGTCATTGCCAGCACCAGCTCTATCGTGAAATACACCGCACGAAGCGTGGGGGTGATATAGATGCCGCGCCCCGTATCCTGTGCAAAATATACCATATATTTTTCAAAGAAAACGCAGGAAAGCAACACAAACGGCAAGCACCACACCTCTGCCAGATTACGAAACAGCCTGCTTTTTGTAAATACCGCCATCGGCAGCACTGAATAACAGGCAAAATAGCCCCAACGAAGCACAGTTGATAAAATATCGGTTTTCTCGTAATAGATCAGATCCATCAATCCGCCGTTAATGACAAAAATAAAGCCATCGCACAGCATAAAGCGGAACAACCCGATGATTCCAAACGCCACCGTCAATATTTTCAACGTTTTATAAAATGCCGCATCAAAACGACGACCGATCCCTACACACAAAAATATTGTGAGCAACGTCGTTGCGACAAGCGTGATGATCGTATACATATTTTTCTCCTTTATGGGGCTTGCCCCACTACACGCATGCTACCCGCATATTATAGCAGACATTGTCATTTAAGACAACAGAATTGTGCTAAAATTGTGCAAACTGTATAGATCTTGCAGCGTTTTTGTCTACATCACTCCTATTTTGCGCTTCGTAATTTTGTGAAATTTTAATAATATTTTAGACACTATTCCCCCTTTCACCTTTTCTCGATCGCTCCCTCTTGCTTTTCCCCATGCTTGTTGTCAAAAAACAAAAGGCCCCGCCATCCACGTGTGGATGGCGGGGCCTTTTAAAGATCACGCGCAATCAAAGCTGCTCGTAGGTGAATGCCTCCCAGGGCATATTCACGGGCTTTTTCTCGCTGATGATCTCGTCAATATGGCAAAGAAGCGGGAAATCCTTGAGGTCAAGCACACCACACTCGGCGCTCTTCTTAACGGCACGCGCCACACGCTCCGCAACGACCAGGGACTCCAGCGTTACGCCGTTGAGCTCAGCCTTCGCCTCGTCAATGTTAAGGCCTCTGCCCAGCAGAATACCGACAAGACGGGTCCTGCCGCCGTAAACGGTCACGTAAAGGTCGCCGATGCCAACGCCCAGCGTATCAAGGGTCAGTGCCTCCTGGAACTGAAGCAGACGGTACATCTCCTTCATGCCCTGACCGAACACACCTGCCTGAGAGTTGAAGTGCAGGGGGCTGTCAAGGCCGAAATCCTTCTGATTGATGCCAATGGTCAGCGCAATGCCGAGTGCATAGCCGTTCTTGAGTGCCACAGCGCTCTCCACGCCCACCACGTCGGTCGAAAGGCTGATGTGATAGTAGTCGGTGGCCATGATGCCGCGCAGGGTGCGCAGGATCTCCATGTCGTTGCCGCAGAAGGTCACGTGCGTCTGGTCGTGTGCCACAAGCTCGTAGCTCGTGCAGGGGCCACCGACAGCCGTGAGGGGGATCTTCTTGCCGAGCTTATCAAGCTTTGCCTGCCACAGGGCGGGATAGGTCAGCAGCTTGCCGTCGGGCGTGTCCATCAGACCCTTGGTGACCGTCAGCACGGGCACGTTTTCGGGGAGAATGGGCAGCACTACGTCACCAAACCAATCTACACCAAAGCTCGAAACGCCGCCGATGATCATATCAGCACCGCACAGCGCCTCGTTTACCTCTTCGATCTGATAATAGGTCACGCCGGTGGGAAAATCCTTTTCAAATTTGGGATGACGACCCGTTTTACGGGAGGTCTCGATGATCTCACGGTCAAGGGGGGTGCCGACCAGTGCCACCTCGTTGCCGTTTTCTCTTGCTGGGAATGCCAGCGCCGAGCCCATCATACCGGCGCCAATGATCACAACCTTTGCCATTTTGCATACTCCTTTGAAAAAATTTAAAAATTCTTGAAAAAGTTTGAAAAATGCGATATAATGATTATACAAAAAGCCACCGCGTTTTGCAAGAGTTGGCAGCACATTTGCAACATTTTCATTTTTTTGCAAGAAGGAGCCCTTACAGATGCTACAGCATGAGCGCCAGAATGAAATTTTAAATATGTTAAAAGCACAATCCTCGGCAACCGTTGAGGAAATTGCCAAAAAAATTTTTGTCAGCCCCGCCACCGCCAGACGCGACGTCATCGCTCTTGAGCAAAAGGGGTTTGTGTGCCGTATGTACGGGGGCGTAATGCTGGCGGAATACAAAAACGAGGCAGTGCCCGTGCGGTTGCGCGAGGATACCTTTTCCGCACAAAAGGAGCACGTGGCACGCCTCGCGGCCGCGGAGATCTCCCACGGTGCCGTGGTATTTGCCGACGGCTCCTCTACCGTGCGGCGCGTATTCAAGCACGTGGAAGCCGAGGGGGTCACGGTCATTACCAATAATTTGCGCCTGCTTGAGGAATACGGCCAGCAAAAAAATCTCACCTTTTATACCACGGGTGGGCGTTATAACGCGCGCAATCACGTGCTTTTGGGTGAGGGTGCACGGCGCACTGTACGCGAATTTCGCGCTGACCTCTTTCTGTTTTCAAGCCAAGGCATTACCGCTGAGGGCGTATTTGACGTATCCGAGGAGGAGACCGACCTGCGCCGCGAAATGCTGCAACACGCCGCGCGCAAGGTTTTTCTTTGCGACGACTCCAAGCTCGGCATCTGCAAGACCCACCGCCTTTGCACGCTGGATGAAATAGACCGCATCATCTGCAACGTCCCCCTGTCCTTTGCGCGCGAGCAGCACAACGCCGACAGTCTCTGATCATTATTGACATTTTCCGCCCCGCGTGCTATACTCAAGGTAGTCCTGACAAAAAGGAGGCGAAGCACGTGCTTCTCACCAAGATCCCACCCTACCGTATCTTTTCCCGCGCGGGGGTCGTTTTAAAGGAAGAAGACGAGCCCATGGTAGATGTTAGTGCCTATACGGGTGGCAAAATTTTAGTGGATATGCAATATTATAAGCACGGGCGCCCGGGTGCTATCGACCGCGCCCTGGTACGCCGAAGCGTTGCGGACAAGCTCCTTGCCGCGGCAAGGGCGCTGCCGCAGGACTACCGCCTCAAGATCCTTGATGCGTGGCGCCCCGTATCGGTACAGCGCGATATCTTTGATGAATATTATCACGCACTGAAGAGCGCCCCCGAAAACAAGGGCCTGTCCGACGGGGCGCTGCACGATATGGCCTGCCGCTTTGTCAGCTTTCCCCAAACGGGCGAGCGGCTTTCCTTCGTACATTCCTCGGGCGGCGCCGTTGACCTGACGCTCACCGACAGGGCGGGCAACGACCTTGATATGGGCTGCGGGTTTGACGATTTTGCCCCCCTTGCCGCCACCGACGCACTGGAAAGCGCACCTGACACCCCCGCCGCCAAGCACCGCCGTCTGCTTTATACCGTGATGACCGAGGCGGGCTTTACCAATTACCCCGACGAGTGGTGGCACTATGATTACGGTGACCTTTTTTATGCTGCCGCCACAAAAAGCGCGGCACGGTATGCCTCTATCTTTGACGAAACGGAGATGACCTATGTCTGAACGATCCTTACCCTTCCAGGTCTTTATCAGCTACCGCCGCGACGGTGGCGAGATCCTCGGACGCCTGCTTTACGAGCTGCTGCGCCACGACTACGACGTATTTTTCGATCACGAATCCCTCTCGTCAGGCCGCTTTGACACCAAGCTGCTAAGCATCATCGCCACGTGCGAGGACGTGCTGATCATTCTCTCACGCAGCTGCCTTGACAGATGCAATAACCCGGGCGACTGGTTCATGCAGGAGATCAGCTGCGCGCTCTCACACAACAAAAACATCATTCTCCTGCTGACCGAGGATTTTGAAATGCCCTCGCGCGAGGAATTGGAGCGCTTGCCACCCGAGATCGCGACCCTGATCCGCTATAACGGCCACCGTATCAGCGTAGCATATATCGACAGCATTATCGCAAAGCTCCACGAGGAGCTGCACGCACCCAAAAAACAGCATGCCGCCACCTTTGATAATATCGACGAGTGGCGCAGCTTTGCCGCCTGCCTTGGTGAGCGCGCTTACGTCGACCGTCTGCCAAACGACGTGCTCTCGGGAATTTTAAAAAACGCCGTTACAGCATCGGTAGGACCTCACAACGGCGTGATCTTAAACGATATGATCGAGAAAAGCTTTTACCGCCCCTATAACGTGCGCACCAAATATCGGTATGAGATCGACATCAATCCCGCCTTTTCCTTTTCGGCCATCGAGGTCGAGGAGGACAAATATTTTGAGCTGGCTGAGTCCTTTGCCTACACCAAGCTGTTCCTGACCGATGAGCGCCTCACGAGCACCTTCTGGCTCTCGTTTGCCACCAGCCTTGACTCGCTTGACGAGGAGCTGAAAAGCGAAAGCTTTCTGTTCAGCGAAAATCTGATGATCGAGCGCGAGGACCTTGCCGCCCTTGCGGCACTTGATGAGGACGAAAAGCTTGATTTTTATCTGCGCGATATGCGCGCCAAGCTCAACATCAACGGAAAGGTGCTGACCCCCGAGGAGGTGCGCATCGACGAAAACGGTATTTTTGCCCGCTATGAGCTTGAGCAGGACGCAGGCGACGAGGTCAGCGTCAAGATCCGCTTCCGTATGCCGCAGAAAAAGACGAACTGCTTCTTCTTCGCCTCTATCAACGACCCGACACTGAGCCCCTTTATCCGCTTCGGCTACCCCGAGGACGAGCTCGACGTCACCATGATCCCCTTCCTCTCACGTGCGGTCACCGCCAAGGACACCAAGGTATTTGAGGGTCTGCGTGAGCTCAACGTCGAAAACGAATGGGTCATGCCCGTCAGCGGCGCGATCTTTATTATCAGCGAGGTCAATCATACAACATAAAAAAGGATCGCCAAGCGGCAATGCCGCTTGGCGATCCTTTCCATTTACCGATCAAGCACGTAGGCAAAAGCCTGCAAACGGGCTCAGTTTTTTACTACACTCAGCTCAATATCACCCGTATCGGTGGTGATCGTGCAGGGGTCGCCCGTGGTGTATTGCGGCACGCGCACGTCGCCCGTGCTGCTGTTTGCCACAAAATGCTTATCGCTGCACAGGGTTCCCACTACGTCCCCTGTGTTGGTCCTGATAACGATAACAGCCGCGTCACAGCGCTTCAATTCAACGTCCCCCGTGTCACTTTCGAGGGACAGCGCATCATCGGCCAGCACGCGGTCAAGCTCAACGTCCCCCGTATCGCTCTGAACGACCAGCGTATGACACGTCAGCGCAGAAAGCTGCACATCTCCCGTATCGACCGTAACCTCCACACGCCCGACAGCACCCGCGCCATCAACCGTGATATCACCCGTGGTAGCCGTCAACAGTAATGAACCCACAGCGATGTTCTTCATTTCAATATCACCCGCATCCGTCTTTATTTGTGCCGCACCCGACACGCCGGCATGACAGGCAACGTCCCCCGTAGAGGTGCTGATATAAAGCTCCTGAAATCCAAGCTCGCGCGATATTTCAATATCACCCGTGTCGTTTTCGATCAGGAGCGCCTCATACGTCACACGCGGCAGCGCCACCGTGATCTCGGGCCCGCCAAACGAAAAGAACACAATATGCTCATACCATTTCCGCGTATCCTCCAGCTGTATAAAAAGCTTGTTTTCCGACACCGTTACTGTGTGTTTTAAATTTTTCTGCTCGCGGCAGGTCACGGTGACCAAGGCGGCGTCAGTGGGCACAACGCGCACGTCGGCGGTATAAGCCTCAATAACGACACCCGCAAACGCTTCGGTGATCTCATAGCGGTTGGTTTCATAGTCCTTACCGTCAAAGGCGGTAAAATCAAAATTTTTCATCGCAAGCGCCAGCACCACAGTGCCGCACCCCAAGAAGATCAACAGCATTGCCAGCCAAACCGATTTTTTCATCAGCCCTCACTCCTTCCCATACAAGCATATTTGAGCTTCAAGGCACACGCCTTTGTCAGCCTTACCAGCCCCTTTGTTAAGAAAAGAGCTGCATAAAAGAGCAAAATCGAAACACCGGCGGCCGCAACACCCGAGCCAAGCAAAAACAGCCCCTTGGCAGGATCCTCAACAAAGAAAAGCGGTAACGACGCGAGCACCCCACCCACCGCCGAGGCGACCGTTGCGCCGAACGCAGCCCAAAGCGAGGCGATGCCCGACCAGAGAGATGCATATAGCGAAACGATACCCGAGATCAGGGATACCAGCAGCGAGACCCATAAGGGTGCACCCACCACCAGCAGCACGATCTCCCACGTTTCAAGACGGCGGCGCGGCTTTATTTTTTCCTTAATAAGGGTTCCAAGCGGCATTTCCTTTACGATCTGTGCCGCCACCTCGTCAGGCGCGCCCATCGCGGCCACAGCCGCCTCCTCGGAAAGCCCCTCCTCCATGCGGTCGTCGATCATTTCACCGAAAAACGCCACACGTGCGGCGATCTCCGCTGCGGGCAAGCCCGCAAGCCCCTTTTCAAGCGCCGCTAAAAATTCATGCTTTTTCATGATATTCCCCCTTCTGTCCTACTACAAAGCGATAAATGCGCACCATTTCTTGCCATTCTGCAAGAAAGCTCGCAACGCGCTCCCTGCCCTTTTCGGTAATAAAATAGTATTTGCGCAATCTGCCATCGTGCTCGCGGCTTTCCACCGTCATGAGGCCACCCTGCTCAAGGCGCTTTAAGATCGTATACAGCGTCGACTCCGACAGCTCCATATACGGCTTCATATCCTTGATGATCTTATACCCATACGAGGGCTCCTCGCGTATGGCCGCCAGCACACACACGTCGAGCATACCGCGCTTTAACTGAATATCCATTATCATACCTCCCCTCGTGTAATACATCATATCACGAAGTATGTAGGTTGTCAATACCCCTTTTCAAAAAAATTTAAAAAAGAGCCAACAGACAAAAAATTGAACTGCCCCAAATTGTGCGGACAGCACAAAAAAGAGTCCTAAAGTAGAAATATTCAATTTTCAAGCAACAAACTGGCATCGTTTTTCAAGCGGTGTCAGTTTTGTTTTTAATTGGATACGTTCG
>SVSV01000034.1 GCA_015064125.1 Oscillospiraceae bacterium
GCACTTGAAAAGAGGGAAGTGCCTTTATACAAAGCTGCTTGACCTCTTCTGTCGAAGAAAACTCTCCGACAAGCTTCATACCGATCTGTGTGCCGAATAAATGGTGAAATCCATAAACAAGGACTTCCTTAACACGCTGATCCTGTTTGATAACACCCTCAATTTCAGCAGGATAGATGTTCATGCCGGATTTGATGATCAAGTCGTCGTTGCGCCCCTTGATCTTGAGAAAACCTGCATCATTGATAAGCGCAATATCCCCCGTACATAGCCAGCCTTCTTTGAGTACCTTTACCGTCTTTTCGGGTTCGCGATAATACCCGAGCATTACGTTGCCGCCTTTTACATAGAGAAGACCTTCTTCATTTTTATGGCAGGACTCGCTTTGCTCGTTTAATATCTTGATTGATACCGATTTCAAAGGAATTCCTACGCAGTCTGGATAATCTTCAAAATATTCGGGCGGTAAATAGCTGACACGTGGGCAGGCCTCGGTCAGCCCGTAGATGTGATAAATCCTACAAGTGGGGAATGCATCACAAATCTTTTTGCCGACTTCGGCTCCCATACATTCTCCGCTGATGCAGATGTGGCGAAGCGTTGTGATTGCGTTGCTTCTGTTGAACCTTGCCATAATGGATAGGAGTGTAGGCGTCCCGCAAAAAGCGGTGATAGCGTACTCTTTGATCAGTTCAAGCATTTTGGTTGGATTGAATTGCTCGGAGTAGAAGCGAATATTTGAGCCTCTTACGATTCCAGTTAAAAATTCACCGGTGAGAACTGCACAGTGATACAACGGTCGTGCGATCAGGATCGTGTCACTCTTATCCAAAGGGAAATAATCGGCAATATCCCAAACGTTCGTTAAGATGTTTCGTTCACTGAGCATAACCCCCTTTGGTTTACCAGTTGTTCCGGAGGTGCACATAATCAAGGCAGGATGCTCATCGGGAACGATGTACTGACAATCATTAAGCTTATATACTGCAATCTCACCGTTTGTGTCCATAATAATGGCATCGGGGCTGATCATATCCAGAATTTTATTGCAATGAGCTTCGCCGTACCTCATAGAAAGGGGAACAGCGGTTACACCTGCTGCAAAGCAAGCGAGAAGGGACATTGCGGCAGCCATTTCGGAGGAGCAGAGAATGGCGCAGCACTCGACCCCTCGCAGCCTCCTGCCAAACTCTTCTGCCCAGATTGCTGTTTTCTCAAAGGAAAGAGACGCTCCGTTTTCGCAGATTTGTCGCTCCGGTTTTTTGAGCATGTGTTCCTTTATAAAATTCCAAAGACTCATTTTGCATCTTATCCTTTCGTTGCTTCAAGCAGATTTTCCAAAAGCTTTTTTTCCTTTTCTTTTAAGCTCATAAGCTTTTTTTGAATTATTGGAAGAACCGAATTTCGCTGCTTCATATGATGGGCAGCGTAAAGCATACGACAGTTGTCGGCTTCTCGTACAACCGAGGTATATGCGTCACTCAGAGAATGATCTAATGAAAGAGCATCCTCGATCAGCTTAACTCTTTCAAGCATTACCTTCTTGTGCTCCCATATCATTCGGAAAACACGACGATCCATTTTCTCATAGGGGATAGAGCCATCGTAAAGCTTGCCTACATACTTTGCAATATAGTCATGAACCACGATTCCGTATACAGCGCCTTCCTCGGTTTCGGGGTACTTCTCAAGATTGGAATCAAGATACTCAGCAATCTTTTTGAGAGCGGTTTCGTGGGAAAATGCGATCTGCTCACCCTTGGGCTTGATGCCGCAAATGTTTCCGTATCGCTTCTTCTTGAACAGTGCTTTTCTGCCCGCATCAAAGGATTTTTGCGTTGTCCAGAACTTTTGATAGATCCAGTTTTGGTCGTATGAGTAAATGCAATAGGTCTTGTTTTCCTGATCATATCCGCAAATACAACCATCGTGATCGAAATGGCGTTCATGATACCAGCTTTTTCCCTCAACGTAGTAATCGTCGATCCCGGTAAAATAGACATAATATCCCTCATCCAAAAGCTTTCGGATTACGAAATGGGTGTGTCCTTCCATAAACTGCATATTGTGCCACTTTTTATCAAGGTAGGGATTTGCAACCCAAGATGATTCAACTACACCGATTTCGGGAGTGGTGAAACCATTTAGAAATTTTCGCATACAGGTGAGAATCATTACTTGATTCAGATACCAGTTTCGGATGGAGGGATTGTTGATAAGTACAGCCGTGCCAGCACCTTGACATGGATAGGTGCTGTAAAGCGGTTCAACAAGGGGAAGCTCAATCTTCTTTTTCATTGTTCTTACCTCCTACATAATTTTCTACAAGATTGACAACGTGCCATACGTTGATGAGATCAAAGGGATTCATGTCCGATTCATCCAACGTGATCTGGAAGCTTTCTTCGAGCATCATAAGGAGCATTACCATTTGAAGACTGTCAAGACCGAGATCGGATTGAAGCTCGTGCTCAAGACAAATCGTTTCTGTTCCGCTGAGCTCGGATAAGATTACACATACTTTATTAAAGATTTCCATTGTGAAGCATCTCCTTTACTGCATTATTTATGATGTCGTAGCACTTATCCTCTGGCTGCATTGTTGAGACGAGAATGCCGCCGTTGGCGGTGCAGATATTTGTGTATTCCTTGCGAAGCTTGTATTGAAGATCCATGTCAATATACCGATTCTTCTCTTCGGGACGGCGGCGAACACGTGCAACCGCTTCTTCTACAGGAACGTCAAAGAAGAAGGCAATGTCGGGTTTAATAACCGATTCTGCGATCTCGTAGATCCAGCCATCCTCCTCAAAGCCTCTCGCGCGAAGATTGGCGAGGCAAGAATAGAAATATCTATCGCTGAGAACGATATTTCCTTGCTTCATTTCGGGTTCAATCACCTTGTTGACGTGCTGCAAACGATCACTTGCGGCGAGTAGGGAAAGACTGCGGTAATCAAAAGCATCGTGATCCGGGCAGTCCATATAGGTTCGGAAAATCTCGGAGCTTCGCACGGCATTGGTGGGCTGTTTGGTTACAAAGAGATTGTGATTTTTTTCAAGCTCGGCAATTAGATGCTTCATCATTGTCGTCTTACCGCAACCGTCAAGACCGCAGAACGTGATGAGAAAGCCGGGCGTTTCATTTTTTCGCATATTAAGCGGTTTCATCGTCGGATACCTCCTTAAGATCGTCTGCTCTCGATTCCATAAAGAAGCGCTCGGTTACGTCAGACGTCTGATACGTCATTACCTTTTTATCCTGCGGGGATACAACTTTCAAGCAAAAGCCCGGATCGTCTTCAAGCATTATGTGACAAATACCGTAAGCGAAGGTATTGTCCATATCGAAAAGTCCCATTGTTTCAAGGAGCGTGTAAGCACAGACCTTTTCCATGCCGAGCTCGGTTGCTCTTGCAAAAATTTTTCGGAGTTCTGTATCGGTCATTTCCGAGAGGAGCATATAGATGTCGCAGTACTTATACAGCGTCATATCACGGTGCATCTCAATCCAAGGAAGCGTGGTGGCCTCTTTGTAAAGATGGGCGCAAAGATGAATAAAGAAGTCAGCGTCATCAAGAGTAGGAATGGAAAGCTGCTTTTCATTCTTGATGCAGATGGCAGAGAGCATATCCGACAGCGTATCTTCGGTTCCGTTCTTGTAGTCGAGAGAGAAGTTGATATCCACCTCAAAGAATTTCATAAACGGAAGATTGACTTCCTTGATGTAGGGAACTGTTTCTCCGCGCATCATCTTGGATTCGATGATTTCCTGCCTTGTGGCAGGGATAAATTCGCCGTTTCTGACATTGCCCTGCTTAAACCCTGCGGATGAGAGCATATTGCCGACCGCGGTAACATCTTTGGGAAGAACGAGCAGATCAACGTCATTTGAGGTTCTGTAACCATCGGGATAATGAGCGCACAGATAGGCTCCCTTGAGCATAGCTACCTTGCAGGTGCAGGTAGCGAGGATCTCAGAAAGCATAACGATGCACTTTTTAAAGCTATCGTTTTTCAACACGTTCTGTTCATAAGCTGCGCCGAGTGAATTGCGAAACTCCCGATTAACCTTTCCGAGAAGTCCGTTGTTCTTCAGTACGTCGTAGGCAACGCCCTGCATACGGTTGAAGAAAAGATGCCCGAGAACGGCGGGCGTAGCAAATTCAATCAAAGAAGGATCGGTTAACTTATCCTTGAATTTGCATAACGCTTTAAATAACTGTTTTTCTTTTTCTTTCATTGTAAAATCCTTTCATTTTTTTATTTTTGGTTTGGAGTATTGCAAGATAAGAGAGCTGAGCAGACTCTTTTCGACGTCAGTAAGCAGGGAACCTTGCTCGTCAGCTGCTATGTATAATTTTCGTAATACATCGAGCTCCTGTTCCTTCATATACATTCGATCCATAGAGTAACCGTCCATGACGTACACACCACCGCCATATTTGCCGAATTGGGTATAGATCGGCTCGGTTCTGCTTAGCGCTTCAATATCTCGCTGAACAGTCCTCATAGAAACGCCGAACTCAGACGCTAAATTGCGGATTTTTTCATATCTGCGCCGGCACAGTATTTTCATAATTTCACATCTTCGTTCGGCTGTTCCCATGCATCTCTCACCTCCATTCCGTCATCATGCTAAAACTTAACCCGGACAACTACTGTCTTGATTAAAAAAGTTTTTGAAAATCTGATAAAAAAAGCCATCGCAAGAATGATTCTTACGATGACTTTAAAAAATTTCTTAATTGTGATTATTCTAATTATTGGCAAGCTAAGAAAAATACGATATAATACATAATCCCACTCGCTCAGCTATTTCTCCTCGCGTATATCTTTACGATTTCAGTGTCAATGTTTTTTCGCTATATCGCGCCATATTTCTATATTCTTTTCGGTTATAGAAAACCTCCTACGGTAGAACGAAAGAACTACCATAGGAGACTTTGCTCTTTCAATGTCTGTTTTTAACGGACTCGTTCACTGTGCGGTGGGGGTATTTATTGGCTTAACAATAGCTTTTGAGTGTGGCAAGCGCGCTCTTTTCAATGCGGCTGACGTAGGAGCGCGAGATGCCGAGCATGGCAGCGACCTCACGCTGGGTGTGAGGGGCGGCACCCGAAAGGCCGTAACGCAGGGTAATGATCTCGCGCTCGCGTGCATCAAGCACGGTTTCGACCAGACGACGCACGCGCGAGGTCTTGATGGCCTTGTCGACCTCCTCCTCGACGTTATCCTCAGTGGCGATCACGTCAATATACGTCAGGGGATTGCCGTCACGGTCAACGTCGATCGTTTCGTTGATGGAGATCTCTGCCGAAAGCTTTTTTTGCGCTCTGAAGTGCATCAGGATCTCATTTTGAATGCACTTGGCGGCGTAGGTGGCAAAGCGCGCGCCGTTGGTGGGGTTAAAGGTGTCTGTCGCCTTGACAAGGCCGATGGTGCCGATCGAAACAAGATCCTCCGCATTCTTGGCGGTGCCGTAATATTTGCGCACGATGTGCGCCACCAGGCGCAGATTGTGCAGGATCAGCCGCTCACGTGCGTCGCTGTCACCCTCGCGCATGGCAAGGAATGCAGCATGCTCCTCGGCGGCCGTGAGGGGCGGGGGAAATTTACCCGGGGTCCCTAACCCCAGCAGCAAATGAAAGGCCCCTGCGATCAGCGAAATAAGATATGATAGCATATAAGCTCACCTCCCCCATACCTTATGTGGGCGCGCCTGTCCAAAATAACGTATAATTTATATGAAATTACAAGGAAGTTGTCCTTTTATCTTGACACGGGCGTGCGGGTTTGTTATAATTTTAACGTAATATGCAAATTCAAAACGGAGGTTTTGTGATGAAAAAATTAATTGGTAATGCGGTCGTCGGCCAGTCGGGCGGCCCTACTGCTGCCATCAATGCCACGCTTGCAGGCGTTGTGCGCGGCGTGCTTGAGAACGTAGGCGACGGTGCCATTAAAACCCTTTACGGTATGAGAAACGGTGTCGAGGGGCTGCTTGAGGAGCGCCTTGTCAACCTCAATGAGATCTTTGCTGATGAAAAGAATATTACCATGCTTGAGCACACCCCTGCGGCGGCGCTTGGCTCCTGCCGCAAAAAGCTCCCCAAGCTCGGTGAAAACGACGCGGTTTATGAAAAGCTGCTCGCTATCTTTAAAAAATACGACATTCGCTATTTCTTCTATATCGGCGGCAACGATTCGATGGATACCGTGGCAAAGCTTTCCGCCTACACCAAGGATCACGATTACGAAATGTGCATCATGGGCGTGCCTAAGACCATCGATAACGACCTTGTTGTGACCGACCATACCCCCGGCTTCGGGTCTGCGGCCAAGTATATTGCCGTAACGATACAGGAAATTATCCGTGACTGCGCGGTCTACACCGTGCCTGCCGTCACTATCGTTGAGATCATGGGGCGTGATGCGGGCTGGCTGACGGCTGCCGCAGGCATCGGCCTTGCCGCAAACGGTGTCGTCCCCGACCTTGTTTACCTGCCTGAGCGCGCCTTTAATAAGGACGAGTTTTTTGCCGACCTCAAGGCGGCCCTTGCCAAGCACCCCAACGTGGTGGTGGCTGTTTCCGAGGGTATTCGCTTTGCTGACGGCACCTACGTGTGCGAGGGCTTTGGCATTGCCTCTACCGATGCATTTGGCCACAAGCAGCTCTCGGGCACGGGCAAGGCGCTTGAGCACGCCGTGAAGGCTGAGATCGGCTGCAAGGTGCGCTCGATCGAATTGAATCTTCCTCAGCGCTGTGCTGCGCATATCGCCTCCGCCACCGACCTTGCCGAGTCAGTAGCTGTCGGACGTGCCGCCGTGAAGGCTGCCAGTGAGGGGGCGACGCGCGAAATGATGATCATTGTGCGCGACAGCACCAGTCCCTACACCTATCACGTCGACCACAGTGATGTTTCCAAGATCGCCAATCAGATCAAGCACGTGCCCGACGAATTTATCAACGCACGTGCCAACCATGTGACGATGGCCTGTGCTGAGTATCTGCTGCCGCTGATCGCAGGGGAGGGCACGCCCGCTTATGTTGACGGTCTGCCGCAGTTCTTTGTCATTGAATAATTAAAATTGCCGTGTGATGCGTGCCGTTTTGAACGGAAAACACGTATCGCACGGCTTTTTGTATTTGCCTGCCGTTTTTTGCGCATACTACAAAAAAACGGAGGACAGGTATGCAATTAGGGGAAAAATACAGCGAAAACGTGGCTGCCTTTTCGGCGGCCCTGCGCGTGCGTGAGAATTTTGACGTTCTGAAAAAGGTATTGCGGATCGGCGAGGATGAGATCACGCTTTTTTATATTGACGGTCTGATCAAGGACGGGGCGATGCAAAAGCTCTTTATTTATTTGCTTTCCTTGGAGAAATTGCCCCCGTCAGCGACGGAGTTTGTAGAAACGAATATGCCCTACGTTGAGAGCGACGTCAGTGACGATGCGGCGCTGATGCTGCAGATGGTGCTTTCGGGCGCAACGGTCCTTTTTGGCAGTAGGTTTGGCGCTGAGGGCGTGGTCATCGATGCGCGCACGTACCCTGCGCGTGAAACGGCTGAGCCTGAGAACGACCGCGTGATGCGCGGCCCGCGCGACGGATTTGTGGAAACGCTGGTCTTTAACACCGCGCTGATCCGCCGCCGTATTCGCGACACCGAGCTTACGATGCATTACGTGACGGTCGGCAAGAGCTCGAAAACCGATATCGTGGTGTGCTATATGCAGGGCAGGGCAGACAAGCGCCTGGTAGAGCACGTGAAGGGCAAGCTTGCCGCCGCCCGCACCGATGCGCTTACCATGGGGCATGAATCTCTGGCGGAGACATTGATAAAAAGTCGTTGGTATAACCCCTTTCCAAAGATCCGATATACCGAGCGCCCCGACGTTGCGGCTGCCCATCTGCTTGAGGGAAGCGTTATCGTGCTGATCGACAACTCACCCTCGGCGATGCTCCTGCCCACGGGCATTTTCGATTTTTTACAGGAGAGCAGCGACTTTTACCTGCCCCCCCTTACGGGCACGTATTTGCGCTTTGTGCGCCACGCCGTGTTCTGGTTGACGCTGTTTTTAACGCCGCTTTGGTTTCTCGGTGTGCTCAATCCCGAGATGGTGCCGCAGTGGCTTGCCTTTACCCTGCCGACAGAAACGGGAAAGCTACCCATTTATTTGCAATTATTGCTCACCGAATTTGTCATTGACGGGCTGCGCATGGCTTCCATGAACACACCCGATATGCTGGCCAACTCGCTTTCAGTGGTGGGCGGACTGATCCTTGGGGATTTTGCAGTTTCTGTCGGTTGGCTGATACCTGAGGTCATTTTGTATATGGCCTTTGTGGCGATCGCCAATTTTACGCAGACCAGCTTTGAGCTTGGGTACGCCTTGAAATTTATGCGCATCCTTCTGCTTACCTTAACGGCCTTTTTCAATCTGTGGGGCTTTCTTGCGGGGGGCTTGCTCATCGTTATACTGATCGTATCCAATAAGACCCTCAACGGCACGCACAGCTATCTGTACCCCCTCATTCCGTTTGCGCCCAAGGCATTGCTTTCTCTCTTTGTACGCCGCAAAAAGCAATCTTGACTTGCCACGGCTTTTTTGCTATAATATAGAAAAGCATCATTCAAAAAGCACGGTAGGTGAGGAAACGGTATGCAAAAAACAGCAAAAGCAAGGCAAAATGGCACGCTTGTGGCCGGTATTGTGATTCTTTTTGTGGCAGTTTTTATCATCTTTATTACCATCGCCGTGCCGCACGTGCGTGAAAATCGCATTCTGGAGGATAAAGTGCACGCGTTGCTTTACAGCGACTACGAGCGTGTGGTGGTATCCGACCCGCTTTACAAGAACGCGGCAACGCCCCTTGACCGTGGGGCAGAGGTACTGCTGAGTACAGCACAGGTACAGCAGATGCGCGTGCTGCTACAGGATGTGGTACAGAGCGGCTTTCGCAACGTAGATAATAAAAGCGGGGCAGGGGGCGCTTGGGATATGAAGTGCCAGCTCCGCGCGCCCGACGGGACACGCACGGATCTGTATTTTACCGAGCATGAGGTCTATTTTTATGCTGACGGCACCGCCTTTTGCTTTGCGCCGAAGGACCTCAGCGCTTACGATGCGCTTTTTGCTTATATGAGTAGCTTATTCTTAGCATAAGGCTGGTATCTCAGTGAAAGAGGCCGTCTGCAACCAAAGCGTTGCAGGCGGCCTTGTCATTTTTACACTGCCACAAAAAAATCGTCAAATTGCCTAATTCATACGACAAGATCACCTTGATTTTGCAAAGTTTTTTACATATTCTGCGGTGAGGTCAACAAAGCTTTTGGTAAATACAGAGAAAATGGGGAATGCCGTCTTGACGTTTTGCCTAATTTATTTTATACTTAATATGTACAATTTATATGCACGCACCGCGTGCGGAAGGAGAGAGAACATGATGAAAAAGCATTTGCGCATATTGCTGTTTGCGGTGCTGGTAGCAGCCCTGTTTGTCGTCACTGCTGTGGCGGCTTCTGCTGCAAACCCGTTCAGCACAGGCGGCAATACGTATGCCACGCTCCCTGAGGCTGCTGCAGCCGTAAGTGAGGGTGGAACGATCGTGATGACCGAAAGCGCTACGGTTTCGGGTGATATCGTGCTCGGCGTCGACAGGGCGTATACCTTGACTGCCTCGTCCTCGTCGGTGAAGCTGACACTCTCTAACGGTAGCTTACGTATCAATGCGGGCACAGTGAAGCTCCAGACCCTTCAGGTGTATGCTACCGCAGGCTATCCTCTTTATGTGAGAGGCACGGGAACGAGGGTCACCATCGAGAGCGGAACCTTTACGGCACGGAGCAGCGGTAAATCTGTCGTGGATATCAACCAGGGTGCGCTGACCATCAACGGCGGTAGCTTCTATGCTCTGACGGAAGCAACCTATATGGTAGACGTTTACGGCTCCGCGAGCCTGACGGTCACGGGCGGCTTCTTCACGTTTATGGATACCTACTCAAGCGCTGCCGATATTGATGTGACACTCAGTGAGGCAAACGGCTATCTTTATAATTCGTATGGGGCGGGTGCCTGCCTTGGCACGTGGTTCAACAGCACGGGTAAGCTCCGCATCAGCGGTGGCACCTTTATGGGCGGCTACCAGGCTCAAGCACTGAAGATCGGCGCCAATACGACCGATGCTGTGATCTCGGGCGGTAGCTTTTACGGGTACCGCGCCGTTCAGCTTTTGGGCAAGGCTGTGTTCACAGGCGGCAATTTCTACAGCACTCCTGCTCATTATAATTCTAAGATCTTTGATGTGGCCGCCAGCAATGCCGAGGCCTATATCTTTGGCGGCAATTTTGACGGCACGCACCTGACAGCTGCCAATAGCGCAAATCCCTTGTTATGCTTTACCGCTCCCGGTAAGGTCTATATTTACGGCGGCACCTTTAAGCAGGGTGGCACCGTTGCTACGGGTGCCGTTATCGGTATGAATACGGCGGGCACGCTTGACATAAAAAGCGGCTCACAGGCGGTGAACGGTGTCACCTATTCGGGTAGCGGCGCCAGCTTTACCAAAATCGACAATGGCTATATCATTAACGTCACCGCTGACGGTGCAACGGTCGGGATCAGTGCGGGCTCCTTCGTGGCTGAGGATAACACAGGTATTATTAGCCTTCTTGCCAACGCTGACCTGGAGGTAAGCGGGGGTACGTTTGAGGTCCGCGATACCGCGATCGGCTTCGATCTTTCAAGCGGTACTATCCTGATCAGCGCGGGTACGTTTGAGTCAGACTCCTCCTGTATCATTAATTTCGCAATTCCCGAGGGGAAGGGCAGCTTTGAAATTACAGGCGGCAGCTTTATCCTCAACGAGTCCGATACCGTGAAGGGCGGTGCGATCATCCGTACGGGTATGGGTGTCGTTCCCCAGAGCGATAAGGGCCAGTATTATGACCCCACCGAGATATACGTTGTTGCCTCAACTGACATTGTGTTAAGTGGCGGTACATTTGTTGACAACCGCAGCACAAACGGCCAGATCATTGATGTCAGTGTGGGTGAGTCACGCGTGTGTGTTGACGGCGCACTGCTGCTGTCGCTGTATTTGCAGTATTATTTCATCGACGCGAACGAGCCCTACAGTGATGACGTGTATATGCGTGCGGACAGCACTACCTGCCAGTATGGCGGTAAAAATTATTATTGCTATTTTGCCAATGCAAGTGAGGATACGACGTATTCTCCCGTCATGAATGAAAACGCTGCCGTTTCCATGACAAAGGATCGCGAGGGTATTCGCTTCACCTCCGTGATCCCTGCTGACATTGCAAAAACGCTTCCCCAGCGTGCGACCTACGGCACGCTGATCGCCCCTGCCGATTACGTGGCAGCAGCAGGCGGCTTTACGCATGAGAAGCTTAACACTCTTGCACAGAACAATCCCTCGTATGGCACGGTCTACGTGGATATTCCTGCCAATCACAGTGTGGTGACTCTTTTTGACGGCAGCATTGCATTCAGCGGAACGCTGATCAACATCAAGGAAGAGAATTATAACCGTGTATTGGCCTCTGTTTCCTACGTGCTGCTTGACGGCGTTTATTATTACAGCGATTACGATGCGGCATACAATACCGATTCCATGGCCGCGGTGGCCAAGGCGGCTTACACGTCGTACACGCCCCTCAATGATGCCGTGCATATGACCCCCTCGCTTTACTATTACAACGGCTTTAGCGCCTTTGACCGCGAGGAGCAGGAGAGCCTGAAGAAATATAGCGGCTACACGCAAACCTATGACGTGGCTACCGTCACGCCCTCTACCACGATCACCGTGGGCAGCGATGGCAGTGCAAACCTTAAGAGCGCCGCAAACACGACGCTGAAAAACAAGCTCACAGCCCTTGGCTATTCCTCCTCGGGCGCTGAGATCCTCGTAGGTAACACGGGCACGGCGGAAACGGCGCAGGCACTCTCTGAGATCGAGGGTGACGGCTATTACGTCGGTGTTATCAGCGGTAAGATCGTGATCGTCGGCACCACGAATGCCCTGACGATGCATGCGCTTTCTGTCTTCAGCAATCAGGTGCTGGCTGATATCAACGATAATAACACCATCACTATCGGTGAGATCATTGAATCCTACGTGGATATGCTGCCCCTGAACTGTGATACGCCCTTTGTCTTCTCCTGGTATCGCGACGGCAACATCCGCCAGCCTTATACCGACGGCGGTAACAAGGTGTATTCGGAAATCCCCTTTGCCCCCGGCTCTGCGGAGCACCTTTATAATCAGGAAGGGAACGAGCAGTTTTACGTTGACTATCCCGTGGTTGCAGCCATGCTTCTTGGTGAAAGGCTTGATGGGTCGGGCTATAACTTTACCTACGTGCCCGACAATTTGGCTGTAAATAAGGGGACCATTCAGATCGGTATTACCGATTATGCGCTGCAAACCGCGCTGCTTGGGCGGGATGCAGGCTTCTACGGCTATAAAATTACACAGGGCAACGTGGTGATCACGGCGTTTGACGATTCTACTCTTCGTCTTGCCAAAAAGCTTTTTGAGGATGACCTTGTTGACTTCGCAACCGAAAAGGGGTACTTTATCCCCGCTGATTATGAGCTTGAAAAGCATGGCACCGACGGCTTTACGGGCGCCTTTGACAGCTACGAGGGTGCTACCGGCACCTATAATGTGGCCGAAGAGGTGAAAAGGCTTGTCACCAGCTCCTCGCTTTGCCCCCGTCCCATCGGCTTGCAGCTTTCGGGCGTTGTAAACGTTGATAACGATGCCATTGAGTATTATTACGAGGGGGCAGATTACCAAGCATATATCAGATACTGCAATTTGCTTGTTACCAAGGGCTTTACCGTGCATATGGCAGAGCGCGCGGTGGAGGGAAGCTATTTTGCAACCTACGTGCATAAAACAAACGGCGTGGTGCTGCACGTGATGCTGCACGCCTATGCAAATGCAGCAGGGGAGCAGCTTGCCGAGGACTCTACGCTTTCCAAGATGTTCACGCCCACATTGCGTGTGATCGCGGCAAGGACCACCAACGCTACGCAACCGTATATTCATCAAATGCTTGATGAGAGCATGCTGTGCGTGCCCGCAACGGGTAAGAAGACTGTGACCAAGCTTACCTCCATGGAGCTTTCCTATGTCAGCAATGATGTAAACAAGCAAAACTTTGGCTTCTGCTATGTTTACACGCTGGAGGACGGTACCTTTGTGGTGCTTGACGGCGGTGGCGGCGGTGCAGATTCGAATTCGAAGGATGCCGCACGTCTTTACGAGCTGCTCTCCGGCCTTTACTATGACGTGCACGGTTATACCCCAACGAGTAGTAAGCCTATTGAAATTACCTGGTGTCTGTCGCACGGTCACGGTGACCACTATGCTATGATGAATTATTTCTTTAATACGTATTGCCATAATTCCGGGTATAATGCAAAGGTAACCAGGTTCATTGCCAATACACCCTCCAATGACGAGATGTATAACTCGTTGGATCCTAACCCCACTATCAGCAACTGGCTTGATAAAAACGATTGGTATGTGAATTACGACGGCACCTACATGCAGTATTATAAGGTGCACACGGGTCAGAGGTTCTTCATCGGCAACCTTGAGTTCGAGGTCATGTATACGCACGAGGATATCCATCCCTGGAGCATGCTGTTTTTCAACAATACCTCTACGGTGCTGCGCCTAACGGCTCATGAAACCGACGGTGCGGGCAATATTCTTTTCGGCGACAATGCCATCAGCCTGATGGCGCTTGGCGACCTTCAGGCGCGTGGCTCTCAGCAGCTTCGTGCCCTGTGGGGTGATTATCTGAAGTCCGATATGGTGATCTCCGCGCACCACGGCGGCAACGGCAGTGAGGCACTTGTCTATTACCGCATCGATGCACAGATCATCCTGTGGTCGCACTCTGCCGATGTCGTGAAAACCTTTATGACCTCAAATACCACTTACACGCAGCAAAATAAGCTGTGGCTTGAAAACACCAGGTGGCTTTATATCATTACGGGTATGCCGTTTGGTGAGGGATACGCAAATAATTATCACTATAATCCTACCATGACACTCACCAAGGACGGCGTTGACGGCCTGCCGCTTAACGTCTGCCAGGGTGACGAGGCCTTGACCGATGCACAGATCGGGGCTTATGCCAACCAGTTTATCGCAGGCCTTACAAATAAGTATAACGGCTCTGCGGGCACAAGCTTCAGCTGGGGCACGGGTATCTTTACCACATCCGGCTCGTATAGCGGCGGCACCAATAACAACGGTGTTATCCTTTGGCGTGGCAACCTTAATTATGAGCTGCCTGCCCCTGATCCTGTACCTGAGGACGATGGTAATCAGGATATGGCGGAGGATATCTTTGGTGACGGCATGGTCGACGTCTCCGGCTTTGTGGACGCGGCACAGGATATCTTTACTGACGACGTAACCGGTATTTGACTTATATTAAACAAACAGGCCACTGCTCTTGCAGTGGCCTGTATTTTGCTTTATAATCAGTGGGGGCGGTGGGCATAACAAAATGATATGCGATGCCGCCTAGGCAAGAGTGAATAATCCGAACCCGCCCTAAAGCCTTGCTTTTTGGCGCTTTGTGCACTTGTCACTCTTGCAAAGTCCACACTTGGCGGCGAGCGCCAAGTACAAAAATCACTCAAAAATTAAGGCTTGAGGGTCCCCAGAGTTTTGAGCGAGCAAATCTTCGCAGATGCAAAGAGAATTTTTGCGATAATATGCGGATATTATAAGGAAATTCTCTGATGCAGATGCGGATGTTTGCCCCTCAAAACCGAGTTCGGATTATTCACTCTTGCCTAAGCGATCGGAAAATGCCGCGATGGCATCAGCCCTGCTCCAGCTGCTGTAATTTGGCACAAATGCCCTCGAGGTCCGACTGAAGATCGGGGCGCTTGCGTGGGTCACGCAGGAGATAGGCGGGGTGATAAACGGCGGTGATCAGCCTGCCGTTTCTTTCAAACCACGTGCCGTGCTCCTTTGTAATGCGGAAATCGGGCTTGATGAGGCGTGCGGCGGCAATGCGTCCAAGGCAGACGATCACCTTAGGGTCGATGAGGCGGATCTGCTCCTCAAGCCAGGGGCGACAGGCCTCCTCCTCGGTGGGAGAGGGGTCACGGTTCTCTGGGGGGCGGCATTTTAAAATATTGGCAATGTATACCTTTTCGCGGGCAATGCCGACCTCGTCTAAAAAGCTGTTCAGCAGCTGTCCCGCGCGCCCCACGAAGGGCATACCTGATAAGTCCTCGGCCTCACCGGGGGCCTCGCCTACAAACAGGAGCGTGGCGCCCCGATCGCCGGCACCGAATACCACGTTGGTGCGTGTGTCGCCAAGGGCGCACCTGCGGCAGGTGCGGCAGCCCTCCTGTAATGCTTGCCAATCCATAAGCTCTCTCCTTTGTTGGGGGATATTCGCTATCATTATAGCAGGAAAGGCAGATAAAAGCAATATATAGGGCTATGCTTTTTACAATTTGCTGAAAATTTCAACGGCATTTTCTGCGGCAAGCATCTTGCCGTGCTCGGGGAGCATCAGTGCGGCGTTGTCGCGGTTTTCCATATAGCCGTATTCGAAAAGGCATGCGTGATCGTGGCGCGCCATTAAGGGGTCGCCCTCTTCCAAAAGGTGCAGCCAATAGCGCCCGAGGTCGTCAAGCCACACACGGCTTTCCCCCTTGAATTTACTGCCTGCAAGACGTCGGCAGACTGCAACAAGCTCTTCGAGCGCGGTGAAGTAAAAGATCACCTCGCGCCGTTTTTTTTGTGCGCGCTCTGCCTTGCCTGCCGTGCCCGAGCGCGGGGATAGCGCAATGCCCATTTTGGTGACGAACAGCTCGCACCCGCCCTCGCGCGAGGGAAAGATTTGTATGTAGACCTTATCCTCGGCTGCATCAAAGTCGGTTTTGGCCTTGATATCGGTTAAAATAGCGCGAAAGGCGCGCCGCGTTTTGGTGTCTGTGTGATCGGCGGTGTCAGGGCAAAGGGCATAATGCGCGGCATCCTCGCGTGTGAGCATGATCTTTAATTTGTTGGTACCGATTCGTATAAAATCCATATCTATCACCGCCTTATCCTTCATACTACTATTATAAGTGAAAAGTGCCCGTCGCGCCACCCCTAAAATAATGGTAATTTTGCCGTGGCGGCGTTGACTTTAAAGGAGTGGTATGTTAAAATATATCTATATAGATAACGTTTGTGTAAGGGGGGTGTGACCGTGCGATATAATACCGCGTGTGCGGCCATTGAAATGTCGGTGCGTGAGCTTTGCCAAATGGCGCACAAAAGCGGCAGCATTGACGCGCGTCGCCCCTCTCGCTTCGCCGCCATGCAAAAGGGGGGCGAGGCACACCGCCGCCTGCAAGCAAGGCAGGGCAAGAGCTATCAGGCCGAGGTCCCCGTACAGAACACCACCCTGTTTGAGGGCATTTATTTTACCGTATCGGGGCGCGCTGACGGCGTGATCGAGGAAAACGGGCGCATCACCGTTGAGGAGATCAAGCTCCGCCAGGGTGGGTACGGCGCGCGCGACGATGCCTATTCACAGCTGCGCTGCTACGCGCATTTTATTTGCGAAAGCCGCCATCTTTCAAAAATTTGCCTGCGCATGCGCCTATATGATGCCGAAAAGGATACCGTGCACGACACCAACAGCGAAATGAGTGCGGCTGAGCTGCGTTTGTTTTACGAGGGGCTTCTTTCGCGTGTGGCCTTTTTTGCCAGACTTGAGGTCACACGAAGGAGTGTTTCCTTGCCCGAGATCGAAGCGGTGCGCTTTCCGTATGAAAATCCGCGCCAGGGGCAAGGTGAGCTCGCTGAGGGGGTCTTTCGCACGGTACGGCGCGGCAAGCGCCTCTTTGCCCAGGCCCCCACGGGCATTGGCAAGACCATGTCTACCCTCTATCCCGCCGTCAAGGCGCTTGGGGCAGGGTACTGCGAGCGCATTTTTTATCTCACCGCCAAGGCCAGCGTGCGGCGTGAGGCCTATGCCGCTGCCGCAAGGCTCTTTGAGTCGGGGGCGAGGATCCGCTGTGTGGTGCTGCACGCCAAGGACCAGATGTGCCAGAACGAAGGGGGCTGCAAGCGCGGCAACCGATCACGCTGTAACCCTGACGAGTGCCCTTATGCACGTGGCTATTACGACCGCGTGGATACGGCGCTTGAGGAGCTTCTGACCCGTGCCAACGGCTATCCGCGCACCCTCATCACCGAGGTGGCGGCCAAGCACCGTCTTTGCCCCTATGAGCTTTCACTTGATCTCGCGCTTTACTGTGAGCTGATCATTTGCGATTACAATTACGTGTTTGATCCTGCCGTTTATTTGCGTCGCTTCTTTGACGAGGGCGAGGGCGAGCGCGGTGTCTACACCTTCCTGGTTGACGAGGCGCATAATCTTCCTGACCGCGCGCGTGATATGTATTCGGCCACCCTTGATGCCGCCCCCTTTATAGGGGTGCTTTCCCGTATTGATCCCGTGGCTGATGCGAGGCTGGAGGAGGCGTTGGGCGGCTTTGTCACGTGCCTTACGCGTATGTCGGCGCTTTGCACCGAAAACCGCCAAAAGCACGAGGACGGCACAGAGAGTGGGTATTATCTCAATCGCGAGCTTTCCTTGCCCTTTGTCGATGCCGCCCTGCAATGTCGGCGTGCGCTGGATGCCTTTTGTAAG